>JBKQRH010000110.1:0-9970 GCA_052326045.1 Occallatibacter sp. | reverse complement strand
AGATAGCGGTCGAGCTGGCCCTGGAGGTTCGCGTCGAGCGGGCGTACGCTCAGGGCCGGAGTCAGTTCGATCACCCGCACCGCGCCCGAGGAGGCAATGATCGAAAGATAGAACTTTTCGATGGTTGCATCGTTATCGCCACCGGGAATCTTTTCAGTGCGCGACTCGATGGCCATCAGACGGCCGGTGATGGGGCCACCAGGGCCGCCGAGCACCTCGACCCGCTGCCCGCGCAGCGCCTGGAAGAGCTCGGCCGAGGTGGGATCGTCGCTCATGCCCAGCGAGAGCGACTTGAGCTGCTCGGCCAGCGGCGTGGTGGAGTTGTAATTGACCCCGGCGATGCGCCCGCCGCCCTCGTCGAGCACCGTGAGCGACTGCAGCACGTCGTTCAGCTGCGGCGAAGTAAAGTCGATGGCGACCTTCTGGTTGCCACTCACCGTCCCGGCATGTTCAAAGTAGCCCACCCCGTTCTTGTAGAGCACAACCTTGCGTACTGGAAGATCCTTGACCACCTGCGGCATGGTGGCTGCAGCCGCGGCCGGCCCGGTGGTCTTTGGAGCTAGTTTCGATTGGGCTGCGGAGCCGGCCGGAGACTGCGCGGCCAGGGTCAGTGTGAAGGCAACAAGACAGAAGACGGCGAGAATACGGCGCATCGGGGCCTCCTTGGACCAACATAGGAATGCTACTCTCTTTGACCCCGCACGCCGCAAAATGGTTCCCGTGTATCTCGAAAAATCATTGACTTATTTACTGCCCATGCCGCTCATACCCCGGAAAGACCCGAGGCCAGCCTCTGCAACTGCCCCAGGTGATTCAGGTCGTGCCCGGCCATGGTCTCCACGAGGTTCAGAAACGTCATCGTGCCCCGCTCGGGGTGGGTGACTGGCCTGGCGGCCGCGGCTGGCAGAGCCCCGCGGATCAGCAGCAGATTCCACCCGCGCAGCGCTGAAAACACGTTCAGCGCATGGCTGGCTGCGACGCCGGGATACGTCGCGGCCCACTTTTCCTGGTCGAAGGGCTGAATGACCGGCGCATCCTCGGCCAGCGTCTGGCGCAGGCGAAAGCCAAAGACCAGTTCGCAGTCGGCCAGGTGGCAGACAATCTCCGCCGCGCTCCATTTGCCTGGCGCGGGTGGCGTGTTCACTCTTACCGCGCCAATTGCTTCAATGAGCCGGCCAATCTCCGCGGGGGTCGCGGCAAGGATGGTTTCCAGCGGCCGTCCGTCCAGAAAGCGTTCGTAAGGGTTGAGGGTACTCATGGGCCATCTCCTTGGGGTTCTCAATTTCCGGTTCTTCGCAGAAACCCATCGAATGTGTCTTCCGGTTGAGGCGCTTGGCAAGCGCCCGCGCGCCGATACAGGCAAACCCTATTCCAACAAGCGCCCCTCTGGAAACTGGCGGGCGCCTCGGGTGTTGCATAGGGTGCGATTAAAGCGTTAAAAGCCGGAGCCTCTTTCACCAGGCCGGCGCTGTCCATCACAGGAACGATTGGAACATTGCGATGGAGGTGGGTATATCCGGTGATGTCCCACCAGTTGACCCCATAAAAGCCAACGCCGCAGAGCGTCGAATCCCGGCTGAGTTGATCCAGGGCGAGTTGAGCGCCCGGAACTTTCCACCAGCCGGGCAGCATTGAAGCGATGAACACCGATGAAAGAGCGAAGAAAAGCAAACCCGCGGCGACAACAAGTTTCGAAAATTCTACCAGCTTGGGTCTGGTTCTTATCAGCGCGACAAATTCCACGAAGCCGATGGAGGCCAGGGTAATTGCCAGAGGGAGGACCGGGTAAATAAACCGAATCTCCTTATGGCTAAGCAGGGAGTGCGAACCGAGAATAATGAGCAAAACCGCGGCCAGGAAGGGACTGCGCAGCGCGCCCTGCACGATGAAAAGAACAGCGGGACCGAGCATGACCAGCAGCACCAGCAGATACCAGTGCCAGGGCTGGGCCCCATACTCCTGGCTCCGGCCCTCCAAGACATTGACCTGAAAGTTGCGAATGAAGGATTGCCAGGGATAAGACCAGGTAATCTTGTCCACCAGCCCGAACGCCAGAATTGGCAGCGAGAGCCCGGCAACCACGGCGGGAATTCTCCGGCGCCAGCGGGGGTAACAAAAATAGATGGCGGCAAAGGCGACAGCCGGGATCAGCTGTATCCGCAGGGATGCCGCGATGCCGCAGAGAATCCCCGCGAAAAACAGCCGCTTCCTCTCGTTGCTCGCATCTCCGTACACGCCCAGATACAGGCCCGGAAGCAAGACATGGGTGGCCACCACTTCAGTCAGCGCCTTGGGCGCAAAGTAGACCAGCCCCAAATATACGGAGCAAGCTCCCGCCGCAATGATCGCCGCCTCAGATCCGCTGGCGCGCTTAGCCCAGGCAAAGCCAAACCACACTGTTGATAAGGAGGCAAGCGATAAGACGACGATCATTCCGTAGGTGTAGCCGGTGGCGCCGGAGCCCATCCAGCCGGTGGCGCGCATGACGCCGGCCAGAACTGCGGGCAACACCCAGGAACGAATTCCCTCCCTCCATTCCCATGTGGTTACGCCGTAGCCATAGACCAGCCGGTGCGCGGGTTCCAGAGTTTGAAAGATTTCGTCGGGATGAAAAACATTAGGAAAACGGATCGCCAAGCCGACGCGAAGTCCCAATGCAATCGTCAGCAAGGCAAGCCATGCGGCAATTCTTTTGAGGCGCGCTCCCGGGCATGAACTACTCGATTTCATGGCTTCAGACTGTTCCCTGTTCTCTTACAAATACTCCCGCACCATCCGCTCCCAGGTAGGCCAATCGTGGGAGTTACAGGACTCCCAGACAAAGAGCTTATGGGGAATGCCCTTGGAGCTCAAGATCCGGTCGAGATTCTGATTCTGGCCCAGGCACTGATCGTCCCAGCCCGTGGCCAGCACATAACTGTTGCGAGCGTAGCGATCCAGAAACCATGGGTCGCCCAGGTTGGGCAGATAGTCCGCCGGCAGGTTGAAGTAGCAGTCCCGGTCGTAGTAGCCCTGAAGAAAGTTCTTGAGGTCGAATGTCCCCGACATGGACAAAAAGCCGGTAAATACGTCGGGATGGCGCAGCGCGATGTTGACCGCGTGATAGCCGCCAAAGCTGCAGCCGAGCGAAACCAGGCCCGGATCTTGATTTTTGAGCCGGACCAGGGGCACGACCTCGCTGAGCAGGTAATCCTCATACCGCATGTGTCGGGCGATGCGCCGGCGCGGGGCCACGCGCTTGTTGTACCAACTCTCCATGTCCACCGAGTCCACGCAGTACAGCTGCGCTTGGCCGGCATCGATCTTGCCGGCCAGAGCGGCGATCATGCCGCGGTCTTCAAACTCATAAAAGCGTCCGCCGGAGGTGGGGAAGACCACGACCGGCAAACCCGCGTGGCCGAAGACCAGCAGTTCCATCTCTCTGCCCAGGCGGCTGGAATGCCACTTGTGATACTCGCGAACCATCATTGAGCGCTCCGGAGCGGAATTGCGCCCAACTCCGAGACCGTCGCAGCTTGGAGTCCGGCTGCCGGGAAAAGCCGTCAAGGATCTGCGGTTCGAAGCGGGCGATTGAAGAACTGCCGATTTCTTGATACTGTAACAGCCTGGGCTGGTGTTTTTACGTTCTTCCCCGGCAACAAACGATCGACGGCAAGGGTTCACAGAAATTGAATTTGGAAGGCCAAAGGCCGGCGCCGCGGCGAAACCCCTCACTTCGAGCGCGTGTGGGGCGGAACCCACGACGAAGCCAGTTGGTTGCGCGCGCGGCCCATGCTGAAGTTTCTGTTCCCGGCGAATTAAATAGCCAGCGGTGTTATCCTTTTTCTGAAAATGCGAGCCGTTCTCCGGAAAGTGTCTCGGTGCGAGCAGCGCCGGCTAACTCATAAGTTTCATCACCTGACGTGAAAGGACGCAAGAGCCATGGCCCATTCTGTCCAGTCACAAAGGACGACCGCGTTCAACAGCCTTTTTCAGGGATATGAAGGCCCTCCTTTTGCCGTCCGCCTGTGGGATGGATGGCGTTGGTCCTCATTGCAGAACCAGGAGCCTGCCTGCACCTTCGTCCTGGAGAAGCCGGAGGTCCTCGGGTCGTTCATCGCCGAACCTACCGAAATCGCTCTGGGAGAGGCATTCATCCACGGCGATCTTGACGTGGAAGGGGACCTCTTTGCCGCCTTCTCCATTGCGAAATACCTTCTGAATCGCCCCCGCAGCCTGCGTCAACAGATGGTAGGCAAGCTCGCCGCCACGTTCTACGGCCTGGGGCAGTGGTTCAAACACGGGGCGCTCAATTCGCCGCAAAGAGACCGCGCCTCAATTGCCTACCATTACGATCAGCCGGTGGCGTTCTATGAGCCGTGGCTGGGCAAATCCTTCGCCTACTCCTGCGCCTACTTTCGCACCCCGGAAGACCCTCTCGACGTTGCCCAGGAGCAGAAGCTTGAACTGATCTGCCAAAAGCTGCGGCTGCAACCCTTTGAACGTTTCCTCGACATCGGGTGCGGATGGGGAAGCCTCATTTTGCATGCTGCCGGCAGGCACCGCGCACAGGCGCAGGGCATCACCCTGAGCCGGGAACAGGCAGAGACGGCAAAGCGCCGCATCGAACAGTCCGGGCTGGAGCGCTGTTGCGCCGTTGAGTTGCGCGACTATCGCGAATTGAGAACCGCCCCTCAGCCATTCGACAAAATTGCCAGCATCGGCATGTTCGAGCACGTAGGCTTGAAGAACCTTCCACAGTACTTCGGGATCGCCTACCAACTCCTGCGTCCCGGCGGCTTTTTTCTCAATCATGGCATCGCGCATGCTTCCGCTTCTCCCCTCCGGCAGGAGTCCTTCATTGGCAGGTACGTCTTTCCCGGCGGTAAGCTCGTCACCCTTTCCCAGGCTCTCAGCGCGGCGGAAGATCAGGGTTTCGAGGTGCGCGATGTTGAAAACCTAAGAGAGCACTACGATCTCACCCTGCAGCGCTGGGTGGAGGGCCTGCGGCGAAACGCCCACGCGCTCCTCCAGCACGTATCGAAAGTAACCTACCGCATCTGGCTGTTGTACATGGCCGGTTCAGCCGCCGCCTTCCGCAGAGGAGACATCGGCGTCTATCAGGTTTTGCTCAGCCGCCCCGATCGAGGCAACAGCCGCCTTCCTCTGACGCGCGAGGACTGGTATGCCGCAAACGCCTCCACAGAAAGGGTTGAAGCGTAGCAGCCGGGCGGGTTCTTGCCGGGCGGGCCAAAGCGGCGCGCTTCCCATTTGCCTCAGACGCCCACTTTCGGCGATACTTAGGTGTTGAGTCTTGTGTGGCCGGGCGCACACGCTTGGCCTTTTATTTAGCCCGGCGAGCGTAACCCGGGAAGCCGCAGGCGGGAAAAGCCCCTAAAGACCGCAACAGAACACTGGAATCTGAAAGGAACCGTATCGCCGTGGTGATGATTCGTTTGGCGCGTTTTGGCGCCCCTAAGCAGCCCTACTACCGCATCGTGGTCATCGAGAAGGACCGCGCCCGCAATGGCCGTTCCATCGAGGTCGTCGGCACCTACAACCCCCGCACCAGCCCGGCCACGGTGGACCTGAAGCGCGAGCGCATCAACTACTGGCGCAGCGTGGGCGCACAGCTCTCCCCCATCGTCGAGAAGCTGCTGACCAATAACCCGGCGCCGGCCCCGCTTGCCGATCCGGCCGAGGCACCTGCCGAAGCCTGATCCCTTTTGTTCCTCCCCCTCACCGTGTGCGCGGGCATCCCAGCCTCCGCCCACACCATTGCTGACGGCGACGGGTGTCTGCTGATACTATTCAGCGCACCGATTCAAGTCGTTCATTCCGGGGTCGCTAATTCATAGGACCCATTCGGTCAGGGGCACGAGCATGACCCAACACGATATGGTCGCAGTAGGGGAACTGGTCCGCGAGATTGCCCAGGCTTTGGTGGATGAGCCGGCAGCCGTGGAAGTGGAATCCGTGGAGCGCGACGAAAACACGGTTCTCAAGCTCCGGGTAGCGCCCGAGGACGTGGGCAAGGTCATCGGCAAGCAGGGGCGCACCGCCCGCTCGGTGCGCACCATTCTGGGCGCCGTCAGCATGAAGCTGCATCACCGCTACACGCTCGACATCCTGGAAGAGGACGACTGAGTCCGGCGTGGCCGAAACCCAGCCTGGCCGCTGCTCACGCGTCCGGCATGACCCGGAGGCCGGAATGACCGCGCTAGAACAAGCTGGACAACCTGAAAAAGCGGCACAATGGGTCTGGCTGGCCCGCATTCGACGTCCGCAGGGTCGCAAAGGCGAGGTCTTCGCCGAGATTCTCACCGATTTCCCTGAAAAATTTTCCGAACGTAGGTGTCTGTGGCTGCTTCAGGAGAGCGCTCCGGCTGCTTCCCCGCGTGAAGTCGAACTCCTTGCTTATTGGCCCCACAAGGGCGGTATCGTCCTTCACTTTTCCGGCGTCGATTCCATCTCCGCCGCTGAAGCACTTAAAGGTCTCATCGTTGCCATTCCCCGTGCCGAACGGGCCCCACTCGCCGAGGATGAGGTCTACATCGGCGACCTGATCGGCTGTGCGCTGGTGGATGTGGCTGGAGCGGACGGAACCGGAGTGGCGCCAGTGGTTGTGGGCGAGATCGAAGAAGTGGACCGCTCCGCCGGTCCGGTGGCGCTGCTGGTGGTGCGCAGCCCCGGCTCAGCCGAAGAAATCCTCATCCCCTTTGCCAAGAGCTACTTGCGCAGCATCGATCTGGAAGCCAGGCGCGTGGAAATGGCTTTGCCCGAAGGACTGATCGACTTGAATCTTCCAGGAAAATCTTCCCGCAATTAAGCCAGGCCGCAGACCATTTTCAACCGCGCAAAATTCCAGCCTATTCAGTAATCGTTGAACCCCAGTTGTCCGGCTGCGGCGCTGTGCCACGAATCTGCTCGATAAAAAGCGGCACCTCTTTCTCGATCAACTCCGCACGGTCAATATGAATGTAGTGGGTGCTGCCTTTGGCGATGATTCTGCGGCTGCGCGTGGAGAGTTTCTTGAGGTCTTCCTGCATCCCGTTCCAGACGTTCGCCATATCTGTCGATGAACTGGCGGCCATCTTGGCGGGATCCTCCGAGATGATGAGAATCGGCAGCGCGCCGTAGGGTCCGGTATGAACGGTCTCTTGGCCGGATCGATTGAAGCTGTCCAGCTCGTCAAACATCGGGCTGAGATGGGAGTGACAGATGTCCTCAGCCTGCAATTTGGCTGCGCGGGCGTCAAAGCCTTTGATGGATTGCGAACACATCCCAAGGAGGCGCGGAACTCCTATACTCATTGCGGATTTTGCCAGCAGCTCCAACGCCCAAGGTGGTGGCGTCTTGCTGGCAGCGGCCTTCATCACGGGGTTCTCGTCCTGCAAAGGCGTCGAGCCATCCTCAAAGATAATCCCCACGATCCCCTCCGGATAGCGGGTGGCGTAATCACGCATATAGATTCCAGCGATGGAATGTCCCATCAGCACGATGGGGCCGGTGACTTTGGCCTGAAGCAGAAGTTCGTGCAACTCGGCGGCGATATGGTCGGCGTCGCGCGGAGCTGGCAGCGCGTCACTCCAGCCGAAACCGGCGCGGTCATAAGAGCAGACGCGAGTGGTGCTGGAGAGCACAGGCTGGACCCCTCCCCAGGTCAGCGCGTCGTTTCCCAAACCCGCTTCCAGTACGATGGTGGGCGAGCCGCTACCTGTGCAATTGATGTGCATCCTGTGGCCATTGACGGAGTAGAAAGCGCCGGGAGGCGAATTCGTCGCCCAAAAGTGGTGAAGAACTATCGCGTTGAACGCGCTGCTTCCGGCCAAGACAGCCACCAGTAGAACCACGACTGACAGAACAATGCGCTCGACAACCTTCCGCCATGTCCGGTAACTCTTGGTGGAGAGCGAACGAAAGCGGCGAACGCTCAACCAAATCACCAGAACACCAACCACAAGAATGATGGCCGGCAAAACAACATAATCGAAATCCATACATCACTCCAGTCATTCCAAAGCAAAGAATGTTCGCCAGGCAGTATAGCAATTCCGGGTTATACTCTTCGATTACCTTGATTCAGCTTCTCCGCGGATCGCCTCCAGCAGCTTGCGGTCTTCCTTGCTCAGCGACGCCCCCGCCAGCAGATCCGGGCGATTGGCAAGCGTCTTGCGCAACTGCTGCCAGGACTCTCGTGAGAATTCGGATGGGTTTCCTCATAGCGCTATCCATTGGACGCATCCGCTATTGGAACGCCAGCGGCTTCCAGGCGCCGTCCTGTTTCAGGGCCAGTTGAATCGGTCTCGGCGGACCCTTGGGCGGGACGGTGACCTCAATCCACAGCTCCTGGCCGGGTTTGAGCGGGGTGGGGTCCACCGCGTGCTCGGCGATGTAGAAGTCCACCGGCTCGACGATGCGCAGGGCGTCGCAGAACGATCCCGGCAGGGCTGATACATTCACGCCCTTGGAGGTGAGGTCGGCCTCCGGAATGCGAATCGCTTCCAGCTTGTTGCCTTCCACCTTGAGCTTGGCGCGGAATTGAACGGAAGACTCCCTGGTGACGGAGAATCCGCTTGGCCGGGTCGTGCCGTCGATGTTGCGCGGGAAGATGGCGTGCAAGGCGCTAGGCAGCGTGCTTTGGCAGCCGTCCACGATCAATTGCACGCTCAGGTACCGTCCCCGCATCACCAGTTCCGGATCGTAGGCCACGGTGCGCGTCCAGACGCGCGGACAGCTCCAGCGCTGGTAGAGGTACTTGGCGGCGATGGACGAGACGATCGCCAACTGAATCACGAGCAGAGCGATGGATGTCTTGGCCAGCTTCATTTGGCCTCCTGCGTTGAAACATCTTTGGATTCCATCCCGGCCAAAAGCCCGCGCCGCATCTTTTCCAGAGCCCATCCCCCAGCCAAGAAGAGAATGCCGAGGCCGATCAACCCCAGCGAGCGGCCCATTTTGTCCATGATGTCGCTGAAGTAGAACCAGCCTACGGTAATGGCAAACCCCACAATGCCCAGATTCACCAGCGCCTTCGAGGCCAGCCGCACCCCCCACCAGATGATAAAAACGGCGAAGGCGGCGACCAGCGCGTGGGCGGCGATATTCGGCTCATTGCGCACAACGGAGCCGTGGGCGTTGCCGAAGTTGTAATACTGCGTCCAGATGCGTTGGCACCAGGGCAGCGCAATCGCGAAGATAATCGCGACAGCCACGGGAACCACGCTCTTGCGGAATTTGAAGACCGCGAATAGAAGCGGCAACACGGCAATATCCACCCAGCCCCATGTCCGAGTTCCGAGCGACAGAAAGGTCTGGTTTCCCCACGAACTCCAGCCATCCAGCATACCGACAATTCCCACGACCGAGGCAATGGCCCCAACAGCAAAGAGAATCCCCTGGACAATCTTGCGTTTGGAGCCGAGGAAAAACGTGAGATAGAGAACCGCCCAAACAACCAGGAACCGGCCCTGATATACGATTTCGCCGATATGGCCCTCAGCAGCAACCGAAAGCTCCGATAGAATCCAGGCCGGGAAGAGCAGCAGCGTAAGCGTCTGTTGGGCCTCGTCGTGGAGCAGAATCCAACCGGCGAGGGCCGCGATGGCCCACAGCAGCACCGCCGCCGGCCAGTGTTCCTGAATGTTGAATATCTGCCCCACCAGCGCGATGGCCGCCCCGGTGGAAACGGTTCCCACGGCGTGCAGGGCGGTGGAGAGCCCGCGAAAGCGGTTGTGCGTCCAGCCTCCGCCGAGGTGGAAGACGGCGACCATGGCGAGCACCACGGCAAAGCGCCAGCCGGGACCCATCTCGTCCCAATGGGCGGAGACAAACAGCACCACGCCGCAGGCCAGCAGAATAGCTCCGAGGATCAGCGCCACCATGCCCTGCCAGCGCAATCCGGCGTGGCGCGTCTGCTGCGACTCGTAAGCGCGGATGCGGCCGGCAGCCTCCGCATCCAGGACGCCGGCCGATTGCCAGCGGTTTAACA
>JBKQRH010000109.1:0-7216 GCA_052326045.1 Occallatibacter sp. | reverse complement strand
ACGATGCGCTGGACGAGGGCGTGGCGCACCACGTCGCAGTCCTCGAAGTGGCAGAATTGGATGCCCTCGACGCCATTGAGAATGTTGATCGCGTCCAGCAGTCCCGACTTGCGCGGGTTGGGCAGGTCGATCTGGGTGATGTCGCCGGTGATGACCGACTTGGAACTGTTGCCCATGCGGGTGAGGAACATCTTCATCTGCTCGACGGTGGTGTTTTGAGCCTCGTCCATGATGATGAAGGCGTCATTCAGCGTGCGCCCGCGCATGAAGGCCAGGGGCGCGATCTCGATGACGTTACGCTCGAGCATCTTATCGACCTTCTCCGGATCGAGCAGGTCGTAGAGGGCGTCGTAGAGCGGGCGCAGGTAGGGGTCCACCTTGTCCTGGAGCGTGCCGGGCAAAAAGCCGAGGCGCTCGCCGGCCTCGACCGCGGGCCGGACGAGGACGATGCGGCTGACTTTTTTGGCGTTCATGGCGGCGACGGCCATGGCGACGGCCAGATAGGTCTTGCCGGTACCGGCCGGGCCCACGGCGAAGACCATATCGTTCTTCTCGATGGCCTCGACGTATTTGCGCTGATTGACGGAGCGCGGCTGGACGGTGCGCTTGACGCCCGCCGAGCGCTGCTTGCCTGCGTCGGCCAGCGAACGCAGCGTGGTGGCGGGATCGGCCACCACCAGGCGCAGCAGGCCGTTCAGCTCGCCGTTGTGGGGGTTGACGCCCTGCCGTCGCAGCGCCTCGAAGTCCTGGAAGATGCGCTGCACGCGCGCCACTCCCTCTTCCGGTCCTTCCACATGCACGGCGTCGGAGCGCAGATCGATGCGCACGCCGAGCGAGTCTTCCATAAGCCTGAGGTTTTCATCGCGAGTCCCGAACAGGGGCTCGAGGTTGGGCGTGATCTCCAGAGCAATCTTCAAAGGTTTCTATGCCCTCCAAGAGGACGTGCGGTTGAGGTGGGCCCGGCCAAGGCGAGGCAGGGCGCGATAGACAAGGCGCAGAGCCGGCCGGCAGCGCGACGGACAGGCTGCGGGCAGGCGGCTGAATGTAGGGGAAAACCGGGGGACGCGGCGCTGGGCCGAGCCGAAGCTATGGGCTGAGTGGCGGGACCGCGGGTTGGATAAGGCTACCAAATCCGGTGTCTGTATTCGGTATCTGGGCTTGAGAGTAGCGCCAGTGGAGCGGGGAGTCAATGCGGGCGTCAAGGATTTTTGGAGAAAAGTGTGCCTTGGCGGGTACCCTGGGAGCCTGGTGACGCTTTCACCAGAATCTGCGCCTACGCGGCGCTACCAGAAGTGCACGACCCGCGGGATGATGCGGTCCCGCACTTTTTTCCTGAAGCCGTACTCCATTTGATAGTCCGGCCGGATTGAGCGGACAAGGGCCGCAATCTGCCTGGGATCGTCTGGCAGATGATAGGTGCAAATTGCGAGCCGCGGCTTCCAGGTTTGCAGCGTACGGCGGGCGCCCGCGAGAGCCTTACACTCGGCGCCTTCGATATCCATCTTGATAAAGTCGACTCTGGGCAAGCTCAAGCTCTCGACAAGAGAATCGATCGTTCGAACCGGAACCGCGAATTCACCTTGCGGCTGCTCCAGGCGCAGAACAAAGCTGTTGGCCGCACTGGTGACGGCGCTCTGGATGAGTGTTAGGGCGCCATCCTCGTCCCAGACGCCAACAGGTTGCACCATGACTCTGGAATCGTCAGCGAAGGTTCGGGCGAGACACTTTGCCGCATCGGGCCCGGGTTCGACCGCAACAACCAGTCTGGCTCCCAGGTTTGATGCGTGGCGAGTAAACGTGCCGAAGTTCGCCCCACAGTCCAGAACGATATCGCCAGCTTGCACTCCCCGTCTTCCCGTCCCATAGAAGCCGCGCTCCTGTTCACCGATGCAGAAGACGATGGTCGATCTCTCGCTCAGCGGAGCCCACAGGAAGCCGCAGGGCGTCTTCCAGAGTCTCATCCCGTCCGGCGGCGCCTTCACCTCAACCGGGGTCACGGCACTATCCAGGCGAGTGTAGATGCGATAGCTCCGGAAAATCTCCACACGATCCCAGCAGGAGGCAAAGAATCCGCTTTCCTCTGATCTGGAAAACAACAGAGCATGCAATTCATTCACCGCTCGCTGGAACAACATTCCTGTTTTTCTCCAGTGACGACTTCGGGACGCGGAAGCAGAAAGCCCGGCTGGGATTGGCGTTGGCGGCTAAATCCGGTATCTGGCTGAGAGTATCGCCAACTTCCCCGCCCGTCAATCCAGAAGGCAAGGACTTTTGGTATAAGGTGTGTCCTTGGCGGGTACCGGGTCAGCCCACCACTCTTCGCGCCCAGCCAACGCCTTGGCAGCAGGCAAATTCGACCGGTGACGAAGCTACTAAGAACCGGGCCTCGTGGGAGCAATCGCGTGACTTTCAGTACAATGGAATATGATCGTCTCACAGGCCAGAGTGAACATTAAGATTTCAGGCCAGGAGGCTGAATACTCATGATACGGCGCTGCGGCGACCGCGATTTTGAGCTGATCTGGACCATCGTCAACGAGGCCGCGCAGGCTTATAAGGGCATCATCCCCGCGGATCGCTGGAAAGAACCGTACATGTCCAGGGAGGAACTGCGGCATGAGATCGACGAGGGCGTAGCGTTCTGGGGCTGCGGCGAGAATGGGAGCCTGGCCGGCGTCATGGGCATTCAGGCGGTCCAGGACGTGACTCTCATCCGGCATGCCTATGTTCGCACCGTCAGTCAGAGGCGCGGGGTTGGAGCCAGCCTGCTCTCTCATCTGCAGGGGCAAACGAGCAGGCCGGTGCTGATCGGCACGTGGGCGGATGCCGTCTGGGCGATCCGCTTTTACGAGAAATACGGCTTTAAAAAGGTCGGCCCCGCGGAGAAAGACAGGTTGCTCAAAAAGTACTGGACCGTGCCCGAACGCCAGATTGAAACTTCCGTGGTCCTGGCGGATGGGAAGTGGCGCGAACTCCGCGATAAGGCGTAGAGATTGTTTCACGGGCCTGCCGGCCCGCGAACGTCTCCGGCGGAGGGCAAGACAGCGCATTGACCCGCCGCCCGGATTCCCGTAGACTAAGAGATTGCGAGGGATGCGGCGAGTTTGCATCCCGACTCCGCATGATCTCCCCTGAAATCAGGGCTCACGATTTCCCTCCTGACAACAGAGCTCAGGAATAAAGGAAGAGTAATGGCAAACCATGTATCGTCGCTGAAGCGCGCCCGCCAGACCGTGACCCGCTCCGAAGTGAACAGCTCCAATCGCAGCCGCGTTCGCACTAGTCTGCGCGCCCTGCGCGAGGCTCTTGCCAAGGGCGACGTGAAGGCCGCCCAGGCGCAGTATCGCGAGACCGTCTCCGCCCTCGACAAGAGCGTGCAGAAGGGCATTCTCCACGACAACACCGTCTCCCGCTACAAGAGCCGCCTGAACGCGCGGCTGAAGGCTTTGGCGACCGCCAAGGCGTAGTACGGCCAGGCTCAAGAGGAATCCAAGTTCAGCATGAACGGCCAGGGGCAACCCTGGCCGCTTCTGTTTTTTCGAGGCTGGAAGACGATACGCGAGTTCTCATGGCACCGGGTCCGAGGTCCCCATGGGGACGCTTGACCGGCAGGAAGCGACGCGGCACAACCCCATCCATCCGCCCCTCACAATGCCGTACTTGCGCACCGCTTCAACGGCATATTCGGAACAGGTGGGCGTGTAGCGGCAGCGGATGAATCGGCCTGTAAAAGGATGGAGATAGCGATGATAGCCGTTAACCGAGGCGGCAAAGAGGCGCACGCTGACCTGGTTTTGGGGCGGGCGCAGCGCGTCCGCCCCAACGAGCATGGCCAAAAGCAGAATCGCCGCCAGCCAGGGCTCCGGCCTTCCACCCCAGCGACGAAGACCTGTCGCTGGGGACCCCGGTTTTCTTAGGAACCGATTCCGCAGTGTGGGCATTTCACGCTGGCCTGCAGGCGCATGTTGCCGCAGTTGGGGCAAGGCACCAAAATGCCTTGCGGCCGGGAAAGGATATAAATCAGGAGCCCCAGGAGGTTCAGGAAGAAGACCACCAGCATCCAAAGGACCGCGTTGTCCATTCCGCGCGCCTTCGCATCGCGGGCCACCCACACCAGCAAGGCGACGCTGAGCGCCAGAAAGACGATGGGAATGAAGATGAACGTGCCGCAACAACCGCAGCCCGCGCAGCCACGGGCTGGGTCGCCAGGGTAGTACTGCGCGAAACAGGCAACCGGAGCGAACAGCGCCAGAACTGTGAACAGCCTGAAAACCTTGATCCAGGATTGCATAGATCACCGACTTTCCGGAGTAGAGTGATTTGGCAGCGATGGTATGGAAAGCAGTTTGCGAAGTCAAGAAAAAACGAATCGTGACACAGGCTACAACAACTCGAAGATGCCTGCCGCGCCCATGCTTCCGCCTCCCACGCACATGGTCACCATGCCTACCTAACTTGGCGGCGGCGCATCTGGCTGAGTAGCGTTGCGGTCAGTTTTGCGCCAGTTCAACCCAGCGGATGGCCGAGGGCGATGGCGCCTCCGATGACGTTTGATGCGCTCCGGATCGAGGTCCAGCAAACTGGATGACGGCCAGCGCCTGGCGCGGCAAAGGCTTATTCCGGCATTTCCAGCACGATCCAGGCATTTTTCAAATAGAAGTGGTAGACGGTGCGGTGATCGATGAGCGAATCGGCCAGGGCGTCGTGGTCCACGAGCGCCGGGCGATGCAGCAAGCCGATCTGTGCCGTGCGAATCTGCTCCGGCGAGGCTGGGTCGATGCCCCAATTGAAGCCGAGAACGCCAGTCGGGTCGTGAGCTTGCAGGCGCTCGGTTTCGGGCGCGGCGGCCAGCACCAAGAGCTTAGCCGTGGCGCTGGAAAAGTAGACCAGCAGCGAGACCGTTCCCTGCGCCGAGCATAAGACGGCCCAATCCGAGGAGCCGGGGCGCTCCAGGCTGGCGTGGATGACGTTCTCCGGATGATGCGCCTCGTAAGTTTGCGGAATGAGGCAGCCGCGGCGGTTGAGCAGGGCGGCGAGTTCGACTGGCAACTCGGGAAAGGAACTGACCGGCAGATGGCGAATGAGGTAAGGGGTCGAGTGGCCAGCGACGACGATCCGGCCAGAGACAACGAGGTTTCCGGAGTTTGATTGTTGCGCGGAGACAGCGAGAGCGGCGATCAGATATAGGAGAGCAATTCGCGCTTTGCGAAAGGTTGAGAGCATGAGTCGGGCTCGGGAGCATTTTAGCGTCTAGTTGCTGATCTTGCCTCCGATCGGAGCGCCTCGTGGTCGAAGGGTATCGTACATCCACAAGGCGATTGGGATGAGGGCCAGATCGAGAATGGCCTCCAGCCACTCGTAGGCGTGTACGGATGCGACTGAATGAATATCCTTGAGCGGCGAAAAAACGACAGTGCACACAAAGAGTGCCAAGTATACACGCTCGCCTCCTCGTGAACGACGCAGTATGAAGATGAGCACTCCGGCGAAAAGCACGGCGTAAAAGAGATCGAAGATGAATGAAAAGTGGGTTGGAGGGAATCGGTAGCGCGTAAGCCAACTCGTATGTCCGGGCACGTAGAGTTCGAATAGATAACGAGAATCCCTCAATGCGAAAAGAACCCCGACGCAGAGAGCGAGAATCGCTCCGCGCCGGGTGTGAATCAACAGCGGAGCTTGGATTTTGTCCTTCATTGCCCGGAATTCTATCACCTCAATGTTCGCTGTTCAGTGCGTCCTCGCTACCTTCCGCTCCCTGGCAGCTATCTCTAATTCCGCGGCGGCTTGCCGGTCTTCAGCGGAAAGGCGATGCGTTCCTGCGTCTTGCGTTCGCCCGCAAGGGACAGAAACGGCTGGGCGGTCAGGCCGGAAATGGGAGTTACGGCGGGAGTTGCGACCGGGGAATTGGTGCTCATGCTGGTTCTCCCTGCGCGGGTTGAGGGAAGATTCCTTCACCGCGCGGAAACCCTCGCAGGATACGGAAGAGCGCGGTGTGAGGTCAAGGAGAGCGAATGGAGAAGCAAAACCGGCCGGCACTAAAGCTTTTTTCGAAGATATTCAAACACGCCATACCCGATCAGCGAGCAGATTATGGCGATAACGAAATTCGTACCTGTAAAGATGTCGTTGAGGGCGAACGCCAGACTCTTCCCGTGCCCACGGGAAACGGTGAATTCTCCCATCAACAGATTGGAATAAAACAGAAAGACGATGAACGCAACTTCGATCACGGCCCGCCAGAGCGGGGTGAGGCGCCGGCGATTTTTCTGCTCCTGCTGCATGGTGTCTATATGGTACTAACGACGGCATCAGGATGGCATCAGGAATCGATCAACGCCCTCATTGCGTTGTGAGGTGAGATGGGATGCGGGAGCCCATGGTTCCGGCATTCGGCGAAAAAGCGAACGCAATCAGTATTGCTTTCGCTGCAACACTAGCGCCGATGTGCAGAGAAAAACGCCTGCAAGCGCGAGGGACGCCACTACCGGAGCCCACGGCATCGGCGCAGTGACAGGATAGGAGATTAGGCTCATGCCGCGAAGGGGGCTGAGCCATGCCAGGACCGCGAATCTGGACTGCAACAAGTAGAACGCGATCCAGCAAAAAGTGGCGGCGTAGAATTGCCACATCTCGTCCAGCACGCAGGCCAACAGCACCGACAGAGCATAGACGGCCATGGTGCAGGCGATGGCGCGCGCGATATATTCCAGGGCATCGAAGGCGCGCGCGCCTCCCGGCCGCTGGAAGAGCGTATACCCCGCCATGACGGCAACCAGAACGCCGGTTAGAAATGCGCCCAGACCCGCGCGCACCAGGAGCAGCCGGCGGCGCGAAACCGGCAGAGACAAGGTAAACAGCATGGAGCCGTGAAATCCCGATGTCGCGGCGTACGTGGTTTGACTGTTGACGCCGGAGCCAGCCAGAAAAATCGCCGCAAAGATGTAAAGAAGGACCGAGGCGAGATGAACCGCCATCCATATCCTCGACGCGAGAACTCCCGGCGGCAGCCGGAAACCAAAAGAAGGCACCCATTGAGGCGCGAGCCACACCAGAACGATCGATCCGAGCAAAAAAACGAAGCGCCAGCGCGTTTCAAGCCAAGCCTTGTACCAGAGCATTACTCCCCCCTCACATGATCCAGAAACAGTTCCTTCAGCGTTACGAGACGCACTTCCACCGAGGTTGGCCCGAGCTCACGCGCCCGGCTTACAAGGGC
>JBKQRH010000108.1:0-3834 GCA_052326045.1 Occallatibacter sp. | reverse complement strand
CCTGCAACTCGACGAGCAGGGGCGCTACACGGTGCTGCTGGGCGCGATGCAACCGGAAGGCTTGCCGATGGAGTTGTTCAGCTCGGGTGAAGCACGGTGGTTGGAGGTTAATGCGGCAGGCACGGAGATGCAACCTCGCACCCTGCTGGTGAGCGTGCCGTATGCGCTCAAGGCAAGCGATGCGGAGACCTTGGGCGGCAAACCCGCTTCGGCCTACCTGCTCGCGACCCAGGTCCAGAGCGGTTCGGGGACGACCCCGGGGACAAAGGGAAGCAGTACGGCTGCTGCGGGCAGCGGCGCCACGGGCCAGGCAGCGATCTTGACCACCCCGACTGTGATTAGGGCCAACGTCATCAGCGCCACGCAGAATTACATCCCGGTCCTCACCGACAATTCCGGGGACATGGCCAACTCGGTGATGTATCAGAGCGGCACCAACCTGGGCATCGATACGACGACGCCCGGAACTCTCAACGGAACCTACTTTCCTTCTGTGCTGCTTCAGGCCTCGCAAGCCGCGGCGAGCACCTATTTAACCGCTGACACGGCATTAGGAGGCGGCTACGCGGGGGTCCTGTTGAATCGGGGGGCGGCAAATGCCAACAACCGCCTCTGGGCCATCGAGAACCAACCGGCCGCCAGCAACACCTCCAGCCAGTTCGCGATTTCCAGGTATACCGACGCGGGTACGCCCACAGCCTTGCTGACCCTATCCCGTGCAGGTAACTTGGGCATCGGGACGACGGCGACTCCCGGAACTCTCAACGGAACCTACTTCCCATCTGCGCTGCTGCAGGCCTCGCAAGCCGGGGCGAGCACCTATCTAACCGCTGACACGGAATTAGCGGGCGGCTATGCGGGGCTAATGCTCAATCGGGGGGCGGCAACCGCCAACTACCGCCTCTGGGCCATCGAAAACCAACCGGCCGCCAGCAATACCTCGAGCCAGTTCGCGATTTCCACGTATAGCGATGCGGGTTTACCCACAGCCTTGCTGACGATATTAAGGTCGGGCCCGGTGGGCATCGGGACGACCACGCCTGCCGCGATGCTGGATGTGAAAGGCACAGGGAAGTTTAGCGGCAGCGTCACGGTCGGGGCTCTGGCCGTAGGCAACTGCCTCCAGGCCGGGCCAGGCGGTTTGCTAACGACCACCGGGTCGCCCTGCGGCAGCGCCAGTATCACCGGCGTGACGGCGGGCACAGACCTGACCGGCGGGGGCGTGATCGGCAACGTGACGCTCAACCTGGACACGACCAAGGTCCCGACGCTGGCGGCCAGCTCCAACACCTTTGCAGGGAGCATCACCGCGGCCAGCGTGAGCGCTACCAGCAGCAGCGGGACCCCCATGTCAGGCAATTACACCGGTGCCAACGCCAGTACCGCCGGCATGTACGGCACCAGCCCCTCCGGCGTCGGCGTGTTCGGCGTGGGCGCCATCGGCGTGGAGGGCAACGGCAGCGCCAACATCGGCGTGTATGGCACGGGCGCCACCGGTGTGTACGGCATCAGCAACGGACACAATTATGGTGTGTGGGGGGCACAAGGCTCCGGCAGCTACGCGGGGTGGTTCGGAGGACCCGTTTATGTAAGCGGTTTGCTGACGAAAGCAGGTGGAGGATTCAAAATCGACCATCCGCTGGATCCGGCTAACAAATACCTCGTGCACTCGTTCGTCGAGAGCCCGGACATGAAGAACGTTTACGACGGAGTTGCGGTGTTGGACGCGAACGGCGAGGCTTGGGTTGACTTGCCGGAATATTTCGAAACCCTGAACAGCGACTTCCGCTACCAGCTCACCGCTATTAGGGCGCCCGCGCCAGGGCTGTACATTGCCGAAGAGATTTCCGCCAACCGGTTCAAGATTGCGGGTGGGAAACCGGGTGGGAAAGTCTCCTGGCAGGTGACCGGCATTCGTCAGGACGCTTTCGCCAAAGCGCACAGAATGCGGGTTGAGGAGGCAAAACCTCAGGCTGAACGAGGTTTCTACCTCCATCCTGAACTTTACGGCCAGCCCAAGGAAAAAGGCATCGATTGGGCGCGTCACCCGCAGCAAATGCGCCAACCGGAAAGCGCCAGCAAGCTCCCGGGGCCCGCGGGCGGCGGAGTCCGATAAGCTGGCAGGGGCAGCGAGTAGAGGGCGGGGCCTGTCTACACGACAGCGAGTAGCGCCTCGATTCTCCGATAGCTGGAGTCCGATGGACTCCATCGGAGTCTGCAGATCGGACACGGGGGCGGCTATTACGCGAGGGCGCGGGCTGGCGCGGAGCGCAGCTCTGCGATGCGTGGAGGCGCAGCAGGGACTCAATCAAATCGATCCACACGCAAGAGGGAGGAATCCTGAAGGCAGTGACAAGTGACGAGTGAGGAGCCAAGACCACTTCCCCCCGCCCACAAGAGCAGTGGCGAGTGAGAAGCGATGAGCAGAGCGAGATCCTTCGTGCAGTTTATCCTGAGCGGGCAGAGCGAGATTCTTCGCTTCGCTCAGAATGACAGCGAAGGACTCAGGATGCAGCGAAGGACTCAGGATGGGAGCGAAGGAGTCCGGATGACAGCAACGAACCGTTTTTCCGCAGGCTGCTGTGGACATTGAAGACGTAGAAGCGCCGCTGCCCGACCCGGTAGTAGGCCCTGGCCCGCCACCGTGGATGCGGGACTCGCCGTCAGAATAGTCCTCCAAGATTCAGGACAAGCACGGAAATCAGGATTGCCACCACCGCCGCGGTCAGCACCCTCCGAGTTGCCTGGGAAGTGGCTCGCCATTCTCCTGTCAGGATGCCGAGGAAGTTGGAAGAGAGAATCACCGCAGCAGTGAACAGCGCGTAGCCGAGGGAAGTTCCGTACTTTCCTACCAGCGTGGCGCCGATGCCATAACCTACCATCCCCGAAAGCCAGAGCAAGCCCATGGCGATTGCCAAGCTGGTTTCTCTTGCCCAGCCCGGTTTCAGGAAAAGCGACCAGGTCCCGTTACGAAAAAGCAGCAGGCAGCAATAGAGCAGATTAGGAATGAAGCCGGCGCCCAGCACCAGCGCCCACGAGGCGTAGGTTGAGGTGACGGGGAAAGCTCCCAGGGCAACGGCCTTTGCGAGGATTGGGCCACTGAAAGCGAAGCCGAGATTAATGTTCGACCCAAAGATACCGGTGAAGATGCAAATGGCCAGCCCGGTCATAAAACTCGAAGCGACTGCGCTGGCGGAGGGGCCGGCAGGCGTCTGCTCCTTTTCTCTCCGGCGGCCCGCCATGCCATAGAGAGCGAGGCCGGCAAAGAGTATGGGCATGCTGATGAGCAATAGGATGCCCCGCGGCCGGAGCAGGTCTACAGGGTCAAGGACCAACAAGGGCACGAGGGACCCCGACAGACAAGACAAGCCGGCCACCACCGCGAACGCCAGCGCCATGCCCACGGCGCTGATTCCCAGGCCGAAGGTCACTTGAGCGATGCCCCACAGAAAGCCGAAGACCAGGGGGGCGAGGAGCGCGCGGCTGGAAACGCCTCGATAGACATCCTCGAGGTGCGGCACGAAACCCGCTGCCAATAGCCACGGTATAATCAACAACGCTACGGCGGCAAAAACCAGCCAGGTGTTTTCCCATTTCCACTGACGCGTGTACTTCATGGGCAAGGGAAAGCTTCCATTCAACGCGCCACTGAGGAAAATGATTGCCATGCCAAGCCAGAAATGGTCGCTCATCGAAGACTCCCTCGCGGCACAGGGTCGCGCCAAGGTTCCCGAAAGGTAACATCCCAAAGCGGCTCTGCCGCCCGACGTGCGGAAAGGCTTCGCCTTTCCGAGGGCTTCCACCCCGACTGGCCCCCTCGGCTCGGCTGGAAGG
>JBKQRH010000107.1:0-3524 GCA_052326045.1 Occallatibacter sp. | reverse complement strand
TAGGCAGGTTGAATTGCGAAGTTGCGATGAAGGTGCTCGAGGAGGAAGGCTTCGCCGTAATGGCTTCTTCCCTGGGCGGCAAACGCGGTGTCAATATTTACTTCAATACCAAGACCGGGGAAGTGTTGCTCAAGCGACACGCTTGAACCAGAATTTTGCAAGCCCAAGAAGTTGAGGCCGCCATAGACAGGCGTATTCGGGAAAGAGAACAACGAGGTTCGACTGATGAGCACACCGAAAATTCGCGTTTTGATCGTGGACGACTCCGCCGTAGTTCGCCAAACGCTGCGCGAGGTGCTCGAGTCCGATCCGGAGATTGAAGTGATTGCCACGGCCGGTGATCCTTTTGTGGCTGCTGAGCGGATAGCCGAGCAGGTCCCGGATGTGATTACGCTGGACATCGAGATGCCGCGTATGGACGGGCTCACCTTCCTCAAGAAGCTAATGAGCCAGCATCCCATCCCCGTGGTGATCTGTTCGAGCCTGGTCGAAGAGGGCGCGCAGAGTACTTTCCGAGCGCTGGAGTACGGCGCGGTGGAGATCATCACCAAGCCTAAGTTGGGCACCAAGCAGTTTCTTGAAGATTCGCAAATTGAAATCTGTTCCGCGGTCAAGGCCGCGGCTCAAGCCAGACTGCACACTCTGAAGCCCAGCCATACTGTCGAGCCCAAGCTCAACGCCGACTGCATCCTCTCCCAGGCTACCCACGCCATGGCCGAGACTACGGAGAAGGTGGTCGCGATTGGCGCTTCGACTGGCGGCACGGAGGCTCTGAAGACCGTGCTCGAGGCGCTGCCCGCTGACACTCCCGGCATTGTGATTGTGCAGCATATGCCGGAGTTGTTTACGCGCGCTTTCGCCCAGCGCCTTGATGGCCTGTGCGCTATTACCGTGAAGGAGGCCGAAACCAACGACTCGGTGATTCGCGGCCGCGCGCTCATTGCGCCGGGAAATCATCATATGCTGCTCAAGCGCAGCGGGGCGCGCTACTATGTCGAAATTAAAGACGGGCCGCTGGTCTGCCGCCACCGCCCGTCGGTCGATGTGCTGTTCCGCTCCGCCGCCCGCTATGCGGGGCGCAACGCCGTGGGCGTTATCATGACCGGAATGGGCGATGACGGCGCGCGCGGAATGCTGGAGATGAAGCTGGCCGGCGCCATGACCATCGCTCAGGACGAGGCCTCCTGCATCGTCTTCGGAATGCCCAAGGAGGCCATCAAACTCGGCGGCGTTGACAAGGTAATGCCGCTTAATTCGGTTGCCGGAGCGATCCACACCCACGCGCGCTAGATCTTCAATCTCGGCAGATGTGCCGTGAACTCAGCGATTCAACGCAAGCCGGCAAGGAAAAGGCGAACGAAGAAAAATTCAATCAAACTATGGATTCTAAGTGGTAGGCGAGGCGGGGATCGAACCCACAACCCCCGGCTTAGAAGGCCGGTGCTCTATCCAATTGAGCTACTCGCCCCTGTACGTTTCATTCTAACGTCGAGTGGCCGCAGAGCGCACGAGCAAATGCTGCCAGCGCGGCCTGGAGCGTCCAATTGGCTTCAACTGCGGAAGGGTCCGCAGGCGGTACGGGCGAGACTGCCTGCCTCGACCTCCCAGTCAGCTTCCATGGGCCGCAGCGGTCACCGCCAGCAGGAACCGGATCACGGTTGCTTCCGCCCAGTGAATTTCGTTGCCAGGGTCTCTGGAAAGATAGGCGCAGTGGCCTCCGTGGCGGGTCTCGACAAAGGTGATATGCGGGTTGGCGCGGAGTTTGGCGCGGGTCTCGGGAAAGAGGCGGATGAAGGGATCGTCCTGGGCGTGGAGGATCAGAGTGGGAACGGCGATGCGGTCGACCACGCGGGCGCTGGCGGCGCGGTCATAATAGTCGTCGGCATCGCGGAAACCCCAGTAGCGGGACAAAATCTTGTCGTCAAATTCGCGGATGGAGCGCACTGGCCCGATCTCCCCGGTGGGCACATAGATACCTGGAAACAGCTTTGCCTTGCGGGCGTAGCGCGCCATCAGGTCGCGCAGGAAGTTCCACTCATAGAGGCAGTTGACGGGCTCGTGCAGGGCGTCCGCGCCGGGGGCCAGATCGATGGCCGGGCAGACCGCGGCCACGGCGCACAGGGGCGGGCGGCTGCCCCACTCCCCGGCCAGCTTGAGAACCAGGTTGCCGCCCATCGAATAGCCCACCAGCGCCACCCTCTCCAGGCCGAATCGTTCCGCATAGTGACGCACCACCACGCCCACGTCACCGGAGAGTCCGGAGTGATAAAGCGTGGGCGTCAGCGTCTCCGTGCCGCCGCAGGTGCGCATATTCATGCGGATGACGTTGCAGCCGGCATCCCAGGCGCGAGCGGCGATGCCCTGCATGTAGCGGGAGTCCGACGAGCCCTCGAGGCCATGGACCAGCACCACGGTTAGCCGCTCGGCGCGGTCCAGATCTGCCTGCCTGTGCCCGGCCTGCCAGTGGCAATGGCACAGCACGCGACTGCCATCGGCGGGGTCCACCTCGATGGTCTCTGCGACACTGGCAAGCCGGAAAGGCGGACGGGGAAGAAAGTTTCCCACAATCGTCTGCAGGTGGCCGTTGGTTAAACCGCGCCGCGGCTCAAACGGTGTCAACCACCCCGGCAGTCCGCGGATCGCGTCGTTAACAACTGTGTTTTCAGGGATTTTTGGGGTCACGGAAACTCGGCAACTCGGGAAGTGGGGCTTGCGGCCCGTGCGGTCCGTGCAAACTTGGGGCGGCGGGTGGGGATCGAACCCACGACATCCTGAGCCACAGTCAGGCGTTCTGCCACTGAACTACTGCCGCCATCTATCCTTGATTGTAGCATCGAATCAGGTCTTTCGGTCTCGTCCAGTCCTGAGGGAAAACGCCCATGCCCCGCCACAATCCAATCCCGGCAAGACCCCAGGCCACGGCCACGCTCCCGCCGTCGGACCGCTGGAACCGCGGCGCCTGGCTCTTCCGCGACCGGACCCTGCATGGGATCGAAATTCTTCTGGACGAGGCCTTTCGAGTCCCCGGCACCGGCATCCGATTCGGCCTGGACGGAATCATCGGGCTGGTTCCCGGCCTGGGCGACGTGCTGGCCGGACTGCTCTCGCTGATCATTCCCTTGGCGGCCTGGATTCGCGGCGTACCCTACGTCACGCTGGCGCGCATGGCCGCCAATCTCGGCATCAGTGTGCTGGTGGGTTCGGTTCCCCTCTTTGGCGACATCTTCGACATCTTTTGGAAGGCCAATCGCCGCAACTACCGTCTGCTCCGCCTCCACTTAACCGAACCGCGCCGCCACACCTGGCGGGACTGGACGTTTCTGCTCCTGCTGGCCGGCGCCCTGGCGCTGGTCTTCGCCATTCCCCTGGCGCTGGTGGTGTGGCTGTTGGTCTGGCTGGCCAGCCGCTAAGTGCTCCCGCTCAAACCCAATAGAAACCCAATTCGCGCTACAATCGAGGCAGAACGTCGGGGCGTAGCGCAGCCTGGTAGCGCATCTGCTTTGGGAGCAGAGGGTCGGGGGTTC
>JBKQRH010000106.1:0-36329 GCA_052326045.1 Occallatibacter sp. | reverse complement strand
CCACACCGGAATATCCAGGGTCACGCTGGCCGAATAGCCAAGGTTGCGCACGCGGTCCGGGCCGTTGACGGCAAATTGCGGAGCGTCGATGCCGTAGGTCACGTTCAAGTCCAGGTCGGGCAGATAGACCGCCCGCGCCGCCAGCACGTCGGCGTTCGTCACATTCAGCGCGGCCAGCGCGCTCTTCAACTCGGGATTGTTCCTGGCTGCGGCATGCTCGATCTCGGCGCGTGACGCAAGCTCCGGCACGCCGTCTGTATCCGCAAGTGTATACGGTGTGCGCGGATCGGGGAACAATAGCACACCCAGTTCCAGCCGCGCCTTTTCTGCTGTAACTTTGGCGTCAGCCAGGTCGCGCTCCCTCTGCTGCTCGGCGAGTTGCGCCTTCACTACGTCGGCATGCGCGGCCTCGCGCGCCTGATCGCGCTTGCTTGTCAGTCCGGTAAAGTCAACCGCCTCCCGGTGGGCGCGATCGGCCACCGCCAGCTTGTTGTCCGCCGCTATCGAGCCATAAAACAGGCCCGTTACTGCCTCCACAAGGCCGCGCCGGGAAACCTCCAACTCCGCCGCGGCCCGCGCCGCTTCGGCATCCGCGCGCCGCACGCCGGCCAACTGGCGCAGTCCCAGGGTTTCGTTGATCTCAGCCTGGCTGGCGTACTCCCGCACTGCGTTGTTGGCGATGAACTTGGGAGAAGGTTGCGCGCCCACGCCCTGTCCTGCCTGGTTCTGCTGGCCGTTACTCTGGGTGTAGAGCGCCTGGTTGTGGTAGACCACGCCCGGCAACAGGCCCGCACGCGCTATGGAGCGGTCCAGCGCTGAGGCCCTGCTTTCGGCCGACGAAGCTGCGTACGCAGGCTCGTTGGCTTGTGCGCGCCGGATCGCCTCCTGGAGGGTGATTGGTTTGCCGGAGGTCGATGGGTCCGGATTCGCGCTCTCGCCGGGCGCCTGGGCATTGGCGAGACCGAAGACTGCCGCCACCAGCACCGGAAGCGAGATTGCGCCGAGCAGGCACCGGGAACCGCGCTGTCTTCGCTTCCGCCGAATGTCATGCCGTGTAGTCACACTTAGGAGCATACGACTGGAACCATAATTTCACATAAGGTTTGAGGAATATATGTACCTTCAAAGCCATAGCGATTCATTGTGGGATCGCCTCGATACCGATGAATCCGTCACCGACCCCGTCGGGCCGGAATACCTGACGCCGAAGGTGCGGGAGGACTGAAGATAGCGCATCCGCAGACTGCTTGAAGATTAGAAATGTCATCCAGAGCAGGGCCTGGCATGTATGCGCGAAACACAGTCCAAGCCGCCGCAGTTTCCCGCCGAATCGCCCCCCATACCCGGCCCGGCTCTGCGATACTGTTTTGTTATGCCTATCGCCGACCTGCAGCAAGCCGCACAGAAAATAGCCGGATTCCTCGCCACCCTCAACAAGCTGGGGGGCATGCGCCTCAAGTACCGCATCACCGCCGGCGACGGCGCGTGCGACCCCCAGGGCCTCGAGGCTCGCGTGATTTACGTCGAGTTGGCCGGCCCCGACGCGCCGCTGCTGACCCAGCACAACGGCGAGCTGCTGAGGGCTCTCGAAACCATCGCCGCGCAGATGTTGCGCCTCGACCAGCGCGAGGGCGACCTGGTCAGCTTTGACGCCGCCGACTTCAAGGCCCTGCACGCCCAGGAACTGCGTCTGCAGGCCGAAACCGCCGCCGAGAAGGTGCTCAAAACAGGCGTCCCCTACGCCTTCCCGCCCATGAACAGCCGCGAGCGCCGCCTCTTGCATCTCGTCTTCCGCTCCATCGAAGGCGTTGAGACGGCCAGCTCCGGCGAAGGCCAGGACCGCTTTCTGGCCGTTTACCCCGTGGGTAAGACGAACCTGCCGGTAGCACCGCCCACCAAGCCGCGCGGCTTTGGGGATCGCGGACGCCCCCGGCGGTAGCGCAGATTCGTTTGCGAGATCCCCGGTCAATCAATCGCGGCCAGGGCCATCCTGCGCCAGTGCGTGATTGGAAATCGTCTTGCTCACGATTATTCCTCCGTGTGTACTTGGTGCGTGTTATCATGCATGGAATTGGATTCCACTCATTATTCTGGCGTGGCGGAAAGGATCAATGTAAGTCGATGAACCTGTGTACGAAGATTGCAAAGAACGGAGTTTTGCCGGTCTTCATATTTGGTCTTGCGATGGCGCTCGCGGGCTGCAACTCAATAACGATCGCAAATCGGTCTTCAACACCGAATGACCCCGACCAGCGCGCCGATCATCTGATAGCTCAGATGACCCAGGACGAGATGCTTCAACTGGTGCATGGCAACCTTTCTCTTACGGTTGGCGAAGGTCCGCGAAATGCGCCCGGCTGGGTTCCAGGGATACCCAGCCTTGGGATTCCCGACCTTCTCTACGCCGATGGGCCGGCAGGAGTCGGGGATCAAGTGGGAGCGGCGACAGCGCTGCCCTCACCTCTGGCCAATGCCGCAAGTTGGGATCTAACTGAGGCCTATAAGTACGGCCAGGTTATCGGCCTGGAGGAGAGCGCCTTTGGCATCAATGTCAATCTCGGAGGCAACGTCAACTTGACCGGCCGCGAGCCGCGCGACGGGCGCACCTTTGAGACACTGGGAGAAGACCCCTATCTAGCGGGAGAGATGAACGCGCAACACTTACTTGGCGTCCAGGATCAATATGTCATTGCGGGCGTGAAGCACTATGCGTTCAACGATCAGGAGACGGCGCGTATGCAGGCAAATGCCGTCATCGATGAACGCTCGGCGCGCGAGAGCGATCTGCTGGCCTTTGAAGTGTCCCTCAAGGACTCCAACGCGCAGATGGTGATGTGCGCCTATAACCTTGTGAATGGAACGTATAGCTGCCAGAACGATCATCTCTTGAACGATGTGCTGAAGGGAGATATGGACTTCAACGGCTTCGTTCTCTCCGACTGGTACGCCACGCAAAGTTCCGTAGCCTCGGCGCTGGGCGGGTTGGACCAGGAGCAGCCGGGCGGGTATTTCTTCGATGGAATCTGGACGTCTGAGAGTCTGGCGCAAGCTCTGGCTAATGGAGATATGCCGGTTTCGCGTTTAGATAACATGGTGCATCGCATTCTTCGAGGAATGTACGCGGCAGGCGTCTTCGATCATCCCGCCACCGTCAAGCCGATCAATGCTAGCGCGGACGCGGCCATCGCCCAGGAGATCGAGGAGCAAGGCGCTGTGCTGCTGAAGAACGCCGGTGCTCAACTGCCGCTGAATCCCTCTACGGTTCAGACTATAGCCGTCATCGGATCGCATGCCGACGTTGGCGTGTTATCGGGGGGCGGATCGGCGCAGGTAACTCCGGTGGGCGGCGCGGCGCTGACTCTGCCGCCAGCGTGTCCTCCTTACACTCCGCCTCCGGGCGGCATGGCCTGCACCAATTCCTTTCAGATATACGACCCATCGTCGCCGCTGGCCGCGATTCAAGCCATGGCGCCCGGCGCCACGGTTACTTTCAACGATGGAACCGACCCTGTTGCGGCAGCGGCGCTGGCGGCATCTTCGGCAGTAGCTATTGTCTTCGAGAGCGACTGGGAGAGCGAGGGCATGGACCGCGTGGACCTGAGTTTTCCCAGCGCTCAGGATGCTCTTGTAGCTTCCGTTGCGGCGGCGAATCCGCACACCGTCGTAGTGCTCGAGAATGGCGGGGCGCACGTCATGCCCTGGCTGGCAAATGTCAGCGCTGTGCTGGAAGCGTGGTATCCCGGCCAGAAGGGCGGCACAGCTATTGCCAACCTTTTGTTTGGCAGCGTCAACCCATCCGGCAAACTGCCTATAACTTTTCCCGCCAGCGTAAGCCAGTTGCCGCGGCCGGTTATACCTATTCCAAGCAGCACAACTGGAACTTTCGATGTCGATTACACCATTGAAGGTTTCGATGTTGGATACAAGTGGTACGAAGCGCAGAATCTGCAGCCTCTGTTTGCCTTTGGGTACGGACTTTCCTATACGAGTTTTTCAATCACGAATCCGAAACTCACTCCAGACTCGGCGCCAGCCAATGGTTTTCAGGTCAGCTTCACCGTGACAAATACAGGAAATCTTGCGGGCGCGGAGGTGGCGCAGGTTTATCTGGGATTACCGTCCGGGATCGGCGAGCCGCCGATGCGCCTGGTGGGATGGAACAAAGTATCTCTTCAGCCCAGCGCGCAGCAAGCGGTAACAGTAACAGTGAACGCGACTGACCCCTCGCATCCTTTGTCTTACTGGGACACAAGCACAAACGGCTGGGTCGTCGCGCCCGGCGATTACACCGTGTTTGTCGGCAACTCATCGGACAACGTGAAGCCGGCGGGGACATTCCACGTGGGTTCGTAGAAGTTGGTTCCCGGCCGCATCTTCAGTGGGAAATCGCTCGCTCCAGAGCCTGCAAGACCCGCAAAGAGCCATGATGGGGGCACGACGCGGCTGCTTCGGGCATTCCCTGTGCGCAGACGAATGCGTGCTGATGAAACGGCTCCATGCGCGCTCTCCTCAGGGCATTTTCGACTTCAGCTTGATCATCTCGCCATCCACGGTAAACCTGCCGTATCCGTGGTGGTGAATGGTCTTGGGATTCTTTTGCGTTGGGTCGATCCAGGCCTTGAGGACCTCCAGGACAAAGAGATTGAACTGGTTAACGAGACGGGTGTCGATCACCCTGCATTCGAGGTTGGCGAAACACTCGGCCAGCAAAGGCGGCGCTACACACCCGGCTGGCGCCTGCGTGAGGCCGAATCTCTCGAACTTGTCTACATTGCGGCCCGAGCAGTTGCCGATTCCCACGACTATGGGCGCCAGTTCCAGCCCCGGAACGGCGATCACGCACTCTTTGGTTGCCCGCAGCGCGGCAAAGCTGTGGCCGGCATTGCTGACGACACAGGCAACCCGCGGCGGTTCAAACTCGACCATCATATGCCAGGACATCGCCATGACGTTGGCGCGGCCCTTGCTGGCGGTCGTGAGCAAAACCACCGGACCGGGTTCGAGCAACTGATAGACCTTCGACAGAGGCAGTTCCTTCATCATCTTCGCGGCTCCTGGATACGATCTGCAAGGTTTTGAACTCAATTGAGGCCGAGCATGGGATGGGGCACGCACGGCTGCTTAAGAGTAGCAATTGCCTTAGCCTTCAGATGCAAGGATAACGCCGCCGCAGCGAGCCACCTGGCGGGCTTGCTTCCGGGATAGGTCTACTCTGGTTCCGTTGCAGGCCGCGCGTCTGCGCGGGAAGCCGTACTATCCTATGCAGTGAAAGGAATTCAGCGATGAGCGTCCTCACACTCGATCCGCGGCACACAGCCATCGTGGTCATCGATCTGCAGAAGGGCATCCTGGGGATGCCGGGAACCCCTATTCCGACGCCAGTCGTCGTGGCCAACATCGCGCGCCTGCTCACTGAAGGGCGCCGGGCCGGCACACAGCCTGTCCTGGTTCATGTGGGTGGTTCCGCGGATGGAGCTGACCGGTTGCACACCGCATCCGACCAGCCCATGCGGACATCCGCGCCGCCTTCGCCCGATTGGAGCGACTTCATCCCCGAGCTAGACCGCCAGCCTGGCGACATTGTGATTCTCAAGCGCCAGTGGGGCGCTTTCTACGGCACGGATCTGGACCTGCAACTGCGCCGCCGCGGGCTAACAACCATGATCCTATGCGGCATTGCCACCGAATTCGGAGTTGAAAGCACAGCGCGCGATGCCTACGAGCGCGGCTACGAACTGATCTTTGCCGCGGACGCCATGACAGGCCGCCATGCGGAAAGCCATGATAACTCCGTGGAACGCATCTTTCCCCGCATGGGAAGAGTGCACAGCACGGAGGAGATCATCACGGCCTTGCAGGCATAACTACTGAGGCAATCGATCGCGCCGCGCGAATCATTTGGCCGCGCTCAATCTCGAAGCGCAACATTTGGCTTAGATGCTCAGGATAAGTTGTGACGCGGATTTTGAGCGCTGGACCGCACGGCGAGGCGCAATGTTTTCCCGCGGCCGGGCGCAGTTACGACAAGTTCGCGCAACAAGCTTCTATCGAAAGCATGTTATCCAAGACTTACTTTGCCTCGGATTTCGCAGGCGGCGCCGGGGGCGAGGCGTTCCGCGTGAATTGCTGGAGCAGCCCCTCGAGGAATGCAAAGAACACATCTACCCCATATCCGACCAGGAAAGCAATGGCAAGCGGCGAGGCGGAGGCTCCTTGTGCGATATTGAACAGTCCTACGACGCCACCACCGATGCCCGCGATGAAAAAGCGGGCGGAATTGGCTTGGGAAGGCATGAACGTCCGGTCGCTCATTTGATGCTCGAAGTTGCGGAGAAGATAGGCACAGGTCCCCAGCAGCGCGTAAAGCACGGGTAGTATAACGATGGTGACTGCGCCGTAGAAGAAGGACGAGACATCGAGGTCGCTCTGGGCAAAGAACCGCACCTGCTGGTAGATAGCGGTACGATCATCCGCGGCCTGGACCAGATTCGGTATACCGGCAGGAAGTTCAAAGACCTTATGCAGTTCGGCAGGCTTATCACGGATGCCGCCGCATGGGTCTCCCGCGCGCCAGGGAACAAGAGCGTTTAACTGGCGGGCGTGCGCATCGATGGACCGGATCAGGATGGCGTACTGCTGGAGTTCTGAAATCACATCATCGGAATTTACCCCTGTTGGAGGAGGGACAGCCGGACCAGGGGTTGAAGAGATGGAACAGGGCACGAATCTTGGAGGAGCGGGAGGCGCTGTGGATGCCGGGGTTGCGGCTGTCTGGGACGCTGTGTTCTTTGGTGCTGCTGTCGTCGGCACTGTTGTCAGCGGTTGTGGTTGCGGTAGCGGAGGCCGGGTTTGCTTATTCAGCTTTAGAGCAAGATCGTTCGCTGTAGAGATGTCGCTTCGGATGGTGGTCGAAATGGCAGACACAAGAAAGCTGGCCACCGAGAAGGGAACAATGAGAGCGGCCAGGAAGATGGCTGACCAGAAGTAGATCCGGGCGGTGGGCTTGATTTCATCCTGGCAGGCCTTGAGGCTTGCGGCGGTAACGGGCCTGGCGAGCGCGGCGAGGCTGGTAAGCGCTGTAATCAGTTTGGCAGCCGTCTCCTCGGTCCATCCGCTGCTGCTGGCGGCCCTGGCCTGCAAGACGGAATCGCGCGTTGCGTCGTCGATGCTCATGCCGGATTCGGCCGCATACTTGAGCAGGCGTTCGGCATCCGTGAGGGCTTCGGCGAAATAGGCCGGAGGCTCGGCAAATACGGGGGAAGGCGCGGTTGTGTCAGGCATGGCGGGCATCGGCTCCGATCTTCATGTTGTTTCCCGGGCTTCAGCTTTGCCAATCCAGTCATCCCTTGCCTGCTGAGTCGCCGGGCGCGAAAGCCATATTACCTGTGATCGCACTCCCGGACAAGGGAAATCTGCGGGGGACATGTGGGGGATGGTCTCCACTTATGCGCCGGGAAGAGAAATAACCAAGGTCCGGACATTGAGATCGTTCCCCTCCCCAAGGCGCCGCAGGACGGCATGGAGCTTTTGCCTCCCGCAACCGTAGGCGGTGGCGACGGCAGAGCAAAGATCCCCGCCCAGCCGGTAAAATTCAAGGCGAAGTCCCGCGCAGAGCAGCCCGGCGGGAAACTCACCTGGGAGAACGCGTGAAGAACCGGGCTACGACGATATTGACGACGGCCAGGAGCGAGTAGGTCAGGCAGTTCCGAGGGGTCTCAACTCATAGCGGCCCTCAAAAAGGAATCGGGTGACTGCCAAGCGATAGGCGGCCACCCGGACGTCACACTTGAGTTGACCAGTACAGGAGACATTCCAAGAGTATCGGCAGTTTCGCGGCGTGTCATGACCCATTCGAGTGAATCCTGAATCCATCCAAAGGTGTAGGGGTGAAGAGTGGCATCGGCCTCGATGCGATAACCTGAATGCGCACACCCCGGCGACGAAGACCTATCGCTGGTGACCCTATAGCGCTGCTCCCGTGACCCAAAATCATGCCAATTCGAAGAACGCAGCGGGAAAAACCGCCAGGCCCCTGGCCAAGGCTTCCGCATTCGCCGGCGCGCGTGGGGCTTGGCGCGGCCTGGGAGCAGCCTTGTCACTGGCCGGAGCGCTTTCCGGCCTGGCGCTGGAGCCTTCCACGCCGCTGGCGAACTATGGCCGGCAGACGTGGGTGATGGAGAACGGGCTGCCGCAGAACACGGTGCAGGCGCTGGTCCAGACCCGGGACGGGTTTGTGTGGCTGGGGACCGAGGTGGGGCTGGTGCGGTTCGACGGCAACGGGTTTACGGTATTTGACCGCAATTCGAGCCCCGCGCTGCCGGGGAGCGACGTGCGCTGTCTCCTTGAGGCAGACGACGGGGCGCTGTGGATTGGGACCAGCGACGGGCTGGCGCGGTGGAAGGACGGAACCGTTACTACATTCACGACCAAGGACGGGCTGCAAGGGAATGAGGTTCGAGGATTAGGCCAGGACAAATGGAACTTGGTGTGGGTTTATACCGACGCGGGATTGGTGCGGCAGAATGGGGATCATTTTGCGGCGGCCGGAAACTGGCAGCCTGGAAATGTAATCACAGCGGTGACAAGCCGTGGAGGCGGCATTTCCTGGGTCGATGTCACGCCAGATGCTGGTGACCAATGGAAGCAGCTTGCGGTGCAAGCGGGCCTGCCGAAGGAGGGATTGGAATTCCTGGCGGAACTGAACAGCGAGTCGATGGCCGTCGGCACCAACAGCACACTGATGCTGGGAAGCGGCAGCGGATTGACGATGCGACTTACAGCGGGAAAGGAACTGCCGGGAAACAGGATTCAGGTGCTGCTGGCGGACCGCGAGTCACGCCTGTGGGTTGGGACCAACACAGGACTCGTGCGGCTGGATGGAGCAAAGGTAGAGCTGCTTCCGGTGACCGATCCGCTGGCCACGGCGAGTGTGCTGGCTCTGATGGAAGACCGCGAAGGCAACATCTGGGTAGGGACGGAGACGGGCGGGCTGCACATCCTGCGGGATCAGCGCTTCCGCACCATCGGAGCGCGGGAGGGGCTTTCCTCCGACGCAACAACTACGGTGGTGGAGGATAGGACGGGGACGCTATGGGTGGGAACCAGCGGGGGCGGGCTGAATGCCCTCGACCGGAGCGGGGCCGGGTTGAGCGCGGGTCCAGGCGCGGGTAAGGCGCGAACTTATTCGGTTCGGAACGGGCTGTTGAGCGACGTGATTCTTTCGCTGGCCGCGGCTCCGAACGGCGACCTGTGGGTAGGCACGCCGGATGGGCTCAACCGGATTCGCAAGGGCAGGATCGATGCATTTACTTCCGCCGACGGGTTGCCCGACGATTTCATCCGGTCGCTGCTGGCAGACGCCGACGGGTCGCTGTGGATCGGCACGCGGCGCGGTCTGACGCACTGGACGGGCGGGGTTCCAGGCGAGCGCATGGAGACCTATACGCAGGCCAGCGGACTGGGCAGCGATCTGGTGGGCGCGATGGCTCGGGATGCAAGCGGGGATTTGTGGGTGGCGACGCTCAACGGCCTCTCGCGGCTGAATGGCGGCAAGATCGTCAATTACACGACTGCGAACGGGCTGTCGAGCAACGTGGTCACGGCGCTGTTGGCGCGAAGCGATGGGACGTTGCTGATCGGCACGCAGGACCATGGGTGGAACCTGTGGAATGGGCGGAGTTTCACGGCCGCGATGGGCAATAGGCTGGAGCAGACGAGCATTCACGCCATTCTGGACGAAGAGGGTCCGGGGGGGGGCGGGCATTTGTGGTTTGCTACGGGCAATGGGATTGCCCGGTGCGACTGCAATGGGATGAGCGCGACGAGCCAAACGGCCGACTGCTCGCATTGGATGGAGTTTGGCGCGGCGGATGGGTTGCGCAGCCGCGAGACGGCGACCAATAGCCACCCTTCGGCGTGGCGTTCTCACGACGGACACCTGTGGTTTGCTACGCCCAAGGGACTGGTGGAAGTGGACCCGGCGCATTTTCCGGTGAACGCGATTCCGCCGCCGGTCGCGCTGGAGCGCTTTGCCGTGGACGACGTGCCACTGCGTGGGGCAGCCACTTGGACGAGAGTTGAGGCCGGACATGTGCACTTTGAGTTCGACTACGCGGGGCTGAGCTTTGTTGCGCCGCAGAAGGTGCGCTACCGCTTTATGCTGGAGGGCTTCGACCGGGACTGGACCGAGGCTGGGGCGCGGCGCAGCGCCTACTACACGAATATTCCGCCGGGGCGGTACACGTTCCGGGTGCAGGCGGCGAACAACGACGGGCTTTGGAATACCGCCGGCGCGGCGCTCACCTTCGAGCTGCGGCCGCACTTTTACCAGACGGCGTGGTTTTATGCGCTGCTGTTGGCGGCGCTGGCGGGGATGGTGCTGCTGTTGCTGAGGCTGCGGCTGCGGCGGGCGGAAAGCGAGTTCCACGCCGTGCTGGGCGAGCGCAACCGCATTGCGCGCGAGATTCACGACACGCTGGCGCAGGGCTATGTGGGCATCTCAGTGCAGTTGGAGGTGCTGGCGGAGTTGCTGCGCATGAAGAAGACAAAGGCCGCGGCGAAGCATCTGGACTTGACGCGCCAGCAGGTGCGTGATGGGTTGGCCGAGGCGCGACAGTCGATCTGGGCGCTGCGGCCGCAGGACTCGGGCGAGACGACGCTGCCAGTGAGGCTGCGGCAGATGGTGGAGAGCGAAGGCGGCCACGGGCTGGAGGCCAGGTTCAGCATCTTCGGGGCGTACCGGGCGCTGCCGGCGAAGACGGAACGCGAAATTCTGCGCGTGGCGCAGGAGGCCATCCATAATGTGAAGAAGCACGCAGGGGCGAAGAACCTGTTTGTGCAGTTGGAGTACGGGCCGGACGAGATCGCGGTGGAAGTGCGGGATGACGGGCGCGGGTTTGCTTCGGGCGAAGAGCCGGAGTCTCCGCTGGGACACTTTGGACTGACCGGAATGAGAGAGCGCGCGGCGGCCATTGGCGGGGTACTTGAGGTGACGAGCGAGCTGGGCGCGGGAACGACGGTGCGGCTGCGAGCGACGGCGCCCGGAGAGACACGAGAGCAGATGGGAGAGCAACGGTGACCAAGGAATCGATTCGCGTGCTGGTTGTGGAAGACCACCACGTGGTGCGCCAGGGACTGGTTGCGCTGCTGAACGTGGTGGACGGCCTGGAAGTGGTGGGCGAGGCCGCGGACGGCGTGGAGGCGATCGCGCAGTTCCGCAAGCACCAGCCGGACATCACGCTGATCGACCTGCGGCTGCCGCGCATGAGCGGGGTGGACGTGATCCAGCGCATTCGCATGGAGACGCCGCACGCGCGCCTCATTGTGCTGACCACCTACGACGGCGACGAGGATATCTATCGCGCGCTGCAGGCAGGCGCGAGGGCCTATCTGTTGAAGGGCATGACTTCAGAAGAGTTGATTGCGACGATACGGGCGGTTCATGCGGGGAAGTCGCACATTCCGGTGGCGATTGCCGAGAAGTTGGCCGAGCGCATGGGCACCGAGGAACTGACGCCGCGCGAGTTCGACGTGCTGGAGCAGATTGTGCATGGCAAGAGCAACAAGGAAATCGGGGCCGTGCTGGAAATTTCAGAGGCTACGGTGAAGACGCACATCAACAGTTTGCTGGGAAAGCTGGGCGTGACCGACCGGACGCAGGCGGCCACGGCTGCGATCCAGCGCGGAATTGTTCCGCTCGAATCTTTGAGAAAGCCGAAATCATGAAGAAAAAGCCGATGAGAAAAGCAATTTTTTGCGGAGTGTTTTTGGCGTTGATCGCCGCGCTGGCGCAGGCGCAACGGTCGGCGTGGCGGCAGGCCACCGATGCGGAGTTGGCGTCGCTGCTGCCGGCCCGGGCTCCGGTGGAAAAGGAACACATTGAAACCGAAATGCGCACCGCTTCCGGCATTGTGAACAGCAAAGGGCACTTCATTGCCGGGGTGGTGCTGATTACGGCCGGGTATTCGGCCAACGACAAGTATTCGCACTATCTGCTGGTGCAGGTTCCGGTGCGGATCGGCAGGATTGCGCTGAAGCCGGGGGAGTATGTTTTTGGATACACGCACACGACGAGCGACGTCCTGAGAGTGCATTTCCACGAGGCCGCAACCGGCGCCCTGGTGGGGACCACGGACGCGCATTGGATCGCAGGGTCGAGCCGCGTGGAGAGCCTGCACATCTGGCCGCCGTGGGACAAGGCTCTGATTCAGATTGGGCGGTTCGGGATTCCGTACGAGTTGGGCGAAGAATAGAGCTGCGGGGCTGGGCGGCGTCACTGCCTGTTCAGGATGAACAGCCCAAGCGTGAAGACGAAGGCGGCCGCGCCGGATACCGTTGTGATGCGGTGCACGGCGAGCCAGGCTGCGCTCGCCAACTTCGGCACCGTGAGCACGGAGCCTGAAGCGATCAACGCAACCATCGAGATCGCCAGGACGGCAATCGCGGCGAAGTAAGCAGTTCGGGCGTCAATCGGCCTTGGCGCATGGAAGATGTAGATTGCGGAGAGAATCACCCATGCGAGGGCAACAAGCTTGTGGACTCCGGAAAGGGCCGGATTCAAAGGCTTCCCGAGCTGGCCCAGCCAGATGCCGGTTACCAGCGTCGCCAGAAACAGCAATCCGATCACGATGAACTTCTGCGTGATGGCCATTGGGGCGCCTCCATGTCCTGTGGAACCTCCATCAGTCTACTCATCTCTTATGAAGAATCTGTGAACCCCCATTTCCGTCCGTAAAGAGAACGGATGGCAATGAGGATTCGAATCGAAGCAGACTTCCTATTTACTTGCTGTAAGCACCTTGACCGGCGCCGGCGGGTTGACCTGGGCGTTGAGGTAGTTGGTCAGGTCGTCGACGTCCTGTTTAGTCCCAACCATCGGCGGCATGAAGCGGCGGTAGGGCGAGTCGGGCTTGTTCTCGTGGAGCATGAGGATGAAGTTGCCGATGTTGGCGCGGTCGCGGCCGGCAAGGAGTTGGGCGAGCGGCCGATAGCCATTGAGGGTGTGGCAGGAACCGCACTCGCCGCGGAAGATGGCTTCGCCGCGGGAGTAGCTGAAAGTTGGGTCGTTCAAGATAGTCATTTCCGGCGATATGAGCCGTTCATTCAAAATGGGACCGTTCCAGACCCAGTTGGAGCGGGCGAGATAGCCTTCGGCGTTGATGCGGTCGACGTAGGGGACACGGACGCCGTTCGAGTACATCCAGCGGCCGATGACGTAGGGCTTGCGCAGCATCTCGCGGGAGTACTCTCCGGCGCCGGTGGCGATGAGCGCCAGCAGCAGCACGGATAGCGCGTGGGATAGGTTGAAGTCGCGGGGGCTGCGATAGGCCAGATAGTAGGCGACGCCGACGATGGTGGCCGAGGTGACGATGATGACCAGGGCCATGCGGGTGACGGCGGAGAAGGTGCCGGCGTTGATGGTGTCGATGCCCAGGGTAAGCAAGGCCTGCTGCGATGCGGGGACCATCATGTAATACCAGATCATGAGGAAAGGCATGGCGACGAAGGAAGGCACGAGCCACTTGACGCTCCACTGGACGAGCGAGGTCTTGAGGGCGGGTTGGCGGTCACCGTCGATGCGGCTGGCGCTGATAAGCGCCCAGACGCCGGCCAGCGAGGCGCAGACGCAGGTGCGCAGGAAGAGGCTGGGCCAGTAGGTAGGATTGAAGAGGGCATACCAGAATTTGCTGGCTTCGTGGCCCGTTCCGGCGACGGCAAGCCAGGCATCTCCCGGCGTGAGCATGAAAGAGAGAATGCCGTTGATGATGGCCAGGGTGAAGAACGAGGCCCCGGCATAGACCCAGCCCACGGTCAGGTGAAGCTTCTGGTCGATGCGGTTCCAGGTGTAGTAGTAGACCGCGGCGGTGCTCAGCTCGACGACAAAGAAGACCCACTCGATGGCCCAGCCGAAGACGAAGTTGTGGATGAGCGTGCTGGTGGCCTCAGGATGGGTGAGGCCGATGGCGAACCAGATGCCGACACCGGAGATGGTGCCGAAGACGCCGGTGAGGATGAGGAAAAACTTCGAGTAGCCGACCAGTTGCGCGAGCCATGCGGCGCGGGTCTCGGGGTCGGTCATGCGCAGGGCCTTGCGCTCGGCCAGCGGCAGATAAAGGCCGCCGCCCACGGCAAACTGCGAGATCATGACGTGGAAGATGGCGATGATGCCGATCACCCAGCCGGAGCCAAGATAGGGAATGTTCCAGAATGGATAGTTCATCGTTGTGCTCGCTTCTCTAACGAATGGTCCAATAGCCGATGACGGTGGTGGCCAGCAGCGCGAAGACCGCCAGCAGGCCGAAGTAGTGCGCGGCGCGGGCGCGCTGACCGGATTCCTTCCTGATGTCATAGAAGGGAATCAGAATCCACAGCACGATGCCGAGGGTGAACAGCAGAATGCCCGCAATCTCGCCGGCCTCGCCGGGAAGCACGCTGCCCAGCAGCTTGAGCATCTCGAAGGGACTCATGAAGTACCACTCGGGGTGAATGCCGGCAGGAGCGGGCGCCAGCGCGTCGAATTGCTTGCCCAGGGACCAGGGAAAGACTGAGGCCAGCAGGGCGAGAATATTGAGCGAAATGAGCCACATGGCCAGATCCTTGCGCAGGAAATTGGGCATGAAGGGAATGGACTTGCGCTGTTCGGGTGGCTTAGCTTCCTCACTGGGCGGCACGGCGTTGCCGTGGCGCTGGACGAGCCAAAGATGAAACGCAAGCAGGGGCAGAAAGATGGCCGGCAGCACCACCACGTGCAGGGCAAAGAAGCGCTGCACCGTGAACTCGCTCACATCCGGTCCTCCGCGCAGCATATTGGCGATGGCGGGACCGACAAAGGGAATCACCGCGGGAATCTGCAGGCCGACTTTGGTGGCGAAGTAGCTCAACTCATCCATGGGCAGCAGGTAGCCGGAAAAGCCGAAGACCGATGCCAGTCCGAGCAGCGCCATGCCGCTCAGCCAGCCGAACTCGCGCGGCTTGCGGTAGGCCTTCATGAAGTAGACCGAGAACATGTGCACCAGGATGGAGAAGATCATGAGGTTGGCGGACCAGGCGTGCGCGGAACGGATGAGCCAGCCGAAGTGCATGACGAAGGTGATCTGGCGGACCGACTCGTAGGCCTCGGCGCCGGGCCGGTAGTAGACCAGCAGCAGCACACCGGTGAAGCACTGGACCAGGAAAAGGAAGAGCGAGATGCCGCCCCAGTAGTACCAGAAGGATTGGGCGTGGACAGGGACGGTCTTGTGGCGCGCGAAGGCGGCCAGCTCGGACAAGCCCAGCCGCTCATCGGTCCAGTTGTAAAGCGAGTTGGTTAGCGTTTTTGTGGTCATGCACCGAATCCTCGAAGGCAGTGAGCGAGTGAAAAAAAGTGAACGAGTGAAAGAGTGAATAAGTGAAAAAGTGAACCGGTTCAGGCGCGGGAAACTTCCACGCCGGCTTCGTTGACGGCCACTTTGAAGAGGGTGAGCGGCCTGGGCGGCGGGCCGCTGACGTTGGCGCCGGTGTAGGCGTTATAGACGCCGCCGTGGCAGGCGCAGTGGATGCGGTCGGCCTGGGGCTCATATTGCACCGTGCAGCCCAGGTGCGTGCAGACGGCGGTCATGGAGATCCAGCGGCCGTCATCATGGTGGATCAGCAGGGCCGGAGCGGCGCCGAACTTAAACATGAGCACCGAGCCGGCAGGCAGCTTTTGCGCGTCCTTGAGCGTGACCTCAGTGACGGCGGTGGCGCTGAGCGCCATCTCCTCGGGCGAGGCCAGGTAGCGGTAGATGGGATAGACGAGGGCGGCGGCGTAACAGAGGCCCGCTGCGCCGGCCGCGGCCAGGAAGAAACGGCGGGTGGTGATTTCGCCGGGTTCCAAAGGTTCCTGGGCAACGGGTTCGAGATGCGTCCCTTGGGGTAGGTGAATGTGTCCGGCTGTAACAATCGGATCGCTCATCATCAAGCCGCCTCCATAACTTTCCTTGCGCGCGCCACTACGGACACGAGCCATCCAATGACACCCAAGCCTGCTATGAAAAGGACCAGAAACAGGCCCACGACCCACCAGTTGGTCACGACGGCGCGATCCCAGACGTTATAGCCCTTGCTGAGCAGGGTGAGGTCGCGGATGCCGTCGCGGTAGACAGTAAAGGCGATCTCAGTAAGGACAGCGAGCAGAACGGCGGACCAGGCCAGCCATGCGGAGGAGAGTTTGGCGAAGCCGGCAATTGCGCCCAGCAGGATGGCGACCGCGACCAGCGCCAGCCAGCCGTATCCGGCGAAACCGGCAAACTTGTAGAGGGGATGCGTAGCGAGACCGGCCTTGACGGCGCCGGGTTGCACACTGGCCGCCCACAAACCGGCGGCCAGATAAACGAGGCCGAAACCAGCGGCTACCTTGCCCCCGAGACCGGCGACGAAGCGCTTCTCGTCAGCGGTAAAGGTGCTGCGGCCGGCAAGATAGACCATCCAGAGCCCGCCGATGAACAGCCCGCCGGCCATCATCAGCAACCAGCGCGGGGTGAGCGTGGGGTCGCCGGTGGGCAGATACGCGCCCATGGCGGAGGCGGAGTACATATCGCGCCAGACTTCGGGGCGCAGCATCAGTGTCATATTGGTGGAGAGCAGGCGGGCGATGCTGCCCGCGAGCAGCCATGCGATGAGGCCGACCCACCAGGCGGACTTGCCTGCTTCAAGCCTGCCGCTGAACTGGTAGAGCAGCCAGTAGGCCAGCATGAGGATGCCGATGATCGAGATCCAATAGAGCCCGATGAGGACGCTGCTGGTGTAGAGCGCGCGGCCATAAAGCACTTGGGCAAACAGAAGCGGGGGCACGGCGAGGTTGATCACGAAGGTCATGACCACGGTGAGCCGGCGGGCCAAGGCGCGCGCCGCGACCATGGAGAACGGCGAGCCGCGGAAGAGGCTGAGCAGGACGGCAAGTAGCAACCCGCCGAGCAGCATCTCCACAGCGACGAAATGCAGCGCCAGGGTCACAATATGGAGCAGCTTGAGCAGACCTATCGGGGCCGGCAATGGAATTGGGTCTACAGCGGGAAAGGGAGGCATAGCACTCCTCAAAGCCTGGAGGTGACTCTGAGTTTAGCCACGGCCTGAAATGGCGGGATGTGACGGGACTCACGATTGTGGGGAGATTGTGAGGCGGTGAAAGGCGGCCATTCCGAGAGGGGATCCAGCCGGTTAAATATTCGATTTTTAGTTCGATTCTTCCTGGAAGATGCGCGGAATCCGGCCAGAAGATTCTCTGCCCGCCCAGCGACGAAGTGTGTGCCCTCTGGGCATCGCCGGGGACCCCAGGCCGCTCCACCTTTCGGTCGATACTGCCCCGCATCCGGCCCCATATACTGACTGGCATGTTTGAGGCACTGCGCGCGACCACTTTCCTGGGAGTGCTGGCGGCGGGAGTTCCCTGTTTTCTTTCCGCACAAGCCACAGGTCCCGGCGCTCTTCCCCCAGGGCAACAAACCGAAAAGCCCGCCGAGGGCGCACAGCCGGCCGCCACGGGCGGCCAGGAGACCGGCTCGCCACGCCCGGCGCAACTCGACGAGCAGCACCGGCCCATCACCGAGGGCGGCTTCGTGAAAAGCGGGCCGATCGTCTTCATCGACGACTCGGAAAAAACCGGCCTGACGCACTGGACCCACAAGATGGGCACGCCCGCCAAGAGTTACATCGTCGAGACCAAAGGCTCGGGAGTGGGGCTGATCGACTACGACAACAGCGGCTGGCTGTCTATCTACGTGGTGAACGGCTCGACGGTGGACGCGCTGACTGGCAAGGAAACTCCGCCCCATGCGGCCCTGTTCCGCAACAACCACGACGGAACGTTTACCGATGTGGCGGCCAAGGCGGGGGTGACCAACGACCGCTGGGGAACGGGCGTGGCCATCGCCGACTATGACAACGACGGTTGGCCGGATATTTTTGTGTCCAATGTGGGAAAGAACCGGCTGTACCACAACAATCACGACGGAACGTTTACCGACGTGGCGGACAAGGCCGGCGTGCAGCTGGGCAACTGGTCAAGCGGGGCCACCTGGGGTGACTACGACGGCGATGGGCGGCTGGACCTGTTTGTAGCGGGCTATCTGCACTGGGATTGGAACAACCTTCCCAAGAGCAAAGAGGGCGGGGCGACTAATGCGTTTTGCACGTTCCGGGGCGAGCCAGTGGCGTGCGGGCCGAGGGGGCTGATCGGCGAGCCGGACCATCTATTTCATAACAACGGCGACGGCACGTTTACCGATGTGAGCGAGAAGGCCGGCGTGGCCGACAAGACGGGCTATTACGGGCTGGGCGCATTGTTTGTAGACATCAGCAACCACGGCAAGGTGGATCTGCTGGTGGGCAACGACTCGACGCCCAACTATCTCTACCTGAACAAGGGAGACGGCACCTTCGAGGATGTGAGCTACGCCTCGGGCTACGCGCTGAACGAGGCTGGCCGCGAGACGGCGTCCATGGGCATCGCGGTGGGCGACTACCAGAACAACGGCCAACTGGCCATCTTCAACACCACCTTTTCCGACGACTACAAGCCCTTCTACCGCAACGAGGGCGACGCCAACTTTACCGACATCAGCTATCAGTTGGGGATTGCCGAGATTTCGGTTCCCTTCCTTAGCTGGGGCGACGCGTTCCTTGATTATGACAACGACGGCTGGAAGGACCTGCTGATGTCCGACGGCCACGTGTACCCGCAGGCGGACAAGTATAACTGGGGGACAAGCTGGGCGCAGCGGCCCATGCTGTTCAGGAACATCGAGGGCAAGCGGTTTGAGGCTGTGCCGGCGGTGGAGGGTTCGGGTCTGGCGGATGTAATTGCCGGGCGCGGCATGGCCGTGGGCGACCTGTTCAACGACGGCAAGCTGGACGCGGTGATCAACGTCATGGACGGCCACCCGGTGTTGCTGAGGAACGTTTCGCCGGACAAGAACCATTGGCTGGAGCTGAAGCTTGTGGGCGGGCCGAAGAGCCCGCGCGACGCGGTGGGGGCGACGGTATATGTGACCGCCAATGGAATGAAGCAACGCGGCGACGTGCTGAGCGGCGGGAGTTATCTTTCGAGCAACGACCCGAGACCGCACTTTGGGCTGGGACAGGCCACGACGGTGGATGCGATCGAGGTGCACTGGCCGAGCGGCAAGGTGGAGAAGTTTACCGTGCCGGGAGTGGACCGGATCGTTACGCTGACGGAGGGTAAGGGGAAATAAGCGTCTTGCGATACGCAAAGAGGGCCGTGGAGGCAACTGCTTCCACGGCCCTTTTGTTCTGCCCGCACCCGTTGGTTAGAAGGTGATGCGTCCGGAGAGTTCGAGGCTGCGCGGGCCGGCGCCCTCGGCGGTTTGCAGCGCGGTGATGGAGCCAAAGCCGCTGGAGTCTACCTGCATGTTGGGCGGTTCGTAGTTGCGGTGGTTGAAGACGTTGGCCGCCTCGACGCCGATCTGAAACCTGGACTTCTGATAAAGCGCAAAGTTCTTCATCAACGACAGGGAGAAGTTGGCCGTTCCGGGACCGACGACGCCGCCCACGGGCGCATCGCCGAAGCGTCCGATGCCGATGCCGCTGGCGGTCTGAAGGTTGAGGTATGGAAATGCAGCCGGATTCAGCCACTGTGCGGTGGTGCGCCGCGGTGCATAGAGGCTGACGTTCTGCAACTGGTCGGGACGGGTTTGCCCAACGGTCGTAAGAATGTTGGTATTGGCCGGATCGACCGTCTGCTCGAAGGGGGTGAGGAACGGTCCGCTCTGCAGGATGGCGATGCCGGCCAGTTGCCAGTCGCCCGCGACGCTGTTTACCAGGGAGCCGTGGTTCAGCCACTTCTGGCCGTGGCCGAAGGGCAGGTCGTAGAGGTAAGTGGCAAGGAAGCGGTGGCGGCGGTCGTAAATCACGTTGCCGTAGTCCATGCCGGGATGAAAGCGGTCGGTCAGGAAGCTGCCGCCGGCGACGGCAAAGGCGGTGGGCGTGGCTCCGCCGGCGTTGGAGAGGTCGCGCGTGAAGGTGTAGCTGGCGTCGAAGGTGAGCCCCTTGCCGCTATGGCGGGAGACCTCGGCCGTACCGCTGTTGTAATTGCTTTTGGCGGCATTCATGACGCTCTGGATCACGGCCCAGCAGGGATAGGGACGGTTGCCGCTGGCCTGGGCATAGCCGATGGAATTGGCCGGCACCTGGTTGAGGTCCTCCATGGCTTCAAGGTTCCGGCCATGGCTGCCGGTGTAAGAGAGGCGCACGCCGACGCTGTGGCCCAGATCCTGCTCCAGGGTCAGGTTCCACTGCTGGACTGAGGGATCTTTGTAGTGGATGGGAAAGGCGTAGTCGAAGTTGGCGGTTCCGGTGGAGCTGCCGGCAAGGGTGTTGAAGGGATTGGCGAAGGAAAGCAGGGGCGTGACTCCATCGCTTTCGAAGGCCTGATTGTAAGTGGCCAGATAGCTGGCATGGACGGCCCAGCCGGAGACCAGCGAAAAGCCGAGCGGAGTTTCAATGAAGCGTCCCCAGCCGCCACGCACGACCGTTTTGTCATTGCTGAAAGGCCGCCAGGCAAAGCCCAGCCGCGGACCCCAGTCGGTCTTGTCGGTGTAACGCAAGGACTCCGGAATCCCGGCCTCCGCGGCGGTCATGATCAGCGTGGGATAGATGGCATTGGCAAAGCCGGCGGACTCGAAGGATAGGGCCTGCGCGTTGGGCACCACGACCGCGCCTTGAACCGTCGACGCGCCATCCGCGCCTATGCCAGTCCAGTCGGGCTGGAAGACAGTGGTGTTGGAGTGAGTATCCCGGATAGGCGGGTGCAACTCGTAGCGCAGGCCCAGGTTGAGGGTGAGATGGGAGGTTATCTTCCAGTCGTCCTGAGCAAAGAACGCGTAGGCGTAGCCGAGCCCGTCCATGGTGGGATTGTTCGTCGAACTGACCTCGGTGTAATCAGGATAGCCAAGCAGGAATGCAGTGTAAGGGTCGCCGATGGCTCCGCCCACGGCCGACGAACCGTTGAAGACATACCAGCCGGAACGATAGTTGCCGTAGACATTGTCGTCGTGGTCGCTGAGGCGCTTGAAGTCCGCGCCGAATTTGAAGGAGTGGTTGCCTCGGGTCCAGGTCACGTTGTCCAGCGCCTGAACGATCTGCCCGCGCTGCATGCCGGGGTTGCCCGCGCCGGTGGACATGAAGCCGTTGCCGATAAGCACCTGCGGGGCCTCAGACCAACTGGTGTCCGATTGGGGCACGCTGAGCCCCGTCTGGGCGAGCAGGGAGTTAGTGGAGTAACTCTGCGTCTCCGAGGTGTGCTGGGCGTTGAAACCGCCGCGGAACTCGTTCATCAGCCGCGGGGTGAAGACGTAGTTGTGCGCGAAAGTCACTCCCTCGTCGATCTCGGGCGTGTTGTACGCGCCTTGCAGCGGGCTGCCGGCCTCAGCGCAATAGGAGTAGGTGCAGGTGGCAGAGGGCGCGGTGGTGACCTGGCGGTTTTTGTAGGAAAAGCGCGCGAAGACCGACTGCTTTGAGGAGATGGCCCGATCCAGCCGCACGTCGCCCTGATTGCTGGAGATGGGAGAGGGGAAATTGATCTGATAGTTGTTGGCGTAGGAGCCGGGCACGCCGTAGTTGGGCGTGGGCATGAGGTATTGGAGCAGGTTGGCGGAGATGGGGCTGACCGGCACCATCGCATTGGTCAGCGTGGAAGTCAGCGGAGTTCCATCGGGGTTATAGACGGTGTATCCACTGGGACACTGCGTGGCCGGATCGGGCTCGCAATAGGATTGGTCGAGGTAAGAACCGATGTTCCCGTTGCGCATATCCGTGGAAGGCACGCTGAGCACTATGGGCGTCTCACGCGGCAGACGCAGCCCTTCAAAGCTCACAAAGAAGAAGGTCTTGTCGCGGCCATTGTAGAGATGCGGAAAGCTCAGTGGGCCGCCCAAGGTGCCGCCAAAGTCGTTCATGATGATCTTCGGCTTGGAGAGCGCGAAGGTATTGTTCGAGTTGAGGACCGTGTTCTCGTGATTTTCGAAGAGCCCGCCATGAAAGTGATTGGTTCCGGCCTTGGAGACGGTGGTGATGTCGGCTACGCCGCTGAACTCGGCGTTGTTATTGGACTCGCTGACGCGAATCTCTTCGATGGAGTTGAAGGAGGGGAACATCTCGTTGACGGGGCCGGAGTACTCGACGCCTACGCTGGAGATGCCGTCGATGGTGACGCTGAGCAGGGCCGCCGTGGTGCCCATGACTGCCAGGTTGCCGCCATCGTCGGTCTGCACGCCGGTTTCGGTGGTGAGCGTGGAGATGGGACTGGTGGAACCGGAGGATCGGGAGTAGATGGCCACCGGAAGCTCAACCAGCTCGTCGCCGATCTTGGTCACGGCCAGGTTGGAAACATCGGTGGTGATCACGGGCGCGGGATCGTCGAAGACAATGACGGTCTGAGTCTCCGTGCCCGGCTTCAGGGTTGCATCCAGGCGCCGCGTCTCTCGAGCCTTGAGCACGATCTCGGGAAGCGATTCCTTTTGAAATGCCGGCGCCGTAAAGGTGAGGGCATATTTGCCCACGTCGATGTTCTTGAAAGCGTAATTCCCGCTGGTGTCGGTCGCCAGGGTGCGCGTGGCGGTGGTGCCGGAATTGATCAGCGTCACCTGCGCGCCTTGAATCAGCGCCCCGCTGCTGTCGCGCACCGTGCCTATGATGGAGCCGAAGGTGGATTGCGCCGGCAGCCGGCCGGCAGCCAGCACAAGCAAGCAACACGCCAGAAGAAGCCGCGCGGCGACCGAGCGGCGAAAGCAGACAAGGGAAGGAAAAACGCGCATGAGCGCACCTTTCACAAGAGATTCACGGGAGAGACGATGTTTCTTCGCTTTTGAATTGTTTTCTTTACAAATGTATAGCCTGTTGGCAGGTATGAGGGCGTATTTTTCACAGAATTCTTTGCGCCTGCCGGCAGCGACCCCCAAGGGGCCGGTTATACGGGCTTTAACCTCCTTTTTTGGCGAGATGCGCGTGATAGCCTGCCGGGGGACAGACGGAAAAGAGACCGGCTCCCGACCAGAACGCGCTTCCCCGGCCGATTTCGCGGTCCGGCTTTAAGGGCTGGCAGGGGTTTTCTGCCGCTGGGGCCTTTCTCCTACCTGGACGGCGCCAGGAGCCTGGACTTGGCGGCAAGCGCGGCAGCGCCACGGTGAAGGCTCAAGTTTGCAAAATCCGACTGGGAGTGTTTCAATCTGATTATTGAAACAGGGGTGCTCCACGAAGTGGGGCTGAGAAATACCCTCGAACCCGATCCGGATAATACCGGCGTGGGAAGTTTCCCAGGACCTTGCGGTCCTTCTTCCTCGAATCGCAGCGTGAGTTCTCTTGTTTCAGCAGTTGAAAAACAAGGGGAGACCATGCTCGAAGCCGCAGCAGCCGCCACGGCGCGCATCCCATATCAATCTTCCGCAAATGCCGAGTCCGCATCCGACGGGCGGCGGCCTTTCGGCCTTCGCGCGAGCACAGCGCAGGTGTCCGCCGTGGCGTGGGGCTCTTTGGTAATAGCGCTGATGCTGCTCTGCTGCGTGGGCGCTCCGCTATGCGCATTTCCGCAGAGCCCGGCAACCCCGCCTGCGAGTCCCGCTCCGTCTTCCGATGCGCCGAAGCCCGCCGCGTCTGCGCAGGTGCAGCGCGTTACGACGACGGTTGTGGTCCACGGCGAAGTGAAGGACGATTACCTTCCCGAGGCCGTCACGGTGGGCACTCTGGACGGCGCGATGCTGAAGGAGACGCCGCTGTCGGCGACGGTGGTGACTCGCGATTTGCTGACCGACCAGGTCTCGCGCCTGCTCTCGGACGTAGTGAAGAACGATGCGTCCATCGGCGAGGATTACGCGCCGGTGGGCTACTACGGCGACTACGAGATTCGCGGCTTCGCGATCGACCTGGCCACGGGACTCCAGATCAACGGCATGACTGTTGCCGGCGAGCAGGATGTGCCGCTGGAAAACAAGGAGCGGGTCGAGCTGCTCAAAGGCATTGCCGGCGTGGAGAGCGGCGTGGCCTCGGCCGGCGGGCTGATCGACTACGTGACCAAGCGGCCGGCCACGGTGGAGGCCGTGGACCTGGCCACCGATCATCGCGGAACCGCTTATGGCGCCGTCGATCTGGGCCGGCAATTCGGGAGCCGGAAGCAGGTGGGCGCGCGGATCAATTTGGCCGGTGAAAAAATCGAGAGCTACGTGAACGACGCCAACGGCTGGCGCGGGGTGGGCGCGGGCGCGGCCGACTGGAAGCTGAGTCCCAAGGCGATTCTGAAGGGCGACTTCGAGTACCAGCACAAGATGGAACGTTCGGTCTGCGGCTACCAGCTGCTGGGCGGAACGACCTTGCCCGATCTGGACCAGGTTCACCCCTCTACGATGCTGGGCGAGCAGTCGTGGGCCAAGCCGAACACCTTCGACACATTCAACACCGGGGCGCGGCTGGACTACGATCTGCCGGGCGGGTGGCGAGCCTTCGCCGCAGCCAGCTACAGCCATTCGCTGATCGATGACAACGTGGTTTATGCGTACGGGTGCTCCTATGAAGCGGAGTGCCAGGCGAGTGGCGGCACAGCGCCCAATTACTTCTTCGCTCCCAGCGGCGGCTACGACATCTACGACTATCGCAACCCCGGCGAGCTGCGCATCGACGCGCAAGCCGAGGCTCTGGCCACCGGCCACATCAAGACCGGGGCAATCAGCCACGACCTGACAGGCGGCGGCGAACTCTTTCTGCGCAGCGTTCAGCAGCCCGGCGCGCCACCCAGCACCGCGCCTGGCTGGGTGCAGGATGGCGCGGTGTACAGCTACATCGGCTCCGAAAATATCTATCAGCCGATTACGCCGTTTCCGGGCGCGGCTTACGACGGCGTGCGAGAACAAGCCGGCCCGCGCGCTCTCTGGGAAGACAGTCACCAATCGGCCGCAGTGGTGCAGGACCGGATACATATCCCTGGCCGCATTCAACTGTTCGCCGGGGGACGGGAAGACTCCCTGCGCAACAACAACTACTCCCTCGCCGCCACCAGTCCCGGCACCTTGCCGACTATCACGGACAAGCTTATCTGGCTGCCGCAATACGCAGTCACCTTCAACCCGGCAAGCAGTTTAACGCTCTATGGAAATTACGGAGTGCTGCTTTCGCTGGGACCGCAAGGGCCGTGGTGGGTGGATAACGCGAACGAGTTTCTGGAACCATTCTTCACCCGGCAGGCTGAGGCCGGCGCCAAGTTTGAGCCGGGCCAGCGCATCCTGCTGACGACCGCGCTCTTCCATATGCGCGCGCCCTTCTTTTATCCCAAGCTGATCCAGGCTCCCGACAGTTTTTGCACGGCAAGCGAATTCAATGCGCCCGGCGATCTGTGCTTTGAATCCGAAGGGCGCGAGACGCACGACGGCATTGAGGTGAACGCGGAGGGCAAGGCTGCTTCGTGGCTGCGGTTGACGGTTTCAGCGGCAGCGATACGAGCTCTTTCCGACGACACGGGCACGCCGGCCTTCGACGACAAGCAGGTGCTCAACGTGCCGCATCTGCGCACGGCTTTGTTTGCCGATCTAGCCCTGCCCCACGCCCGCGGCCTGTACCTGACGCCAGGCTGGAGCTACACAGGCCGCAAGGAGGCCACGCGCGACGACGCGGTGAGCGTGCCCGGATACAATCTCTTCAACCTGGGCGCGCGCTACACGCCGGGCGGCGAGCAGGGGCGCGTAACTTTTCGTCTCTATGCCGACAACATTACCGACAAACGCTACTGGAAAGACACGGGCGCCAGTTACAGCGACACATTCATCCACCTGGGCGCGCCCACAACGGTGCGGCTATCGGCCCATTACACATTTTAGGTTTGCCGGTCCGGGTGAAGGATGATTTCGCGATGAGTTCAACGGCAAAAGCGCACGGCATGGACGGCACGCTGGTGGAGCCCGACTGGCTTCCGCTCACGCTGGCCGAGGTGCGCGCGTTGTTGAGCCAGTTTCCCGGATGCGGCGAGCCGATTGAAATATTGTCCGTAAGCCCGCGGCCGTTTTCGGCAGCCAGCGTGGTGGCTACGCGCGGCGGGCGAGTCTTCATCAAGCGCCATCGCCGGACTGTGCGCGATGCGGAGGGATTGCTTGAGGAACATCGCTTTCTTGCGCATCTGCTCGAAGCAGGAGCGCAGGCGCCAAGGGTCTTTGCGGCGGTTTCAGGCGAGACGGCAATTGAGACCGGCGAGTGGACCTACGAGGTGCACGAAGCGCCCGAGGGCGTGGACCTTTATGAAGATGCGCTCTCCTGGACGCCGTTTCGTTGCGTGGCGCACGCGCGCTCCGCGGGTCAGGCGCTGGCGCGGCTGCATCTTGCGTCGGAGGGATTTGCCGCGCCGCGGCGTATGCCTCGCCCGCTGGTGGCCAGCTTCACGATCTTTGCCGCGCAGGATCCTGGCGCAGAGATGAACCGCTATCTGGCCGCGCGGCCGGCGTTGGCTGGGGATGCGGCTGTGCGCAGCCGATGCGATGAGGCGCTTGAATTGCTGGCTCCGTTTCATGCGGAGCTTCTGCCGCTCAAGCCCGCACTGCAGGAGCTATGGACGCACAATGATCTGCACGCTTCGAATCTGTTGTGGAGCGATGCCGGACCCGCTGCGCGGGCTACGGCAATCATCGATTTCGGGCTGGCCGACCGCACCAATGCGGTGCATGACCTGGCCCACGCAATCGAGCGCAACATTGTGGAGTGGCTTGCGCTGGTGGAGGACCCGGCACATCCTGAAAATGTGCCCGTGCATCTCGACCATCTGCGCGCGTTGCTTGCCGGATATGACTCGGTTCGTCCGCTCTCGGATGAAGAGGCCGCGGCTCTCAAGCCGATGACGGCGCTGTGCCACGCGGAGTTTGCGCTGTCTGAGGCGGACTATTTCCTGGGCGTGCTGCACTCGGAGGAGAAGGCGCGGATGGCCTACGAAGGCTGGCTGGTGGGGCACGCGCGCTGGTTCCGCGGCGCGGACGGCAAGAAGCTGCTGGATGCGATTGGCCGTTGGACCGCAGCCCGCACGCACCAACCAGGGGAAGCCGCACCACAGGGAGTCGGCCGCCGATGAGTTGGATAGCAACTTACCTGGCCGCAAACTGGCTGGAGATTGCGGGAACCGTCACCACCGTGCTGGGCATCTGGCTCACCACGCGCCGCTTGCTCATCTGCTGGCCGGTGGTGCTGGCCGCGGACGTGCTCTATCTCATCGTCTTCTACCGCGCGCGGTTGTTCTCCGATGCGCTGCTGCAAGTCTTCTTCGTGGCCTTCACGCTTTACGGCTGGTGGCACTGGTGGCGCGGCGTGCGCGAAGAGGGCGAGGTGCGCGTGGTTCCGCTGAGCGTGCGGGGATGGCTTGTGGGACTGGCGGCGGGAGCGGCGGGAGCGGTGCTACTGGGGTGGTTGATGGTGCGCGTGGGCGCGGCGCTGCCCCACCTGGATGCCGCGCTGACCAGCTACAGCCTGGTGGCCAGTTGGTGGCAGGCGCGCAAACACACCGCGAATTGGTGGCTGTGGATTGCGGTGGACGTAGTCTACATCGGCGAGTATCTCTACAAGGACCTGAGGCCTACGGCCGCGCTCTACGCGGGGCTTGTGGCGCTGGCGATGCTGGGGCTGCGCGATTGGCGGCGCGCGGCGGCGACTCAGATTGCGGCTTGAACCACGTTGCGCAGCGGCTCGCCGTCGATGTAGCGGCGCAGTTCGCCGGCAGCAACTCGCAGAGAGTTGGGTGCAAACTGCGGGCTCGATCCGCCTACGTGGGGCGTGAGCAGCAGATTCGGACAACTCCACAGCGGGTGGCCGTCCGGCAGCGGCTCGGGATCGGTCACGTCGAGGGCGGCGCGAATCTTTCCGGATTGAAGCGCGTCAACCAATGCGTTTGTATCCACAATTGGACCGCGCGCGGCATTCACCAGCAGCGCGCCCTGCGGCATCAAAGCAAGCTGGCGCGGGCCAATCAGCCCGCGCGTCTCAGCGGTGAAAGGCAGGATCAGCACCACGATCCCGGCTCGCGGCAGGAGGCTGTCCAGGTCGCTGACGGCATGGATAAGAGGTTCGGTGCGCGCGCTGCGGGCCACGCGCAGCATCTGGACATCGAACGGCGCAAGCATGCGCTCGATCTCCTTGCCGATGGCGCCATAGCCCACCAGGAGCACGGTCTTGCCGGTCAGTTCCTCCAGCATAACGGGGGGATAAATCGGACGCGTGTCCCCGGTGATGGCGGCGTAGCGCGCGCTGGCCCCGAAGCGGAGCTTCCATCGGGCGGCTCGCTGGACATCGAGATAAAACGGGAAGTACTTGAGCATGGCCAGAATGGAGGCCACGGTCCACTCCGCCGTGGAGATGTTGTGCGCACCGTGAGCATTGCAGATGGTTACGCGCGGCCCGACTACGCCGGGAATCCACTCCGTGCCGGCCAGCAGCGCAAGCACCAGACGCACCCCGCGCAGATGCGGCCAGGTCTTGATGGCCCGCTTGGGGTAAGGGTCGGGAATCCAGACGTCGATGTCTACGTCATGGTCCAATGAATCGGGCAGCGGAATGAGTTCGGCTCCCTGGGGAAAGTCGCTGAACAATTCCGCGGCCAACGTTGCCGGGTATCCGACTCGCAGCATGGGTTTGACCTGCCCGACCGGTGCGGGCGCCTCGATCTTATGCTACACGGGCGGCTTCATTCCACTCCCACGGGGAGACTGATAGCCTTGATTGAGCTTGCCGGGACAAGCGTGAGATTGGTCACGGCAGGAACGGGCGGGTCAGGCGATCCTGTAATCAGGAGACTCTGCGGATTGCATCCATGCGCCTGAAGGCAAACAAGACGTGGTCCCAGCAACTGCTTGACCTGAAGCTGCGCCTGGAGCCTAAGAATCGCCCTGGTTTCTTTTCCTGGGAGCGGCAGCGGCTGCTGATTCACGCGGCAAAGACCGCACTGGCCGCGGCCCTGTGCTGGTGGCTGGCGCTGCGCTTCGGGCTGCACGACGGATACTGGGGCGCGATCAGCGCCATCATCGTGATGCAATCCAACATGGGCGCCACCGTTACCGCCTCGCGCGACCGGCTCCTGGGCACGCTGATCGGCGCGCTGCTTGGCTTTTCGTTTTCGCTCTTCGGCGTGCTTCCATGGAACTACATTCTCGCCGTGCTCGCGGCGGTCATCGTCTGCGGTTTGCTGGGGCTGCGCAGCAGCGCGCGGCTGGCCGGAGTCACCATCACCATTATCATGCTGGTGCAGAAAGCGAGTTCGCGCTGGGACCTGGCGCTGGACCGCGTGGGCGAAGTGGTGCTGGGCATCGTGGTGGCTCTCGCCGTAACCACGCTGGTGCTGCCTGACCGCGCCCGGCTGCGGCTGCGCGACGGACTGGCGCAGGAGTTCCTGGTGCTGGGGGCCTTCTTCGAGGCAATTTTGCAGGGTTTTCGCGGTACACCCGCTGAGAATCTGCCCGGGCTGCGCGAGGATGCGCTGGCCATGCTGCGCGGCAACAACCAACTGCTGGAGGCTGCGCGCAATGAGCCCTCGGGAGGCCCAGGCTGGCGCGAGGGCCTGGCAACCCTCTCGCAGTTTGGCCGCTCGCTCTTCGACGCCCTGGTGGCGCTTGAGTTCTCAGTGAAAGACACCAACGAGTTTGGCTACGCGCAGCAACTGGAGCCGGCACTTGGACAACTGACCGTTGACATTCGCACCGGATTCCACCATGTGGCCGGCTGCATTCACGCATGGCGCTTCCATGTGCCGCCACAGATGAGTCTCGAAGAGGACATTGCCCAACTGGAAGCCCGCATGACCGCAGTGCGGCCCATGGGCATAGGCTTCTCACAGGCTGAGATTCTGCGCGCTTATGCAGTGCAGCTTCATCTCAAACAGATTGCGCGGCTGCTGAGGGCTTCGCGGGTTGAGACCAGTCGCGCCATCGGTGAGGCCGAAGAGTAGAACGACCGACAACAGCGCCGTGCCCCATCCTTGCGACTTTTTTCTGTCGCAAGGGTGGGATTCGCGCATCAAACCGCGAGCAGCTCCGTGTAGACAGCCATGCCCACCACAGCATCGGCGCCCAGCGCATCCAGCGCATCCACTTCCTGCTGGCTGCGAATGCCGCCGGCCACGATGAGCTGCCTTTGCGTGAGTTTGCGCAACCGCGCCGCCGTCTCGATGGGAAAGCCCTGCATCAGCCCTTCGCCATCTACGTGCGTGTAGAGGAACGCGGCGGCATAGCTTTCAAGTTGCGGAATCGCGTCGTCGGGCGTAAGCGCAACCTGCGCCTTCCAGCCCTTCACGGCGATGCGGCCATTCTTGGTGTCGATGCCGGCCACCACGCGCTCGGCGCCCACGCTGGCGGCAAACGCGGCGGCAAACTCGGTGTTGACTGCTCCTTGCCCAGATTCGTTTTGTGCGAAGAGCGCAGAGCCGACGATGACGCGCTTTGCACCCGCATCAAGTACTTGCCTTGCGCGGTCGATGGAGTGGATGCCGCCGCCCGCCTGACAGGGCAACCGCTTGGCAATCTGCGCGACAAGTTCCGAATTGTTGCCCTGGCGCATGGCGGCGTCCAGGTCGATCAGCTGCACCAATGAAAATCGCGCAAACTTTTCGATCCAGTATTCGAAATCGTTAAAAGCAAGGCGCAACTTTTCGCCCTGCACCAACTGAACGATGCGCCCGCCCAGCAGATCGATGGAAGGAATCAGCATGGAAGCCTCACCGAGACGCCGGCTTTTGCCAGCTCTTCTTTGAGCGAACGCGCGCTCGAAACGCCGAAGTGAAAGATGCTGGCCGCAAGCGCCGCATCGGCCTTACCGCGACCGAATACATCGACGAAATGGCCCACCGTTCCAGCGCCGCCCGAGGCGATTACGGGGATGGAGACCGACTCGCTCACCGCTGCCGTCAGCTCGCAATCGAAGCCGGTGCGTGTACCGTCGCAGTTCATCGAGGTGAGCAGAATCTCGCCCGCGCCGCGGGCTTCGGCCTCGCGCGCCCACTCGACCACGCGGCGGCCGGCCGGCTTGCGCCCGCCCTGCACGAAGACTTGCGCGTCGCGCACTGGATCGGCGGCCTCCGGGTCGCGGCGGGCGTCGATGGCAACCACAACAGCCTGCGCGCCGAAGCTGCGGCCAATGGCGTCGATCAATGTTGGATGCGCCAGCGCGGCGGAGTTCACGCTGACCTTGTCCGCGCCGGCCTCGAAGACCTGCGCCGCGTCGGCGGCGGAGCGGATGCCGCCGCCTACGCAGAAGGGAACGAACAACTCACGCGCGGTGCGGCGCACGGTGTCGAGCAGCGTCTGCCGGCCCTCGTGCGTCGCGGTGATGTCGAGCAGCACGATTTCGTCCGCGCCCTCGCGCGCGTGGCGCGCGGCCTGCGTCGCCGGATCGCCCGCATCGACAAGATCGACGAACTGAACGCCTTTGACGACGCGGCCGTCATGCACGTCGAGGCAGGCAATAATTCGCTTGGTGATCATTCAGTCCCCTTTGCTTGCCACGAGAGAAAATTGCGGAGAATCTTGAGTCCGGTTGCGCCGGACTTCTCCGGATGAAATTGCACGCCCATCACGTTGGCGCGCTCGACTGCCGATGCGAAAGGCTCGATGTAGTGCGTGATGGCCGCGGTGTCGGCGGTGACTGGAGCTTTGTACGAATGCGTGAAGTAGACGAACTCGCCGGGCTCGACGCCGGCCAACAATCGCGATCCAGCGCGCACTTCGAGCGAGTTCCAGCCGACGTGCGGGACTTTCTCGGAGCTTTCGGAGAAGCGCGCGCACGATTCGGAGAAATGTGCTAACCCCGGCTGCGCGGGCGCTTCGCTCGATCCGGCGTAGAGCCACTGCATTCCCACGCAGATGCCGAGGAATGGAACGCCGCGCGCGATGGCTGCGCGAATCGCGGCGGTGAGGCCCGTTGCGTGGAGGCGCTCGGTGGCCGCGAAATGGCCCACGCCGGGCAGCACCAGCCGCTCTGCTGCCTCAATGGGCGCAAGATCGCCGTCCGTCACCACAGCCTCAGCGCCCAGATGGCGCAACGCCTTGAGCACCGAGGTCAGGTTGCCCGCTTTGTAGTCGATCACGGTTACGCGCATCAGAGCAATCCTTTGGTGGAGGGCAACATTTCTCCAAGTTGTTTGTCGCGCGAACAGGCTACGCGCAGGGCGCGCGCAAAGACCTTGAAGATGGCCTCGATCTTGTGATGGCTGGAGCGTCCGTACATGGTCTTCACGTGGACGCTGGCGCGAGCTCCGCGCGCGAAGCCCTCAAAGAAATCTGTCACCAGTTCGGCTTGCAGGTCGCCCACCAGGCGCGCGCGCACCTTGGTCTCGACGGCGAAGGCAGCGCGACCGCTCAGGTCCACGGCTGCGATGGCCAGCGTTTCGTCCATGGGCATGAGGAAGTATCCGGCGCGCAGAATGCCGCGCTTATCGCCGAGGGCGCGATCGAAGGCCTCGCCCAGCGCAATGCCCACGTCCTCGACGGTGTGGTGCTGGTCCACGTCGAGGTCGCCCAAGCATTTGAGTTCAAGATCGAATGCGCCATGGCGCGCGAACAGCTCCAGCATGTGATCGAAGAAACGAATGCCGGTGGAGATTTTGTATTGACCGCGGCCTTCGATGATGAGATGGATTGCGATGCGCGTCTCCGCGGTAATGCGCTCAACAATGGCAGTGCGCGGGTTCGATTGGATTCCAGGTTCTGTCTTCTTGTTGGTAGTCATTGCGCCTCTTTTCCGGCCCGCAGTGTGGCCAGCGCTTCGTTGAGAGCGGCGACGGCCTGCCGCATCTGCTCCCGCGTTCCAACGGTGATGCGCACTCGGCCATCGCAGCCCGGATCGCTGGAGCGGTCGCGCACCAGCACGCCCGCGCCGCGCATCAGGCGAACAAACTCGGCGTGTTGAGGGCCGATCTCGACCAAAATGAAATTCGCCCGGCTGGGCCAGCGGCGGAGGCCGGCGGCATCGAGAGCGGTCTCGAAGTCGGCGCGCGCGGCCAGCACTTCGCTCACGTACCAATCGAGATAGGCTGTGTCTTCGAGCGCGGGCGGCAGGCAGGCCAGCGCCAGCGAGTTCACACTATAGGGCGAGAGGACGCGGCGCACCCAGCGCATCAGTTCCACAGGTCCGGCCAACAAGCCGAGACGCAAGCCGGCAAGTCCGTAGGCCTTGGAGAAGGTCCGCGCCACAATTAAATTGGGCACGATACCGATCAAGTCGATGACCGTTTCGCCGTGGAAATGAAAGTAGGCTTCGTCGACCAGCAGCACTGCGTAGGGCGCGCGGCGCGCGATCTCGATCAGTTGTGCACGAGTGGCTGCAGAGCCCGATGGGCTGTTGGGGTTGGCGATGGCGATGATCTTGGTGCGCGGCGAGATGGCGGCAAGAAGGCGCTGGAACGGGAACTGCAAGTCGTCCGCGGCCTGCACCGCAACTACGCGCGCATCGGTCGCCGATGCGTACACCTCATACATGGTGTAGGTGGGGACGGGGAGCAAGAGTTCGTCGCCTTCTTCGAGGAAGGCTTCAAAGAGCACGTGAATGGCCTCGTCCACGCCGTTGGTGAGCGCGACCTGCGCGGCGGCAAGGCCGAGATGCGCGGCGACGATCGCCTCCACCGGCTCACGCTCGGGATAGCGCGTGAGAGAGCCGGCGGAGATGCGGCCGAGCACTTCGCGTACTTTGGGCGAACAGGCCAGCGTGTTCTCGTTGAAGTCCAGGCGCAGCGCGTCGCGGCCGCCGAGCGGAGGGTGATACTCCTTCATGGCCTGCACGCGGGCGCGGGGAGCCACCTGCAGTGGGGCCAACTCTACCGTTGTTCGTTCAGTCATGGTCGTTCCTCTTTTCTATGCGAACGCGAATGGCCTCGGCGTGGCCTGTAAGACCTTCGGCCCCGGCCAGCAAAGCGGCAGGTGGACCAAGTGAGCGGATTCCCTGTGCCGTGTACTCCTGCACGGTAATGAGTTTAACGAAATCGTTCACGCTCAATCCGCCGCGCACACGCGCCATGCCACCCGTGGGCAGCGTGTGATTGGGTCCGGAGATGTAATCGCCCATGGGCTGCGCGGACCAGCGGCCCACAAAGACTGAGCCCGCGCTCTCGACCCATGCGAGGTCGCTGGGCGCATCCACGGTCAGGTGCTCGGGGGCGAGGCGATTGGTAATTTGCCGCGCTTCGTCCACGCTGGACGAAATGATTACGAGGCCGTTGCGATCGAGAGCCTGGCGCGCGACGGGATTATTGGCGCTTCGCGCTTTTACTTTTTGGACGACCTCTTTCGCTAAGTCAACGCGCGTGGTGATGAAGATGGCCAGCGCTTCTGGATCGTGCTCGGCCTGCGCAACAAGATCGGAAGCTATATCGGCTGCGGCGCCACGATCGCTGATGACGACAATCTCCGTGGGACCGGCAAGCATATCGATGGCGCAATCGAAAGCGACAAGACGCTTGGCCGCGGTGACGTAGAGATTGCCGGGGCCAACGATCTTGTCCACGCGCGCGAGGCTCGCGGTTCCATAGGCCAATGCAGCCACGGCGTGCGCGCCGCCGAGACGATAGAACTCCGCGATGCCGAGCAGGTGCGCGGCGGCGAGGGTTTCCGGCGCGGGCTTGGGGGAAACAACAACGATACGTTCTACGCCCCCCACCTGCGCGGGAATGGCAGTCATAAGCAGCGTGGAGGGCAGCGGATGACGCCCGCTGGGGACATAGCAGCCCACCGAGCCAAGCGGGCGCACGAGTTGGCCCGTGGTGAGACCGGGGATGGGTTCGTTGCTCCATGAAGCAGGGAGTTGTTCGACGGCGAAGGCGCGAATCTGGCCGGCTGCTTTGGAGAGAGCCTCGCGCAGCGCTGGATCGATGGCCTCCCACGCAGCGGCCATTTCGTCCCGTGTGACGCGCAAACTGGCCGCACCTTTGAGGCCGTCGAATTGGGCTGCATAGCGCAGCAGGGCGCGGTCGCCCCGCTTGCGCACATCGGCCACGATGCGCCTGACGGCGGGCAGCACGGCGTCGAGCGCCGCGCCGCCGCGTCGTTCGAGCGCGGCAAGAACTTCTGCCGCCTGCCGCGCGCCTCGTCCTTTGGTCCGGATCAGTTTCATCAATCGCCTCCGGGCTACAGAACAACCTTGTTGAGCGGATATTCGACGATGCCCGTCGCTCGCGCGGCTTTGAGCTTGGGAATCACGTCGCGGGCGATGCGCTCATCGACGATGGTGTTGACCGCGACCCACTCCGAATCGCTTAGCTGGGAGACGGTGGGCGAGTTCAGCGCGGGCAGCACGGCCAGGACTGCTTCGAGGTCCGCACGCTTGACGTTAAGCATGAGCCCCACTTGCGATTGCGCATCGATGGCGCCGCGGAGCATGAGGGCGATCTGGTCAATCTTTTCGCGCTTCCACGGGTCGGTGAGCGCGGCTTTGCCGGCGATCAGATGAGTCTCGCTCTCCATGACCGTGTCGATGATCTTGAGGCGGTTGGCCTTGAGGGAGCTGCCGGTCTCGGTGATTTCTATGATGGCGTCGGCCAGCATGGGCGGCTTGACTTCAGTGGCGCCCCAACTGAACTCGACCTTTACGTTGACGCCCTTGGCGGCGAAGTAGCGCTTGCTTACTTCGACCAGTTCGGTGGCAACGATCTTGCCGTCCAGGTCTTCAGCCTTCTCAAAGCCGCTGCCTTCGGGAACGGCCAGCACCCAGCGCACCTTGCGGCGGCTCTGCTTGGCATAAGTGAGCGTGGTAACGCTGGTTACGTCGAGGCCACTCTCCACCACCCAATCGATGCCGGTGAGTCCGCCATCGAGCACTCCGTGATCGACGTAGCGCGCCATCTCTTGGGCGCGAATCAACATGCACTCGATCTCGGGATCGTCGATCGATGGAAAGTAGGAGCGGCCGTCGGCATAGATGTTCCAGCCGGCGCGCTGGAAAAGAGCAATGGTCGCATCCTGCAGGCTGCCCTTGGGGATGCCGAGTCTGAGCTTGTTAGCCACGGGTTTCCTCTTTCTCTGGTGGTTCGCCGGCCGCGTCCAGGCTGATCGGCTTGGTAAAACAACTGACCGTGCCTTCGTGGCACACAAGGCCGTCGCCCTCGACGACGACGCGGAAAAGCAGCGCGTCGCTGTCGCAGTCGGTGGAGGCGGTGACGACGCGCAGGCGGTTGCCGCTGGTCTCGCCCTTCATCCACAGCTTCTGGCGGGTGCGGCTCCAGAAGGTCACAAAGCCGGTCTCCAGCGTTTTGGCATAGCTGGCGGGATTGAGAAAACCCAGCATCAGCACCTCGCCCGTGCGCGCATCCTGCACAATGCCTGCGACGAGGCCGTCCATCTTGTCAAAATCGACCCATTCCATGGGTT
>JBKQRH010000105.1:0-6107 GCA_052326045.1 Occallatibacter sp. | reverse complement strand
GCTCGTCCTTGCCGATGAGCTCTTTGCCATCCTCGATAAAGCTGATAAGGACGACCACGGCCGATCCCGCCATGCCGACAAGAAACATGACTTCAAGCACACGCATTGCAAAGATAGCCAGTTGCATAAGCTTGATTGTAGCGCGATTTCCATCTCTCCGGTGGCGGTTCGCTTGCTGAAGCGGGAAGAACGGCGACAGAATTCCAGGAAGAGCGCCGGGAACTTGCCGTGAGCGGGGACGGTCCCGCATGGCGCTTCTTCCCAGTGGAATAGAACGCGCGGCGTTGGAAAGTTACCTCCCCTATCGTCCGGCCAAGGGGTTCGCTCCCGCGGCTGTGCGCCGGATGCTATAAACTCGGGCCTGTATGCGGCGATCATTCTGGAATTTCAGGGCCTGGGAGTTGTGGGCCGCTACCGGACTTTCTGCAGGCTTGCTCGAGTTGCCCTTTCCGCTGGCTGGGCCGTTGCCCGTCTGGCGCACGGTCTTCGCCTGGTTTGGGCTGGTCCCGCTATTGTGGGCCCTCCTTTCGCCAGCCTGCGCGGATGGGCCACGCCCGCTGCGCCGCGGCTTCCTGCTCGCCTATCTCTGCGGCGTGCTGTGGTACATAGGAAACTGCTACTGGGTGCGCGATACCATGCTCCGCTACGGCGATATGCCGCCGTTGGCCCCGATGCTGCTGCTCTTGGGATTCAGCTTGGTTCTGGGCCTTTACTTTGGCCTCTTCGGCCTGGGCGTAATGCTGGTGCGCAGGGCCACGGGCTCGACGCGCCTGGCGCTGGCCGCTGCGCCCATCCTGTGGGCGGCCCTGGAACTGGCCGCCGCGCGCATCACCTCCGTTCCCTGGGACCAACTGGGCTACTCGCAGGTAGACAATACGCTGCTGAACCAGCTCGCGCCCTGGACCGGGGTTTATGGGATCAGCTTCGTGCTTGTTGCAGCCAATGCGCTGATTGCAAGTGGTTCACTGGTTCCATGGAAACGGGTCACGCCGGGGCAGCCGCGATGGAGGTTGAAAGCTCTCTTTGGCGGCGAGACCTGGCGCGTCTTCGGCCTAGGTGTATTCGCAATTGCATGCGCTGGCACAGAAGTGTTGCCACCCACCCCCACCCCCACCGCCACCGCCGTCCTGATCCAGCCCAATCTCGATGTGGCCTCCGAAAACCTGTGGTCTGGCCCCGGTGAATGGGACCGCCATATCGCCGAATTCAAACGACTGGCCGCTGAACAATGTAAAAGCTACATCGCCGGAATCCCTCAGACCGGCGCTCCTGAGGGCGAAATCGTCTGCCCGCCCTACCCCACACACCCCGATCTGGTGGTCTGGCCGGAGTCGCCCGCGCCCTTCGTCGAGCAGGACGCCCGTTTTCAGCAGGCGCTGGGGTCCATCGCCCGTGAAGTGCAGGCTCCGCTGGTGGTGGGCAATGTCGGCATGGATTTCTCGGCGGAAGAGCAGTCCTGGCGCGATTACAACTCCGCGCTGGTCATCTCCGCCACTGGCGCGCGCGTCGGCCGCTACGACAAAATCCACCTCGTCCCCTTCGGCGAGTACATTCCATTCAAGCGGCTGCTCTTCTTTGCCCACAAGCTGACCGGCCGCGTCTCCGAGTTCTCGCGCGGCGAGGACCGCAAGGTCTTCCGGCTGCCAACTACGAACAATGGGGCTCACCGCTACGGTGTCTTCATCTGCTATGAGTCGGTCTTTGCCGACGAGGTGCGCCACTTCGCGCAACTGGGCGCCGAGGTGCTGGTCAACATCAGCGACGACGGCTGGTACGGCGACACCAGCGCTCCCTGGCAGCACCTGAACATGGCACGCATGAGGGCCATCGAAAATCGCCGCTGGCTTCTGCGCGACACCAACAACGGCGTCACCGCGGTCATCGACCCCTACGGCCGCGTTCGCCAGTCCATCCCCCGCCACCAGACCGACGCGCTGCCCGCCAGCTACGCCTTCCGCGACGATATAACCTTCTACACCGCCCACGGCGACCTCTTCGGCTGGCTCTGCGTTCTACTGAGTTTTGTCGTTGTCGCCTGGTCGGGAAGAAAGCTGTTACGTCAGTTGGCAGCCGCTTGCTAAAATTAACCAACTAGATTAATGTTCACTGATGAAATGCCCTATTTGCGGCGCGGCCGAGTTGATCCACGATACCCGTGACATCCCCTATAGCTACAAGGGCGAGACTACCATCTTGAAGACGACAGGCGATTTCTGCCCGGCTTGCGGAGAATCCATCCACGATATGGAGGATTCAGAGCGCGTGATGCGCGAGATGCAGGCATTCGTCCGGCAGGTCAATGCCGCCATCGTCGATCCGGAGTTCATCGTCAAGGTGCGCAAGAAGCTCTCGCTCGACCAGCGCGAAGCCGCCGAAATCTTCGGCGGCGGCGTCAATGCCTTTTCCCGCTACGAAAACGGCAAGACCAAGCCGCCGTTGGCCCTGGTCAAGCTGCTCAAAGTTCTGGATCGTCACCCCGATCTGCTGGAAGAGATCAAGGTGGCGTAGACTACAACGCAGGGACTGCATTATCAATTTGGCCAATGTTGGTTCAATTATTTCAACCCCATTCGGACGTGGAACGATGGAATCGCGTGAAGGAAATTGGCAAGAATTTGAGAGCTGGCTGTAGGAGCTTCGGGACCGAAAATATCGAAGAGGACTGATCTTTCGCGGGCAAGCCGATTCCAAATGGCGGCTTGAGACAACATTGGAACGCAGTGGTCACCCGACCATGCCAATAGTCGACTATTATGGACTGATCGTTGGAAATATTGGCCCGTCAGTTAGTACTTTTTCATCAATGCAAGCGCCGTCATTCAGTGAGAACTTGTGGAATGTACTTGGTGATACTGAGCGGCTCTCTGATTATGCCAGGCATAAGGGATCGATATTTGACCAAACCATGTTTCCTGGCGGTGAACATTTTGAGTATGTTGCATATTTGCGGCATCACGGATTTCCGTCGCCCCTTCTGGACTGGTCATTATCACCATATGTAGCTGCCTTTTTTGCATTCCGTGAAGCTGCACCAAAGGTAGAAAAGAGATCCATTTTTGTCTATTGCGATAGGCCCGAAGGAACCTATGGAGGGACTATTGGAGAACCCGTGATACAGTTGCTCGTTGGGCATACTCGAACTCCCCGTAGACATTTCTTTCAGCAATCGATCTACACCGTGTGCGAAAGCAGAACCGACGGAAAATGGCAATTTGATTCGCATCAGAAAGTCTTTGATAACCCTCACCCGAAGCAAGATTTTTTAGGAAAGTTTGAAATTCCATCGACAGAGAGGGAGAAGATAATGGGCTTGCTCGATCAATACAACTTAAATGCTTATTCTCTATTTGAGTCCGAGGAATCACTTCTCGAGACTCTTTGGCTCAGGGCGAATAGACTATGAGATCGCCTGTTCGCGTCATTCGTTTGAATGGCGGTCGCCAAACACCACAATAGATCGAATCAGGCATAGTGATATTCTTAATAGTAGAGACGAAGCAGCCTCACACATTAATCCAAAGTCAGGTAAAGAGCCAAGCCATGTCGTTGAACGATCTCGAATTCGCTTATGCTCCCGTGCGCGACCAAGTGCGCGACCTGCGGGAGTATCTTTGACCCGGCCCGCATCCGCAGGGAAGCAGCCGAAATAGAAACCAAGCTGGCCGATCCGGCGCTCTGGTCCAATCCCAACGCTACCAAACCCCTCATGCGCGACAAGAAGCGCCTGGAAGTGATGGTCGCCGACGATGATGAGTTGGTCCGCCGCACCGGCGAGATCGAGACTTACTTCGAGCTGGCCCGCGAGGGCGAGGATGTGCTGGCCGATCTGGAGCGCGAGATTAAAGCTCTGGGAACCTTTGCTGAGGAACTGGAAGCCCGTACGATGCTCAACGGCGAGGCCGACGCGCTCAACGCCATCGTCACCGTGCATCCCGGCGCGGGCGGGACGGAGAGCCAGGACTGGGCCGAGATGCTGCTGCGCATGTACCTGCGCTGGGCCGAGCAGCAGGGCTTCAAAACCGAGATGAACGATTACCAGGACGGCGAAGAGGCGGGCATCAAGTCGGCCACCTTCACTATCACCGGTGAATACGCCTTCGGGCAACTGGCCGGCGAGAGCGGCGTCCATCGGCTGGTGCGCATCTCGCCCTTCGATGCTGCCAAGCGCCGCCACACCAGTTTTGCCTCGGTCTACGTTTCCCCGGAGATCGACGAAACCATCCAGGTCGATCTGAAGCTCGAGGACCTGCGTATCGATACCTACCGCTCCGGCGGCAAGGGCGGCCAGCACGTGAACACTACCGACTCCGCCGTGCGCATGACCCACCTGCCTACGGGCATTGTGGTCCAATGCCAGAACGAGCGTTCCCAGCACAAGAACCGCGACAAAGCCATGAAGATGATGCGCTCGCGGCTCTATGAGTACGAGCTGGAAAAGAAGCGCGCCGCGAGCAAGAAGCTGGAAGACTCGAAGCTCGATATCAACTTCGGCTCGCAGATTCGCTCCTACGTCTTGCAGCCCTACCGCATGGCCAAGGACCACCGCACCAAGGTCGAGGTGGGCGACGTGGACAAGGTTCTGGACGGCTATCTGGAGCCGTTCCTGCGCGGGTATCTCTTGGCCAAGCGCCGCGGCGCGGCCGTAACCGCCGAGCCGGACGACGATCTGGAGGTGTAAAGACAGGGAATAGGGAATAGGGAATAGAAAACCAGACCAACCAATCAGGCTCCGTGCCCCATCCTTGCGCGTGCTTTGCGAAAGGGTGGGAAACCACGAGACTCAACAGGACTTGCTTTTGGGATTGATCTCTCCTTTTGCGACTATTGTCCGGTAGACTGAGTGCAAGTGTCGAGGAGTTTTTCTTTGTCTGTCCGATTCAGCTTCCGATGGATTCTCCTGGCGTTGCTGCTGGCCGCAGTGCTGCCTGCGCGGGCGGAGTCGAGTTCCGCCGACGCGCCGCACGTGCATGTGCAACTGCTGGTGCCTGGCGACAATCTTTACAGCAGCGACGAACTGAATGATGCCGGATTGTATTTCAAGCTGGAGCCGGGCTGGCATGTTTATTGGAAGAACGCCGGTGACTCCGGCGAACCGCCTCACATCCATTGGACCTTGCCCGACGGGATCGCCGCCGCGCCAATGCAGTTTCCTGCGCCAAAACGATTGCCGCTAGGTCCACTCATGGATTTTGGTTACGAAGATGAGGTTCTGTTCCCTTTCAGCTTTCATCTCGCCGACAGAGTCAAGGCGGGTCCAGTCACATTGCACGCCAAGGTCGATTGGCTGGTTTGCCGCGAAGTCTGCATTCCCGGCAAGGCGGAATTGGAAACGAAGAGGGAAATCTATAGGGGACTCTACGATATCGGGATTCCCAAAGGAATGTCGCTCTCGCAGCGATTCTTTGGGATGGATAATTCGAAGCCTCTACCCGCGATTCCCCAGTCGCTCCCTGCCGACTCCAAATCCACCTTTCAGCCCACCAAAGAGGGCTTCCGCCTTGCCGTTGAAACCGGCCAGCGTGAACTATCCGCTACATTTTTTCCGGAAGACCAGGACATTCTCGACAATCCCGCTCCGCAAAAGCTGACTCCGACTGTGAGTGGTTTTGTGCTGGAACTCAAGAAAGACGCGAACCTTACCGCCAATCCCGCTCAACTGCGAGGTGTTCTGGAGCTTTCGCGTGGGCGGGCATACGAGATTGCAGCGGTGCCGGGGACGGTGCTTCCCCCTGGTGGGATGGGCGCGACTCAAGCGCATGCGGTCTTGTGGCTGACGTTGTTGCGAATCTCCGGCCTTGCTTTTCTCGGCGGCTTGCTGCTGAACCTGATGCCCTGCGTCTTTCCGGTGCTCTTCCTCAAGGGGCTGGCGCTGGTCAACTCCGGCAATGAAGCCGGGGTCCCCACGGACAGGTCTTCGTCCGTGGGGTGGGAAGAGCGCAGCAAGTTGCGCGCCCACGGTCTCGTCTACGCCGCTGGCATTCTGGTCTCCTTCTGGGTGCTGGTGGCCGTGCTGCTCGGCCTGCGCGCGGCGGGAGCCACGCTGGGTTGGGGATTCCAGTTCCAATCGCCGGTCTTTCTCTCGCTGATGGCCGGGCTGCTCTTCTTCC
>JBKQRH010000104.1:0-32205 GCA_052326045.1 Occallatibacter sp. | reverse complement strand
ATACCTGGACCGAGATCGGCACCTGCAACGTGCATCTGCGCGAGATCGCCGAAGCCCTCAAGGAGGGCATCCGCGAGGCCGGCGGCACGCCCATGGAGTTCAACACCATCACCATCCACGACGGCATCACCATGGGCACGCAGGGCATGAAAGCATCGCTCGTCTCGCGCGAAGTCATTGCCGATTCCATCGAGTTAGTCGCCCGCGGCAATCTCTTCGACGGCTTGGTGGGCATCGGCGGCTGCGACAAGAACATGCCCGGCATCATCATGGCTCTCTGCCGGCTGGACATTCCAGGCATGATGCTCTACGGCGGGTCAATCGCTCCCGGCAAGCTGAACGGCGTGGACATTACCATTCAAAATGTTTTTGAAGGCATCGGCTCTCACGCCGCGGGCCGCATCGACGACGCCGGCCTTGAAGCTCTTGAAGCCAACGCCTGTCCCGGCCCAGGCGCTTGCGGTGGCCAGTTCACCGCCAACACCATGGCCATGAGCGGAGAGATTCTCGGCATCTCGCCCATTTATCTTTCCGGTGTTCCCGCAACTGCCGAAAACAAACTTGCTGCCACGCGAGAAGCCGGCCGCATTCTGATGGATGCCGTCCGCGCCAATCGCCGCCCCTCCGAGATCATCACCCGCAAATCGCTTGAGAACACCATCGCCAGCGTGGCCGCCAGCGGCGGTTCCACCAACGCAGTCCTTCATCTGATCGCCATCGCCCGCGAACTGGGCATTCCGCTCAACGTTGACGACTTCGACATCATCAGCAAACGCACGCCCTTCATCTGCGACCTCACGCCAGCCGGCAAATTCGTCGCCTCCGACTATCAGGCCGCCGGCGGCTCGCGCCTGCTGGCCAAGCGCCTCATCGACGCCGGTCACGCCGATGGTTCCACGCTCACCATCAGCGGCCGCACGCTGGCCGAAGAAGCCGCGTTGGCCGAGGAGACGCCCAGACAGATCGTGATCCACACCTTCGAGAATCCCATCAAGCCCACCGGCGGCCTCGTCATTCTCAAGGGCAACCTGGCCCCCGAAGGCTGCGTGATGAAGGTGGCCGCGGCCAACCGCCTCGAGCATCGCGGCCCGGCCCGCGTCTTCGAGTGTGAGGAAGACTGCTTCGCCGCCGTGCAAACCGGCAAGATCAATCCCGGCGACGTGCTTGTCATCCGCTATGAAGGCCCGAAGGGCGGACCCGGCATGAGAGAGATGCTGCAGGTTACCGCTGCCATCTCCTCCAATGCCGAGTTGAGCGCGCACGTGGCTCTGCTGACCGACGGCCGCTTCTCCGGCGCGACCCGCGGAATGACCGCCGGCCACGTGGCTCCAGAAGCTTTTGTCGGCGGACCGATCGCCGCCGTGCGCGAGGGCGACATCATCCACTTCGATATTCCCAACCGCAAGCTGACGCTCGAAGTCAGCGACGAAGAAATCGCGGCACGGCTGAAAAACTTCACGCCGCCCGCACTGCGCTGGCCCAAGGGCGTCTTCCGCAAGTATGTCGATCGCGTAAGCAGCGCCTCTGAGGGCGCAACAACCTAAAACAGCTGTTAGCTGCTAGCTTCTAGCCACTAGCTAATAGTTAGGAACTAAAAGGAACATCAACAAGCTGGTATTACCAGAGAACGAGCTAGTAGCTAGAAGCTAGCAGCTAACAGCTGAAAAAGGAGTCTCACATGGGAACCAACTTGAATCAGCAAGCCTCGAACGCCCACCTCACCACGCCCACCCGGCTGACCGGCGCGGAGATTGTCTGGGCCACGCTGGTGGGCGAGGGCGTCACCGACGTCTTCGGCTACCCCGGCGGGGCGATTCTGCCCGTATACGACGCGCTGCGCAAGTTTCCCATTCACCACACGCTGGTGCGCCACGAGCAAGGCGCGGCGCACATGGCCGACGGCTACGCGCGAGCCTCGGGCAAGGTGGGCGTGGCGATCGCCACCAGCGGCCCCGGCGCCACGAACCTGGTCACCGGTATAGCCACCGCCATACTGGACTCCAGTCCCATCGTCTGCATCACCGGCAACGTCTCCAGCAAGGTCCTGGGCACCGACGCCTTTCAGGAAGTCGACATCACCGGCATCACCTTGCCCGTGACCAAGCACAACTTCCTTATCAGCCGCGCCGAGGATATTGCCCCGGCGGTGCGTCACGCCTTCCAGATCGCCCGCTCCGGCCGACCCGGCCCGGTGCTGGTCGACATTACCAAGGACGCGCAGCAGGCCACGGCACTCTTCGACTTCGCCGCCGCCAAGCCACGCCCCTACCGCCTCCACCCCATGCTGCGCGTCGAGGAGCACGGTCTGGCACAAGCCGTCGAACTCATCCGCAACTCGAAGCGCCCCGTCATCCTGGCCGGCCACGGCATCATCGAATCGGGCGCCATCGAACAGGTGCGTACCCTGGCCGAGCGCGCCCAGATTCCCGTGGGTTTAACCCTCCTCGGCCTGGGCGCATTTCCCGCATCCCATCCCCTCAACATGGGCATGATGGGCATGCACGGCGAGGCCTGGGTCAACCACGCCATCCAGGAAGCCGATCTGCTCATCGCCTGCGGCATGCGCTTCGACGATCGCGTCACAGGAACCCTCGCCACCTACGCCACCAAGGCTAAAAAGATCCACATCGAGGTGGACCCCGCCGAGATCAACAAGAACGTCAAGGTGGACGTCGCCCTGGTCGGCGATCTCAGCGAAGTGCTCGAGCAGTTGCTGCCCCGCATCCCCGGCCGCGACGGCTCCGCATGGCTCAAGACCATCGCCTCCATCAAAGGCGACGCCGCTGTCCGCGACATCAAAAACCTCCCCGACTCCGGCCATCTCTATGCCGCCCACGTCATCCACGACATCTGGCGCATCACCGGCGGCAACGCCATCGTCGTCACCGACGTCGGCCAGCATCAGATGTGGGAGGCGCAGTACTACCACCACGAGCAGCCGCGCTCGCTGATTACCTCCGGCGGCCTGGGAACCATGGGTTTTGCTTTGCCCGCGGCCATCGGCGCCAAGTTCGCCTGCCCCGACAAGGAGGTCTGGGTCATCGCCGGCGACGGCGGCTTCCAGATGACCGCGGCCGAGCTAGCGACCATCGTCCAGGAAAAGATCAAGATCAATATCGCCGTCATCAACAACGGCTATCTGGGCATGGTCCGCCAGTGGCAGGAGTTCTTCTACGAGCGCAACTACGAAGCCACGCCGATGGTCAGCCCCGACTTCGTCAAGCTGGCCGGCGCCCACGGCATCCAGGGCCTCACCGTCCGCACCCGCGCCGAGGTGGCTGAGGCCGTCAACGCGGCCCGCTCCGCTCCCGGCGCGTTTCTGCTCAACTTCAAGGTGGAGAAGGAAGACTCGGTCTATCCGATGGTTTCCACCGGCTCCGCATTGCACGAGATGATCCGCCGCCCCGGCAAAGACTCGCTGGTGGAGTCGCCGGACGACAAATAAAACAGCTTCTAGCTGCTAGCTATTAGCTTCTAGCTTTTTCGTTGCCGGACACCGTCGTGTAGCCAGCGCGTAGAAACTAGAAACAACGAGCTAGAAGCTGGAGGCTAGAAGCTAGAGGCTAGTCATGCTGCACACATTCGTTGCTTACGTTGAAGACCTGCCCGGCGTGCTCACGCGCGTCGCCTCGCTCTTTCGCCGCCTCAACATCAACATCAACTCGCTCACCGTGGGCCGCAGCGAGCGCCCCGGCCTCTCGCGCCTGACCCTGGTCTGCGAGGCCTCCGCCGAGGCCGGAGACCGCATCCGCGCCAGCCTGTTTAAACTGGAGAATGTGGTCGATGTGGACGACATTGCCCAGGCTCCGGCCGTCACCCGCGAGCTGGCGCTCATCAAGGTAGCCACCACGCCACAGAACCGTTCCCAGATCTTCGATCTGGTGGAAGTCTTTCGCGCCCGCATCGTCGATCTGACATCGGAGTCGCTGATGATCGAGTTGACCGGAGTGGAAAGCAAGATCGAAGGGCTGATCGAAGTGCTGCGTGAAGACGAGGGCCGCATCCTGGAAATCTGCCGCAGCGGCAAGATGACCATGCGCCGCGGCCACCACATCAGCAGCGTGGTCCGCGCCATGGACGCCAAGTTGGACGAGCCCGCGCAGCAGCCCGTCGAATTCGGTGAAGACAGCGCGGCCGGCGAGCCGGAATAGAGGATGAGCTGTGGTTTTGAAAGGGCGCGGCTGGCAGGTCAGGGCTTTGGCCCTGACATCAAGCCAGCAGAATCAACCGGGGCTTTAGCCTCTGAGGTTTAGCTTTACCGGCTTGCGGGCCGGGCAACAACCGGCCCACTCCATTGAATCTCAACCAGAAAAAGGAAAAGCGAGAAAATCATGGCCAAGACTTACTACGATCACGATGCCGACCTCTCCCTCATCCAAGCCAAAAAGGTAGCCATCATCGGCTACGGCTCGCAAGGGCACGCTCATGCCCTCAACCTCAAGGACTCCGGCGTCCACGTCAAAGTGGGCCTGCCCGCCACGGAAGCGGAGTCCGTTGCTAAGGCGCGGAAGGCGGGCTTCGAAGTGGTCCCGCCGGCCGAAGCGGCGAAGTGGGCCGATGTGGTGATGATCCTCGCGCCCGACCAGATTCAAGCCAAATTGTATGCCGAAGATATCGGGCCGAACCTGGCGGCGGGCAAGCTGCTGATGTTCGCGCACGGCTTCAATATCCACTTCAAGACCATCGTGCCGGCAAAGGACATCGACGTGGGCATGGCCGCGCCCAAAGCGCCAGGCCATCGCGTGCGCGAGGTCTTCATCGAAGGCGGCGGCGTCCCTGGCCTCATTGCAGTCCAGCAGGACGCCACTGGCAACGCCCACGCCCTCTGCCTCAGCTATCTCAAGGGCATCGGCTGCACCCGCGCCGGAGTGCTCGAAACCACCTTCAAGGAGGAGACCGAGACCGATCTCTTCGGCGAGCAGGCCGTGCTCTGCGGCGGCATCAGCGCCCTCATCAAGGCCGGCTTTGAGACCCTGGTCGAAGCCGGCTATCAGCCCGAGAGCGCCTTCTTCGAGTGCATGCACGAGCTCAAGCTGATCGTGGACCTGATCTACCGTGGCGGCCTGGCTTACATGCGCTACTCCATCTCCGACACCGCCGAATACGGCGACTACGTGAGCGGCCCCCGCGTCATCAACGCCGAAAGCCGCAAGGCCATGAAGCAGATTCTGGCCGAAATCCAGGACGGCAGCTTTGCCAAGCGCTTCCTCACCGACCTGAACTCGGGCTGCAAGGAGTTCACGGCCTTCCGCGAAGCCGAGGCCAAGCACCCGGTCGAGATCATCGGCAAGGAACTCCGCGCCTCCATGCCCTTCCTCGATCCGGTCACTGTGGAAGAAGTCGCCAAGAGCCGGTAGTCTTCGCCACAATCTGGGTGCCCCACCCTCGCCGCGTTCTTGATTATGCGGCTAGGGTGGGTTTGCACTCGTGGTTGATCCGGAAAAGTCCAAACAACTTCAAGCCTGCCCGCTGCCCAGCCCGACTCAATCTTGATGGCGTTTTCTTCCCCAGCGAGATAATGCTGGAAACGGAAACAGAATTCCGCCTTATAGCGGAACCAGAGTAGATGTACCCCGAAAGCAAACCCGCCAAGTGGCTTTTTCCTCAAGAAAAAGCCACCCAGAAAACTCTCTGCAAGGACACGTTTACTCTGGTTCCGCCTTAGCCGCGGGAGAGTTTCTTCTTGTTTTTCACTGCGTTCGAAGACGAGCCGTCCGGCCTGGTTTCCACATCGCTTCTCCCCCGCGACACAGAGCGAATAATGAACAGCGGCCTGCCTTTTCCTTGAATGAAGGAGCGTCCTACATATTCCCCGATCAGCCCCAGGGCGAACAGATTGATCGCCGAAAATATAAGTAGAACGCACAGGATGCCCGCCCATCCGGGAACGGCGTGAAGAAACAGAAACGCATAAACTGTCCAGGCTAAAAAGCATGACGCGGCAACACCGGTTACGGCGCTCAAATAGAACATGAACCTCAGGGGCGCTGAGGCGAATCCCGTGACGGCGTCCATGGCCAGACCGACCATGTTTCCGATGCGATATTTCGCCTTTCCCGCAAACCTGGAGTCGCGGTGATAATTCACCGCGACCTGACGAAAGCCAACCCAGGTTACCATGCCCCTCAGAAAGCGGTACGGCTCGGGCATCTGCCGCAGGATATCGACGACTTGCCGGCTTATCAAGCGAAAATCGCCTGTATCGACGGGCACCTCGGTCTGTGACAACCCGCGAAGAAGCCGGTAGAAGAATGCGGCGGTCATCCGCTTGAAGCGGCTTTCGCCTGCCCGCGAGATGCGCCTGGCGTAGGTGACATCGGCGCCGGCATCCATCGCCGCCATCATCTCAGGCAACAACTCCGGGGGATCCTGCAAATCGGCGTCGATCAGAAGCACTCTCTTGCCTTGCGCTACGTCCAGGCCCGCTGACAGGGCCAGTTGATGCCCATGATTCCGGGACAGATCGACAATGACAACATTCTCATCCAGGCGTTGTATCTCAACCAGATTCTCCGCCGTCCGGTCCGTGGAGCCGTCATTCACGAATATCATTTCAAAAGATACTTCCATATCTTCAAGAACACGCCGCATGCGGCGGTGAAACTCATCTATGCATTCCTCTTCGTTATGACAAGGTGCAACAACGCTTACATAGACATCCTCGCTTGGTTGATCGCATTTCATGTCGCCGTCAGCTGGATATTTCGCCACAAGCCATCTCCTTCTATCTCCTGCGCAACTCGCTGGAGCCCTGCAACCGGCTCCTGAACGCATTCGCCGCAACTGGCTTTCGATCACAACGAGGGATTCCAAACCCAGTCGTCGAGCGGGCAACACAAAGAGCATTGTACTCTCACGTTCGGCTTCCCGAGCGAATCCGGCTCCGCGCCCATCTCTCATATAATGCGAGGATGCCGGCTTCTATCGATCGCACCGTGCGAGCGGAACAAAAGGGCTCATCCCGATGGCTGCTTCCCATCATCATTTTTTTGGCGTTTGCCATCCGCCTGGTGGTGGTCTGCTTCACCTATCGCGGTCTGCCCGACGCGGATAAATTCTATGAGCAGTTCGGCTGGGAGATGGGCTGGATTGCGCGCGCGCTGGCCAGCGGTCATGGATTCTCCTCGCCGTACTTCCCCTGGAGCGGACCTACCGCGATAGAGCCACCGCTTTATCCTGCTCTCCTCTCCGCCGTCTTCCGGCTCTTCGGCATCTACTCGCTCACCTCGGGATTCGTCATCCTCTCCATCAACAGTCTGCTCAGCGCCCTCACCTGCATCCCCGTCTACTTCAGCGCTAAGTATTCCCTTGGCGCGCGCGGCGCAAGAATAGCAGCCTGGGCTTGGGCCTTTTATCCCTTCGCCATCTACTTCTCCGCCGGCCGCGTCTGGGAGTATGCCTTGACCGGCCTGCTCTTCACCACCTGCTTTTGCATCGCGCAGCGCATTGACCGGGCAGCAAATCCGCTCGCATGGCTGGGTTGGGGCGCGCTCTGCGGCGTTACCGCGCTCTCCAATCCCTCGACACTTTCCACGCTGCCGTTTCTGCTGGCGTTGGCGCTATATGAGGCGCGCCGGTCCGGCGGGCGCTGGCTATTAAATGGCGCGCTCACCGCTCTTGCCGCACTCGCCGTCCTCACCCCGTGGACGATCCGCAACTACCGCGCCCTCGGCGTCCTCTGCCCTGTCCGAGACAACATCTGGCTGGAGATTTATGCCGACAACTTCGGCAATGCTCCCTGGGATCCGTCCTCGCCGCCGAGCGCGGACAAGCGGCCATATCCGGCCAGCAATCCGGTGGAGTTGCATAAATATCTCTCCCTGGGCGAAACGGCCTATCTGGCGGAAAAGCACGCCCTGTCCATCGACGACTTCAGCCATCATCCGCAATATTATTTCTTAGTTCATCAAACACTGCGCCGTATTTTCTATTACTGGACCGGTTACTGGAGCTTCTCCGCCGAAGAGATACGGGAACAGCCATTCGAGCTGGCAAATGTTTGTTACGTTGGCTGCATTACGCTGCTGATGCTCCGCGGCATCCGCCGCTTCTGGCGCCTGAACCGCACGGCGGTCTTGCCCTATCTAGTGCTCATCGGCATCTTCCCGCTGACTTACTATATAACCAATCCGCTGATGGATTACCGCCAGGCTATCGAGCCGGCCATTATCGTCCTGGCGATTTCCGGCGCCGTGCCGTGGAGACGCGTGAAGACCGGCCATTTACAACATTGGATCGGCGCAGAACGCACCCCTTAGATATGTACCTAGCTACGGCTCCACTTCCACCCCGCGCCAAAAGGCCACGTACCCCTTGATCTTGCGCGCGGCCGGCTTCGGATCTGGATAGTACCAGGCTGCGTCCGGGTTATCCTGCCCATCAATCAACAGGTTCATATACCGCGCCTGCCCCTTGACGGGACAGATCGAGGTGGTGGTGCTGGGGCGAAAATACTCCCGCTTGAGGCTGGCCTCGGGAAAGTAAATATTTCCCTCAACCGTCTCCGTCGTGTCGCTTTCGGCAATGACTTTGCCGTTCCAGATTGCTCGTGACATGGTCTATTCCGTGTAAATCCAACGCTCATCCCCCCATCGGCCTCAATTCCAGCACGAATAGGGTAACGGATATGACACTACCAGAGATTCGCTGGCGTGGCGAGTCCGATTGCAATCTGGAAAAGACGAAAAGCCCTACTTCGCCTCCGCAATGGATTCGATGTGGACACTCTTCTTCGCCGCATCGGCGGTGGCGGTGATAGTCACATGGTCACCGTAAAAAGCCTTCACCGCGTCGGGGTTGTCGATGGTCCAGACCGCTTTCTTGGCCTCGTCCACAAACACCGGGGCCATGCCGCCCTCGATGCACTTCTTTACGCAGGCCGGATTGTCGCCAAGGTGCTTGGCGCCGCACATGGAATCGGATATCCAGCCATTCAATTGGGCGGAATTGGCAGCGCTGGCCACAATCGCGGTCAGAGCAAAAACGGCCAACAGAAGAGCAAGAACACTTTTCATGAGGAACCTCCAGGGGATTGGAAAGTCTCTATCGGTTACTATCATGCTCCACTGGCCGCAATTCGGCAAGGGATTTGAAACTCTAAGGTTTCACGGGATAAGCATATTGCCCGTGCGATTCCTGCCTGGCCGGCAGGCTGTTCCGCCTGGCTTCCACATTCTTCAGCACTGCCTCGTAGCGCTGGGCGGCGCTTGAAAACCGGTTCACCAGCTCGGAGGTCTTGACCAGAAATCCCGGATTCTTCTCCCGGATCGCCCCCAGAATGTGCTCGAACTTAGCCAGCAGAAAGAACCCTTCGGAGTTGCAATCCACAAACAGCTCCGCTGAAACCGCCCCGTGCAGCACCATGGCCGCAGCCATCTCCCAGTACGTGAGCACCTGCCGCAGCCAGGCATTGTGGGGGTCGGCGGGGTTCGATGCCACGGCAAAAAACTCCTCCGCCGTGGCCGGCCAGAATTCGCCCGTTATCCACGCGCGGGCCTGGCGCATCACCGCTTCGGTGCGCAATTCATAGAGCCTGAGAATGATTTCGGCATCGGCCGGGGTAGCCAGCATTCGTTCCATTGAGAGATCTCCGCTGAACCATATTATCGGATTCGGCCCGAGCTCGTTGGCTGCGCCCCCTCAGCCACCCCCTACACCGGCTGCAACGCCTTCTTCCCGCCCTTCTTCGCAGCCTTCGTCTCAGCCTTTTCCATCACCGGTCCGTGCGTCTCCGCCGCCGGGGGAGGCGGCGCGTCCCCAATCCGCTTCGAATAGCTGCATGACACCGCGCCTTCCTTCGCCCCAGCCGCCTTCTTGGCCCGTTTCTTCAGCGCAACCAACTCCTCGCCGGCCTTCTTCTTGTTCGGGCATTCCAGATAAATCCCCGAACGCAGCGTCTTCTCCACCAGGTACGGGCTCCCGCACACCGGACACTTTTTCGCCACCGGCTTCAAATTCGAGGTGAAGTCGCACTTGGGATAATTCGTGCAGCCCCAGAAGATGTTGCCGCGCCGCGCCTTGCGCTCGGCCAGGTCGCCCTGCCCGCACTTGGGGCATTTCATGCCTTCAATCAGGTTCTGCTTTACGTACTTGCACTTGGGATACCCGGAGCAGGAAACGAACTCCCCGTAAGCCCCCTGGCGCAGCACCAGCGGCTTCCCGCACAGTGGGCAGTCCTCGCCGGTCGGCTGCGACGTGGCCTGCTTTTGCTGCTGCTTCTGACTCAGCTTGCGGAAGGTCTTGCAGGGCGGGTCTTCGTTGTACCCAGGGCAGGACATGAACATGCCGAACGGTCCGCGCCTGAGCACCATCACCCGGCCGCAGTTCTCGCAGTACTCCTCGGTCTCGCCGGCTTCCTGCGCCTCGGGCGTATTCATGTCCGGCTTGTCCGCGGTGTTCTCCTTGGTGAAAGTGCAGCTTGACGGGTCCTTCTTGTCGTAAGCCGAACAGGCAAAGAAGGTGCCGAACTTGCCCCACTTCAGCAGCAGCGGCGAACCGCATAGGTCGCATTTTTCTTTGGTCCGTTTCTCCATCCGCTTGATGTTTTCCATGTTCTTGCCGGCGTCCTTGAGCTCTTCCTCAAAGTAGCCGTAGAAGCCCTTCAGCAGGTCCGTCCACTTTTCCTTGCCCTCTTCAATCTCATCCAGTTCCTCTTCCAGCTTGGCGGTGTACGCGATGTCGAAGATATAGGGAAAATTCTTCACCAGTAAGTCGCAGACCACCACTCCGATCTCGGTCGGATAAAAACGTCCGCGCGACCCTCCGTGCTTCACCACGTACTCGCGGTCCTGGATGGTGCTGATGATTGACGCGTAGGTCGACGGCCGTCCGACGCCGCGCTTCTCCAGTTCCTTCACCAGCGAGGCCTCGTTATAGCGCGGAGGCGGCTCGGTAAAGTGCTGCTCACTCTCCAGCTTTTCCAGTTCCAGCGTCTTCACGCCGTCCAGGTTGGGCAGCCGGCCGGCAGTCTCGTCATCCTCGTCCTTCTTCTCCTCGGCAACCTCGTAGACCTTCAGGAATCCATCAAACCGCACCACCGAGTCGCTGACGCGGAAGTCGTAGGTCTTGCCGGTCTTCGCCGAGACCGCCGCAATCGCCGCCGTAGTCACGTCAAAGACCGCAGCAACCATCTGCGAGGCCACGAACCGCTGCCAGATGAGCGTGTAGAGCTTCAGTTGTTCTTCTGTCAGGTAGCGCGCAATCGACTCCGGCGTCCGCGAAGCGTCGGTGGGACGGATGGCTTCGTGAGCGTCCTGCGCGTCTTTCTTTCCCTTGTATAGATTCGGCGTCTCGGGCAAATACTCGGCTCCCAACTGCTTGCCGATCCACTCCCGCGCCCCTTCGATCGCCTCCGGCGCCACGCGCGGCGAGTCGGTGCGCATATAGGTAATCAGGCCCACCGGACCCTCAGCGCCGATGGCGACGCCCTCGTAGAGCCGCTGCGCCACGCCCATTGTCCGCCGCACGTTGAAGCCCAGCTTGTTCGATGCGTCGCGCTGCAACTGGCTGGTGATGAACGGGGGAAGCGGCTTCCTCTGTTGCTCTCTGGACTGAACCGAAACCAGAGACCACTCCGCCTTTTCCAGCGCCGCGACCACCTCGTCCATCGATTTCTTGTCAGCAAGCGCATTGGCGATGAACTGCTCCTTGCCGTCTTCATCTTTGCCGTTGGCCACCCGCGCCGGCTCGCCGTCGATGCCCACAAAGCGCGCTTTGAAGCTCTTGACCGCCTGCTTCTCCGGATACAAAACTGCGTCCAGCGTCCAGTACTCCACCGGATTGAAGGCGCCTATCTCCCGCTCCCGCTCCACAATCAGCCGCAGAGCCACGGTCTGCACGCGGCCCGCCGAGAGCCCACGCCGGACCTTATCCCACAGCAGCGGCGAAATCTGGTAGCCCACCAGCCGGTCCAGAACCCGCCGCGTCTGCTGCGCATCCACCAGATTCTGATCCACGTCCCTGGGGTGCTCAAACGCCTCCTGCACGGCCTTCTTCGTAATCTCGTTGAAGGTCACGCGGCGAATCTTCTTCCGCTCCTTGGCCGTAGTCCCCAACTGCAGCGCCAGGTGGTACGCAATCGCCTCGCCCTCGCGGTCCGGGTCGGGCGCCAGGTAGATCTCGTCCGCCGCCGCCGCCGCTCGCTTCAGTTGCGCAACCACCTTCTCCTTGCCCGGAGACACGATCAGCTCCGGCACAAAGGTCCGCTTCTTCAATTCCACGCCAATGTCCCGCTTGGGCAGATCCATGATGTGACCGATCGAGGCCCGCACATCGAAGCCCTTGCCCAGATATTTCTCGATCGTCTTCGCCTTGGCGGGGGATTCGACGATCACCAGTGATTTGCTCATTGCCATCCTTAATTATCTGATTACCGAGACCACTCTACCCTGTCCGGTCTGTTTGACTCACAAATGGCTTTTTCCGTTTTCGTTTTGGCTACCGGTCCAAACCTCCCGGCCGCCCACTCGTCCCACTCCGCGGAAAACCATCCACAAATGTTGCACACTACCACGGAACACCGCTCCGTTTCCACTCGGAAGAGTTCCTTTCCTCGCTGGAGGTCCCGTTTTCGGAGCGCGGGAGCGCCGTTCTCGCTGCGGAAGACTGCCCGGAATTCTCCGCCTGGATTCTCATCGATCGACTTTCCGGGACCTCTTCACCCCTCTAGCCAGCCGTTTGTACCGCGTAAACAGGCCCTGCGAACTTCCTCGGAGAATTGTCGCATCTTCATGCGGCTCCACCAGCAGTCAAGAAGCGCATCGGTGGCGCTGCTGGAGCATTGCGCCCGGCGCCAAGGGAGTTGCCGTTTTCCCTCGCCCGCGGCACGGCAGGAATAGAATCTGACCCAGGAGAAACCGAAGCCAGTCGGCTGCTCCACAATCAGCGTGGCCACGGCCAGGCATTCAAGCCGTCTGGCTTCATTTCTGAGAGGACCGGTTTATGAGATGCATTCGAAGTGCGATTCCCGTTTTGCTTTGGTGCGGTTTGGCGTTTGCGCTCGCTTCCGCGCACGCCAGCGCGCTGCAGGCCGCGCTCCCGCAGCCTCCGCCCGCCATCACGATGCCCAGGGTTACGCCCAACACAAATCTGGTTTCGCCTGAGGTCAATCCCAGCGGCGCCGTCACCTTCCGCATCTGGGCTCCGGATGCAAAGGAAGTGAAGATCAGCTCCGAGGGACCCGAGTCCGTTCCCGGAGCGGCCAGGGAACAGGTCTTCGCCGCCATGGCCGGCCTGCCGCTCACAAAGGCCGAGGACGGAGTCTGGTCCATCACCCTGGGTCCATTCCCGCCGGGCGCCTATCGCTACACGTTCATCGTGGACGGCGTCAGCACAACCGATCCCAAGAACGCTGCCTTCAGCGAGTCGCTCTCCTCCGTGCGCAGTCTCTTCGTAATCCCCGGCAACTTCGCCGACGTAAATGACGTGCCGCATGGCAGCGTCTCCACGGTTTACTACCCTTCGGTCACGCTGGGCCGGACGCGCAGGATGCATATCTACCTGCCGCCTGGATACGAGACCGGGAATTCGTCCTATCCGGTTTTCTACCTGTTGCACGGCGGCGGGGATTGCGACGACTCCTGGACCTCGATCGGCCGGGCGAACTTCATTCTGGATAACCTGCTTGCCGCCGGTCAGGCCAAGCCCATGATCGTAGTGATGCCCGCGGGCCACACCAGCACGAAACTGGATATGAGAGCCCTGGTGACCGATCCAGCATCCGATCCCTTCCTCGGTGATCTGATGAACGACATCATCCCCTATGTCGAAAAGCACTATCGCGTTGTCGCCGATCCGGCGCATCGCGCCATCGCCGGACTCTCGATGGGTGGAATTCAAACCCTCAACGCCGCCGTCCTGCATCCCGGCTTCTTCGCCTATGTGGGCGTCTTCAGCTCTGGCTGGTTCGAGGCTTCGCGCGACCAGTTCGAGCAGACTAACCTTGCCGCGCTCCAGAATCCGGCCAAGAGCGCCGTCAAGCTCTTTTGGTTCGCCGCCGGCAAGCAGGACATGGCATTGCCGAATACCGGCCCAGCGGTCGATCTGCTCAAGAAATACGGGTATAACCCCGAGACCCATATCAGCGAAGGCTTCCATGCGTGGAACAACTGGCGGGACTACCTTCATGACTTCGCGCCCCGCCTCTTTCAGTAGCCGGGTGCCCGGGCCGATCCGCGCGAGACGAGCTACGCAAGTCTCGCGCGCCTTTTTCAACGCCGGAGGATCGGCTCCGGCGAGGATCAGGCGCGGCAGGATTCAGCTTCAGGGAGATTCACGCCTGGCAATGCGGCAGGGTAACCGTCTCCAGCCTCATCGCGAATGAAAAACAATCCATAACCCTGTGAAGAATGTCCCGGAACGCTTTGCGAACCGTGCCGTGGAACTTGGCATTTTGAGAGCTGGGAATCCACGAACCTCAATCCGCCTGTCCCTTGATCCCTGTTCCCTGTCTTTTCACATCGTCCTTACGTAATTTTTCCCCGGCAAGCATCGAATGCGGCCCGTGATCTCCAGTTCGAAGAGAGCCGTAAATACCTCCGAAGACGTCAGTTGCGTCTCCAGCAGCTCCAGAATCTCGTCGATCTGCAAGGCCGCGTCCGTCCGCAGAACCTCCAGCACCATGGCCTCCTGCGGCCGCAGAACCGGATCAGGCAATAGAGATGCGGTAGTCTCCGATTTGGATTCAGCTGGCGCCTCCGCCTCCAGTTCCAGCCGCACCTGCGAAGGCAGATCCTCCCACACGTCCTCCCAGGTGGCCACCAGCTTGGCCCCCTGCTTAATCAGCGTGTTAGGGGTCCAGGAGCCCTTGCTGGTCACGTTGCCGGGCACCGCAAACAGGTCGCGATTCTGCTCCGCGGCGCAGCGGGCGGTCACCCGCGTGCCCGAGTTCTCCCCCGCTTCCACCACCAGCACCGCGATGCTCAGTCCGCTTAAGATTCGGTTGCGGCGGGGAAAGTTCTGCGGCGCCGGAAAGCTCCCCATCGGCATCTCGCTCACAATGGCCCCGCCGGTGGCCAGAATCTCCTCCGCCAGTTTCTTGTTCTCCTTGGGATAAATCACGTCGATGCCCGTGCCCCACACAGCGACCGTCGGCATGCGCGCCGCTAGGGCTCCCCGGTGCGCGCACGAGTCGATGCCCCGCGCCATGCCGCTGAGGATCAGCAGCCGCCGCACCGCCAGGTCCCGCGCCAGCATCTCCGCCACGCCCGAGCCATACGGAGTCGGGTGCCGGGTGCCCACAATGGCGATGGCCGGCCGCGCCAGCAGGCTTGCCGCTCCGCGCACCCACAGCACCGGCGGCGGATCGTAGATCTCCTTCAGCCTCTCCGGATACTCCGGGCAACTGTAGCTCACCAACGTCCCGCCCTGCGCCGACACCCGCGCCCACTCCTCCTCGGCTGCCTGGCGCGCCTTCCCGTCAAAGATGAACTGCGCCGCCTCGGCGGGAAACCGCAGCCCCTCCAGCGCCGTCAAGGGCAGAGCGAAGATCTGGCTGGGCGCGTCCAACGTCTTCACCGCGTCCAGAATCCGCTTCGGCCCCAGCCCCGGAGAAAGCGCCAGCGCCAGCCAAGCCAGCCGCTGTTCATCCAACTGGGGCGGCTCGGGCAAAACTACGTTTTGGGACAGTTTCGTCATCGCGGGGTGCTTCAATCCATCCATTGCCCGCGGCGGTTTTCCTCACAGGAAACCTGGACCCCGGTTCTTTTGGGTTTTCGCCCACACTAGCCCTGCCGGAGTTCCATGTCAAGCCGCCAGTATTCTCGCCCCGGATTCATTCGGGACACGCCGGGGAATCCTTGGCCTCGCATTGATACTCTAAGAATGCGTGAGTTCTACCACAAATCCTCGCCTGCGCGTCGCCGCCATCAACTTCCTCAATCCCGCGCCGCTCATGTGGGACTTCGAGCACCCGCCTCTTTCCGGCTTGCTCGCCCTTCGCTACCGGATCGACCGCATGTCGCCGTCCGAATGCGCCGTGCGCCTCGCCGCCGGCCAGGCTGACATTGGCCTGGTTCCCATCGCCGCCCTCGCCACCACCCCCGGCCTCCAAATTCTCCCCGGCTGCGCCATCGCCTCCAAGGGCCGCGTGCGCTCCTTGCTGCTGGTCCGCCGCGCCAGCCAGCCGCTTGCCGCCCTTTGCTCCGTGGCCGCCGATACCGCCAGCCGCACCACCCTCGCTTACGCCCGCATGCTCTTCCACAAGTGGGGCAACCCGGAGGTCCCGTTTCTGCCCGCGGCCGCAGACCTCGACGCCATGCTTGCACGAGCCGACGCCGCCATACTCATCGGCGATCCCGCCCTCTTTGCCCTCGAAGAGCGCGCCAACCGCTTCGAGCGCACCGGGGAAGAACTCGTCTATCACGACCTGGCCGAAGAGTGGCGCGCCCTCACCGGCCTTTCCTTCGTCTCCGCCGTCTGGGGCGCCGCTGCGCGGGGTGGACCTTTGGACGAGAGTGTCGCAAATGATTTCGTGCAATCCCGCATACACGGTCTCCAGAACATCGATGCGCTGGTAACCGAGTGGTCGACTCGCGTCCCCATCCCCGAAGAGACCATCCGCTCCTACCTCACCGCCAACATCCATTACATCCTCGACGAGGAATGCCTCGAAGGCATGAGAGGCTTCTTCCGCATGGCCGCCGAACTCCGCGTCCTGCCCGAATACAGCTTCTCTTTGGATGAGTCGCTGAGTCGCTGACTCGCTGGCTGGTGAAGTGCGTCACGAATTGCTTTACTGATTCGCGACTAATGAGATTGACGGCAAGATATGAGTGTGATATAATAGGTCAAAGCTGTATAGCCGGATTCTAGTAATGGACGGCGTATATCTGGCTGGCGCCATAATCGCTGGACGCGATAACAAGGACTGTTCATTCAGAATGGCGGATTTGACGGGAAGCAGAACTTGCCGGATATTCAGAGGAAGATCAGTCGGCAGCCGACGGTTGACCCTACTCCGTCGCCAGGGATTCGTTGTTAGTTGTCAATTTGCAGGGAGGCTAACCAAAGATGGAACAGCCGGATTACAAGCTCACTCAAGTCAGCGTTGTTATGCTGGGGGTTCACGATGCGACGCGCTCGCTGGCGTTCTATCGCGACAAGTTGGGCCTGGAGGTTCAGCGTGAGATCCCTGGTTTCACGTTCCTGAACGCTGGCGCGGTCACCTTGTGTCTCAGCGAGCCCGCGGCCAAAATCCGTGGCCAGGTTGCCGGCGCGGGCGAGATCGTCTTCTCTGTTGAGGACGTGACCGTCGCCTATCAAGCGCTGCTAGGGAAAGGAGTCCAGTTCACTCACGAACCACGAAACATCACGCCCACCACGAGGGTCGCCAACTTCGATGACCCTGACGGCAACCACCTCTCCATCATTGGGGCTTAATCGAAATGCCATTGAGAATCTGAAGAGCCGGTAGCACATCTATAGGGTCATCGGCGTTATCGAGAGGATATTCCGCTGGGGAAGGCTGATTCACTCCTACTAATTGCAAAAGAGGCAATCCGGGCCTGTGTCCGCTGCCATACTAATGTGGTGCGTCATAAGTGGGAGTAATCCTGACGAAGGTCGCCAAATGTAAAGAAGCGTTAGACGCACTGCGCTGGCGAACTTGCTATATCTCCCACCTGAGCAGCGCCGCCCCCACGGCAAATCCCGCGCCCACCGCGGCCAGCAGCACCAGGTCGCCCTTCTTCAGCTTGCCCTGCTCGATGGCCGTCTCCATGGCCAGGGGAATGCTTCCCGACGACGTGTTGCCGTACTTCTCAATGTTGATGATGACCCGCTCCGGGTCCATTCCCAGCCGGTCGGCGGTGGCCGTGATAATCCGCTTGTTGGCCTGGTGCGGAATGAAGCAGCCCAGCTCCGCGCCGGTTACGCCGTTGCGCTCCAGCAGCTTGGCCGTAGCCTCGGCCATCTTGCGCACGGCAAACTTGTACACCGCCTGCCCGTCCTGGTGGATGTAGTGCATCTTCTTGTCCACGGTCTCATGGGTCGAGGGGTTCAGGCTGCCGCCGCCCGGCATATACAGTGAGCCGGCGCCCGACCCGTCGATCTCGTACGCATAGTCGATGAAGCCGATCTCGCCCTCTTCCGCCGGCTCCAGCAGCACCGCCCCGGCGCCATCGCCGAACAGTACGCACGTCGTCCGGTCGGTGTAGTCGGTCATGCGCGTATTGGCGTCCGCGCCGCATACCAGAACCTTCGCGTGCGCCCCGCTCTCCACCAGCTTTGCACCCGCCTGCAGCGCAAACAGAAACCCCGAGCATCCGGCCGAGACGTCGAACCCCCACACGCCCTTCGCGCCGATCTTGTTCTGCACCAGGCAGGCGGTCGAGGGATACATCATGTCCGGCGTCACCGTGCCCACGATGATGACCTCGACCTCGCTGGGCTCGATGCCCCGCGCCGCCAGGCACTTCCTGGCCGCCTCCACGCACATTTCGCTCAGGCCCAGCCCTTTGGCCAGCACGTGCCGCTCGCGGATACCGGTCCGCTCCAGAATCCACTGGTCGCTGGTATCCACCATTTTTTCCAGGTCTTTGTTGGTCAGAACTTGCGGGGGAACGTAGGTTCCAAGCGCCGTAATCTTCGCGCGCCGGCCCACCACAGGGCGAACAGTGAGGCTCAATGCATCTCTCCTTGCGGCAACACCGCGGTGCCGCTGGGCGCCCCAGGTCTCGCGTCTGAGACCTGGGATTCTACTCCCCCCAACGACTGTCATCCTGAGCGGAGCGCAGCGAAGTCGAAGGACCTGCGGTTGCTTTTCCGCTTCAACACCCAAAAAGCGCCGGGTGACCTACTGCGCCCGTACTAGCCCGTTACCGTTGCTTCCTTCCGGACCTGGCGGGATTGGCGGGATTGCGTCGCGTAGGACCCGGCACTGATCGATTTTACCACCCGAGGGCGGCCCATCCGGCTTCCGGCTCGCGCGCGCATTCAGCCCCCGGCGAGGCAGCGGGCGAGTCGAAAGGAGTATCCTGACCGCGCCAGGAAAAACACCGCCCAGGAGTGAACGAAATGAAGTTCAGCTTGAAGCCCAGCCTCGTCTTGCTGTTTGCTGCCTCGTTTGCGGCTGTTCCGTCCGCCTTGACTCAGGGCCTGCCTCCGCTGGGGCCGCCGCAGAAGACGGACACAACCGCTCCGCCCGCCAGCCTGAGCGTCGAAGCCATGAACGCCGACCTGAAAGCCGCCCGCGCCGCCAGCCAGGAAAAGCGGTACGCCGACGCCGAAGCCCTGATGCTCAAAGACACCGCGGCCAAACCAGGCCAGATCTATCTCTGGATAGAACTGGGCCTGGCGCAACTCGGCCAGAAGAAATACGAGGAGGCCGAAACCAGCTTCAAAAAGGTTCTGGGCACTGGCCCGGCGCCCCAGAATCAGACTAGCGGCGGCGGTGGCTTCTACTCCGCCGATGGCAGGGGCACGCATACCGGCGGCAGCCTTGCCGTTCCCGATGCTACCCCCGCCAAGCGCAACCCCGAGACCGACGGCATCTGCCTGAGTTCGCTGGGTGAGATTTACATCCGCACCAACAGGATTCCCGAGGCCCAGGCGGCCTTCGACGAGGCCGTCAAGGCCAACCCCGCGCAGGCCGCTCTCTATCTCGACAATGAAGCCGTCTTCTTCTTCCAGATCAACAACGCCCCCGCCCAGCTCGACGCCGCCAACAAGGCCATCGCCGCCGATCCCACCCGCGCCCGCAACTACTACTTCAAGGCCCAGGCGCTCACCACTCAGGCCACCGTCGATCCCAAGACCAGCAAACTCATCCTGCCGCCCGGCTGCCTGGAGGCCTATCAGAAATACCTTGAACTCGATCCCAGCGGCCAGTTTGCCGCCGATGCCAAAAGCATCGTCGCCGCCGCGGGAGTGTCCTTCAAGGCCGTCTTCAAGCCGAACAAGAAGTAGAGCGGCTCACGGATGCGGATGCTTCACCGATCTCCTGATGCCGTCATTTTGAGCGGCTCAACTCACTTGGCAAGTTACGGTCTGGGATAACCGGACCGGATGCGCCCGTACTAGGCTGTTTCCGTTGCTTCCTTCCAGACCTGGCGGGATTGGCGGGATTGCGTCGCGGACTCGGCACTGATTGATTTTGCCATCCGCGGGCGGCCCCTACTCGGCGGGGCGGTGCCCTTAAACTGGGTTGCGAACGTGAATCTGCTCATCATCACCGATCGGTAAAAGTCTCGACTCCTATCGGTACACAGTGAGAGCATTACGATCATGGGCGTCCTCTCGACAATTCTCATTGCCACCCTCGTGTGCCTACTCGGGGCCTATCTTTTCCTCACGGAATTCCTGGATACGATCGGCCGCCTAGAGATCATAGAAAAACGCTGGCCTAAAGCGTGGGCAGCCATGAGCAACCGCCCAATGCGTCTCGTATTGCTCATCCTTCTGGTGGTCTTGGTGGCAAAAGATGTGAACGAAAGGCTCCATGAAATGGGACCGCCTCCCCTGAAGGTAGTAATGCCCAGCATCCCGGCTCCAATCGTTCAGTTTGTACAGACAGGCGCGCAACCCGCAACCTCAACCAAGCAGACGCCGCCACCAACAATCGGCACGATAAAACAGGGGGATTGCGGCGTAGTGCAGAGCGGGGGTAGTAACAATGTTGCCTCCCCCAACTGCGCCCCAGCGGATAGACGACTAAATAAAAGCCAAGCGGACATCATCGCCGCAGCGGCGCGGAGCATTTGCCTTTCGTCCCCAGCGATAAGCGTCACGGCCTCTAACGCCAATCAGGAGGCACAACGCTATGCCGAAGATTTTGTGGCAGCGCTGAACAGGGAGGGCTGCCACGCCGATCTGGCGCTACCGATACCCGGTCTAAAGCCGGACGTGGTTGGAGTAAGTTTCGCTATAAGGGGGAGACCTGGACTCAACGCCAATGAAGCCCAGCTCTACCAAGGTCTCAAATCAGCGGGAATCGAAGTGGGCATTCATCCACTAGCGCCGGACTTCTTTTCCCAGGAAAGCTTCGTGCTCGTGATTGGGGCCAGGCAATAGTCGGTAGATTGTATCAACCAAAATTGGGACGCTAGCCACGGCGACACAACCGGAAACAGCAGTTGTCGTTTCCGCCCCAACGCATCCCATCCCCGCTTCAATCGAACTGTGACCAAACTCTCCCCACCCACAGCCCCTACCGTGGGCTTTCTGTTTGTTGGGCAAATGGGATCGCTTAGCTGGCGGCGATGGCGTCTGGCTTCCGCCGGGTTACACTTGCTCTTGGAAAGCTCTACTCCCCATCTGAAGGCGCAAACGTGAAACGCAATTTTTGCTTCTGCATGGCCCTCCTGTTCTCCATGACCTGGCCCGCCTATGGGCAGGAAGGCTCGCGCGCGCCGGACACCGGCAAGAATACCGGCGATAGCGTGAACGCCGAACTGGCTGCGGCCCGCGCCGCCACCAGGGAAAAACGCTATGCCGACTCCGAGGCGCTGATGCTCAAAGACACCGCGGCCAAGCCCGACCAGCCCTATCTCTGGATCGAACTGGGCCTGGCGCAGATCGGCCTGAGGAAATACGCCGAAGCCGAGAACAGCTTCAAAATTGCGTTGAGAATCGATCAGAGCCCTACCCCGGAGATTCAGGGCGTGGCTTACAGCAGCCTGGGAGAGATTTACGCCCGTACCGGCAGAATCGCCGAAGCCGAAGCGGCCTTCGACACCGCGGTCAAGGCGTTTCCCAGCGATGCCGCCCTCTATCTGCGCAATGAGACCATCCTGTTCGTTCAGGTTGGCAATACAGATGCCCAGTTGCAGGCGGTCGAGAAGGCCATTGCCGTCGATCCCGGCCGCGCCATACTTTACTACTTCAAGGGCCAGGCGCTGGTTCCCAAAGCTACCGTCGATCCCCGGACGCATAAGATGATTCTTCCGCCCGGCTGCGCCGAGGCTTACCAGAAGTATCTGGAACTGGAACCGCACGGCCAGTTCGCCAATGACGCCAAGGGGCTTCTCACCACCGCCGGCTTGCCCCTCAGGGTCAAAAGCAAGAAGTAACCGTCACTTACCCGGCGATGAACTGACGCTCGCCCGGAATCGAAGCTGTCGCGGCGCACTTCCAGCTACAATGGAACTGTGACTCAGAATTCCCCACCCACGGCCCCTTCCGTGGGCTTTATTTCGTTAGGCTGTCCTAAAAACCTCGTCGATTCCGAGGTCATGATGGGCCTGTTCGACCGCGTCGGCGCGCGCCTGACCGCCCATCCTGAAGAGGCAGAAATCCTCGTCGTCAATACCTGCAGCTTCATTGACGCCGCCAAGCAGGAGTCCGTCGACACCATTCTCGAAATGGCTCGCCACAAGTTGGCCGGAACGGCGAAGAAGCTCATCGTCGCCGGCTGCCTGGTCGAGCGCTATCGCGACGAAATTCGCAAGAGCATCCCCGAAGTTGACGCCGTGGTCGGCGCCGGCGAACTGGAATCCATCCTCGAAGCCGCCGGACTCCCCACCCCGGAAGCGGCACCGTCCCCATTCAACATTCTCAGCAGCAGCCACGCCGCCGAAATCCATCCCGGCCAGGAATCCCGCGCCGCAACCCATGCGCCCGGTCCCCCCACGACTACTTTTGGTCGTGGGGGCAAGAACGCCCGAACGGCCAGTTCACGCTTCAGCCGCGACGGCTGGCAGGGCGCGGCTCATTCCCTACCCACGTATCTCTATGATGAAAAGACCCCACGGGTCCTCACCACACCTAAATCCTCGGCCTACATCAAGATCGCCGAGGGCTGCGACCATCCGTGTAGCTTCTGCGTCATTCCCAATCTCCGCGGCAAGTTCCGCTCCCGCCGTTTCGAGTCGGTCGTCGCCGAAGCCCGGCAGCTCGTCGCCCGCGGAGTCCAGGAAATCACCCTCATCGGCCAGGACACCACCTGCTACGGCGAAGACCTGGGCCTCAAGGATGGCCTCGCCCAACTCCTCGACACCCTCGCCCGCATCGAAGGCCTGCGCTGGCTCCGCTTCCTCTACGCCTATCCCAACCGCATCACAGGCCGCCTCCTCGACACCATCGCCCGCCACGACAACATCTGCAAATACCTCGACATCCCGCTCCAGCACGCCTCGCCCGCCGTCCTCAAGCGCATGAAGCGCGGCGGCAGCGCGGAGATTTTTCTCAAAGCTTTGGAGAAGGTCCGCGCAACTGTCCCCGGAATCGCCCTCCGCACCTCCTTCATCGTAGGTTTTCCCGGCGAGTCGCTCCGCGACTTTGAACTGTTGCAGGAGTTCATCGGCGAGGCGAGGTTCGACTGGCTCGGCGTCTTCAGTTACTCAGATGAAGAAGGCTCCGGCGCATTCTCGCTCGACAAGAAAATTCCTCGCCGCACCATCGAAGCCCGCAAGCGCCGCCTGATGAAACTCCAGCAGTCCATCTCCAGGCGCGCCAAGCAGCAGTGGGTGGGCCGCGAGCTAATCCTTCTTGCCGAAGGCGAAAGCAAAGAGACTCCGCTCCTCTGGGAAGGCCGCACCGAGTTCCACGCCCCCGAGATCGACGGCAAGGTTTACATCAACGACTTCGGCGAGTTAGATGCTGTCGAGCCCGGCCGCTTCTACAAAGCCCAGATCACCGAAGCCCACGATTACGACCTAGTCGCCCGCATCCCCGGCGGCCCGTTGTAAAGTGGACCCGCTGTAAAATGAAATAGATCGATGTCTCCAAAGAAAAAATCCGCCAAGCTCCTCCGCTGCCCCACCTGCGGCATGTTGGTCCGCTTGAACGACGAGGACTTCCCCTTCTGCTCGGACCGCTGCCGCCAGATCGACCTCGGCAAGTGGGCGATGGGCGTCTACAAGATCAGCTCGCCGGTCCTCGATCCAGAAGTCCTCGGCGGCCTCAGTGGCAGCCGCGGAGACTCCCATGACGAATAGCGCTCGCCCCCGCAACACTCCCATCCAAAACGAGAACCCCACGAAGTGGGCCTGGACCGTCGCCACCTTCTTTGGCGCGGGCTTCGGCAAGCCCGGCCCCGGCACCTGGGGCTCGGTCGCCGCCGTGCTTCTCTGGGCCGCCTGCGCCAAACTGCTCCATCCCGCCCCGCACACTCTGCTCTTCGTCCTCCTCGCCGCCATCGCCCTCACCCTCGTCCTCGGCGTCCCCGCCGCCACCATTGTTACCCGCGAATCCGGCCGCCACGACCCAGGCTTCGTCGTCATCGACGAGGTCGCTGGCCAGTGGATCGCCCTGCTCTTCAGCCCCGCCGACTGGCGCCACGCCCTCATCGCTCTCATCCTTTTCCGGCTCTTCGACATCACCAAGCCTTTTCCAGCCCGCCAGCTTGAAAACCTCCCCGAAGGCTGGGGCATTGTCTTCGATGATGTGGCGGCAGGCCTGTATGCTTTGGGTGTAGCATCGCTCCTACGCATCCGGATTTAGAGGTTCTGCTCACATGCCCAGCTCCCGCCCCCAATCCGCCGCAGAATCCCGCCCCGATCCTCGCATCGACTTGATCGTGCCCGCCGCCGCTATGCCCCTCGGCGAAGTCGAACTGATCGGCGCCCATCTCGGCCCCTTCGCTTACGGTCCGCCCGCCGTACTGGTCGCGGGCCAACCCGCCCACATCCTCATGAGCCGCCCCACCCGCCTGGCCCTCCGCGTCCCCGAGCAGGCCTCCACCGGCCTGGTTGAAGTCCGCAGCCCCTCCGGCGCCAGCAATGCCGTGCCCCTCCGCGTAGCCCGCCAGCTTTCCGATGGACTGCATCCCGTCACCAGCCCCGCCGTCAGCCGCTCCGGCATGATCTACGCCACCATCTCCGGCCCCCGCGGCAAACAGACCCCCGTGTCGGTTGTTCGCGTCAGCCCCGACGGCCGCGGTACCCCCTTCGCCACCGGCATCCTCAACGCCACCGGTCTGGCCTTCAACCCCGGCGGCGACCTCTTTGTCACCTCCCGCGCCGAGGGCAACGTCTACCGCATCGACGACGCGGGCGAGCCCACCGTCTATGCCAAGGGCATGGGCGTAGCCACCGGCGCCGCCTTTGACGCCCAGGGCAACCTCTTCGTCGGCGACCGCAGCGGAACCATCTTCAAAATCGACACCCAGTCCCACATTTTTGTCTACGCTACCCTCGAACCCAGCCCCGCCGCTTATCACCTCGCCGTCAACGCCGCCGGCACGCTCTTCGTCACCGCCCCCACGCTCTCCTCCAACGACGCCATCTGGGCCATCGAACCCAACGGCGACACGCGCGCCTGGTACCGCGGCCTCGGCCGTCCCCAGGGCCTCGCGCTCTCCAAAGAAGGCGACATCTACCTCGCCGCCTGCCTCCACGGCCGCCGCGGCCTGGTCCGCATCACCCCTGGCGGCGATGCGTCCCTCGTGCTGGCCGGCGCCAACCTCGTCGGCGTCGCCTTTTCCCCCCTCGGAACCACCATTCTCGCCACCAGCGACGCCGTTTATGATGTGGACTTGGGAGTCGAAGGACTGAATCTTTTTTAGCTGCTAGCTTCCAGCCTCGAGCTACTAGCCTGTTCCGTGACGGACACGGCGCTTGTGGCCAAAGGCCCAAGGCGTTTGGCCCACGATACAGGAGCTATAAGCTAGAAGCTAAAAGCTAGAGGCTGCACTCATGAAATCCGAAATCATCGCCGTCGGCTCCGAGATGCTCACCCCCTTCCGCCAGGACACCAACTCCATCTATCTCACTGAAAAACTCAACGAAATCGGCGTCACCGTCACTTTCAAGACTATCGTCGGCGACCGCCGCAAAGACCTCGTCAGCGCCATCCGCTCCGCCCTCGGCCGCATTGACATCCTCGTCCTCATGGGCGGCCTCGGCCCCACTGAAGACGACCTCACACGCGAAGCCGTCGCTGAAGCCCTCTCGCTCACCCTCCGCCGCGACGCCACGCTAGTCGCCGCCCTCCACGCCCGCGCCGCAACCATGCGCATCACCCTCTCCGACAACAACCTCAAGCAGGCCGACGTACTCGAAGGCGCAACCATCCTGCCCAACCCTCAGGGCAGCGCCTCCGGCCAGTGGCTCGACATCACCTTCGCCGGTTACCGCAAGCTCATCCTGCTCCTCCCCGGCCCTCCCCACGAGTGCTGCCCCCTCTTTGACGCCGAGTGCCTGCCCCGCCTGCGCGCCATCCTGCCCCCGGGTTCCATCGCCAGGCGCACCCTCAAGGCGGCCATGATCCCTGAGTCCCAGGCCGACAAGTTCCTGGCCCCCATCTACACCCCCTACACCGACGTCGAAACCACCATCCTTTCCCACGCCGGCGACATCCAGATCACCCTCCTCTGCTCCAAGCCCTCGCTCGATGCCGCCCAGCAGCGCGTCGACGAACTCGCCGGCCGCATGGAAGAGGCCCTTGAGGACTGGCTCTACTCCTCCTCGGGCGAATCTCTGGAACAGATCGTCCTCTACTTTCTCGGCCTTCGCCAATCCACCCTCGCCGTCGCCGAAAGCTGCACTGGCGGCATGATCGCCCAACGCATCACCTCTGTCCCCGGCAGTTCGCGCTCCTTCCTGGGCGGCGCCGTCGTCTACTCCGATGAAATGAAGACCGCCCTCGTCGGCATCCCTCCGGATCTGATCTTCGACTACGGCGCCGTCTCCAAAGAAGTGGCCGAAGCCCTCGCGATCGGCATTCGCCGCCGCACCGGCGCAACCCTCGGCCTGGGCGTCACCGGCATCGCCGGCCCCGCCGGCGGCACCGAATCCAAGCCCGTTGGCCTGGTCTACATCGCTCTCTCCGACGCCCAGAAGACCGAGTCCATCGAGCGCAGATTCCGCGGCGACCGCGAGCGCATCCGCCAATGGACCACCCAGCAAGCTCTCGACCTCATCCGCAGAAGGCTCATGTAGGCGGCAATCCGCATCCTGAACGATGAAAGGCCCGGACCACAAACCCCGGGCATTTCATCGTTCAGTGCCGGCGCAGCCAGAAGTGAGTATCAGCGCCGCACCTGGAAGGTGAGGGTCGTCGAATGCGTAATGCCTCCGCCGGTGCCCGTTATCGTGATCTGGTAAGTGCCGGTGGGGGCGGTTCTGGACACGGTCAGGGTGAAGTCCGACGTGCCGGAGCCTGTGATGGATGTGGGGCTGAAGCTCCCGGTTACGCCGGACGGCACGCCTGTAGCAGACAGGGCAACCGCCGAGTTAAAGCCGCCGGAGGCAGTGATGGTGACGACGGCATAGCCGCTTTGACCCCGAGCCAGGGAGCCCGATGTGGGCGAGACGGAGATGGTGAAGCCGCCAACTACCGGCGCGGTCACGGTCAGCGATACGGTCGCCGTTTGCGTGATTCCGCCGCCGGTGCCCGTTACCGTGATCGTGTAGGTGCCGGCAGCAGTGGTTGAGGCCACGGCCAGGGTGAGAGTGGATGTACCGGAACCCGGCGCGGCGATGGACGTGGAACTCAAGCTAACCGTGACGCCTGCCGGCGCGCCTGTCACAGACAAGGCAACCGCCGAGTCGAAGCCGTCAACAGCGGTGCTTGTGATGGTGGAACTGCCACTGTTGCCCTGTACCACTGAGACGGAGGCGGGCGAGGCGGAGAGGGTGAAGGTAGAACTCGTCGCGGTTGGAGCCAAGGCGTTGATCAGCCCGGTGTTCGGACTGCCCCAGCCGGTTACCAGATCGTAACCCGCCACCGCCGAATAGCTGCCCGATGTGCCGCTGGTGATGTCGTGGAAGTCCGCGCCGTAGCTGGACGTTACATTCTGCGCGTAGATGGTCGGGTTGATAAAACCGATCGTGGGTTCGCCGTTGGCAGCCAACTGCTGGTTGACCAGCGCAATGTAGGCGGCCCACATGGGAGCGGCAAAGCTGGTGCCGCCATATTCATTCGCAAGGCAGGTCGTTTGGTCGGAACAGGTGTAGAAGGTGAAATTCGCATTTGCCGATACGTCCGGGCCGTTGCGCAGGGTCGTCGAACCCTTGTTGCTTGAATTGATCACACCCGAAAGCTGTTGCCACGCGGGAATCGGGATTCCGTCCGGCGAGATGCCGCCGCCGCTATCCGCCCAGGCGGTCTCCGATTTCCAGGCGCCGCCCGCGCTGGCGGTAATCAAATCCGTCCCTCCCACTGAAACCACATACGCATTGTCCGCCGGCCAGGCCTCATTTCTCGACGACCATGTGGAGCTGTCGCCGGATGCCGCAAAGAAATTCTGGCCCTGAGCGGCCATCTTTTCGAAGTACGGATTGAGCGTGGTTGGATCCGCCGGTGTCCAGCCCCACGAACAGCCAATGGTGGTGGGCAGCGGGCTGTGCGTCGTCATGGCGCTGATGATGGCCGTATCGGTGGACCCGATGTACACCACCAGGCTCGCCAGTCCCGGAGCCATGCCCAGAGCCTGGGTCATGTCCAGCGTCTGTTCGGTGTCGTCGCAGTCGCCGCCGGCTCTTGAATACACGCAACTTGTACTGGTCCCATCAACGGAGAGCAAGGTGACCGGCACATTGTTGGTCTGACCGACATTCTTGTAATACGTGGTCAGGTCGGTCAGATCGGTGCCTTCAAACTCGAACAATCCGAGGTTCTGGCCGGCGCCGGTCAGGGCTGTTCCGCCGTAGTAGGCCGCGCGTATGTCGCTGCCCAAAAACGAAGCCGATGGGCCGGAGCCGGTTGTCGCGTGGGTCACAACCTTTTCGGCATCGATGCCATGAGCCGCCGCGTAATCGCTCCGCTTCACCAGCATGGGATGCGGAATCGAATAGTTGTCCAAGCCGGAGATGTGCCAGAGCGCGAACGGCAGGTTTGTAGTTGGCTCGCGGTCGGGCGCGTAAAAGATGCGGTCCTCAGTGGGATGCTGGTACGTCCGCATGTTTACATGAAAGGCAGCTTCCATGGCCGAAACGGGGCCCTTGACCTGCACATCCATGCTGTCGCGCGTGCCACCAACGACCGTAAGGCCGCTCGCCTTCGCGAAAGCAACCACGGCGTCATAATCTTCCTGGGTAGGACCAAACCGTTCGGTGAACTCCGGGACGGTGAGGAAATGCCGGTAGGAGGGACTGGATGGATCGTAGACTTCCTTCAGGAATGAATCCAGCCCTGCCTGATCGCGCAGCGGCAAAACCAGATCGATCTGCAGGATTTGGGTTGCGGGAAGGCGTCCAAGAGACAGCGCCTCGCCGGTGCGAGTTGCTTCCCGCACGTGGCGGGTCAATACGGACTGCGCGTGGGAATTCATTGTCACGACCGACAAAGCCGCAACGACTGTGAGCAGATACAGGCCTGTTCTCCTAACCATGTCTTCTCCTTAATGGGGGATTGTGATAGGGGGTGTCCGGTTCGCTTGCGAGGGGACGGACAGCCCTTTTGTCCACGTAGAGTACCATCCTCAATCGTGAACGGCGAGAGAAATTTTACGTTCACCTCCGCTCGCGGCAGGCAGTGGGCTGGTAAGCCAACTCCTCAACCCAACCCCCAACCACCCCTTGAACTTCCGGCCTAACCCTCAATAAGTGATGTCCATCACATGGCCCCGGCTTCCATCGATGCAACGATTACGTCACTGGCGCCCCCCGGGGCCTGCTCGTTGCCCGCACATGCCTGGAGACCGCAAATGAAGCTTGACGCATCCGCATTCCTCGCCGATCCAGAATTGATCCAGGCGCTCGAGAAACACGCCATCGAAGTCTCATGTGGCGGAGATGACGTTCTCTTCCGACAGGGAGATCCCCCGGTCGGCCTGTACATTCTCCTACATGGAGAGGTCACTCTCTCCATGACTTCCCCGGCTGGCGACCCGATCCTATCCATGCATGTCGGCGCCGGCTCGCTGCTCGGACTCCCCGGCCTGGTCGGCAATGCGCCCTATACTCTGACTGCCGTGGCCGGCCAGGGCGCCGAACTCAGCTTCCTCGCACACGACGATTTCGACGCCCTTATGCAATCAGACCCGCGCTTGTCTCTCAAGGTTCTGGAGGTGCTCGCCGCGGAAGTGCGCAGTGCCCGCATAGCAACCCTGGAACTTCGGCATGAGCCGCAGTCCGCCCGCCGATTGACGCTCCACCACCCGCCCTGCGAAACTCAGGCCCATGCAATATCGCGGAAAAGTTGAATACGCCCAGCAGCGCAAGATGCGCGAGCGCAACACCCGCCTCTACCGGCTCTGCCACTGGCCCATCTGGATCTGGGTCTTTTTCCTCGCGCCGGGCCCCCTCACCTTCTCGCTCTTCGCCAGCGGCTTTCACGGGGGCAACCTGATCTGGCTTGCCGCGGTGCTGGCCGGCACAGGCATCGCCGCTCTGCGCGGGCAGTTGCCCGGCGCCGAACCAAGCCCCTACATCCTCCGCTTTGACGAGGACAAGCCCAATCCCCTCTACCGCCGCTTCTGCTACACCTTCGCCTGGAACGCCGTGCTCAACTTCGCGCTGCTCAACCTCGCCGGCCTGGCCATCGCCACCGCCACCGGCGTCTGGTACATGAAGCAAATCTACGACTACGCCTACCTGCCCCTCTTCGCTCTCATTCTCCTCCTCGGCGCGGCGGGCAAGCTGCCCCGCGTGGGACCCTCCACCAAAACCGAAGGCACTGAGCGCCGCTACTTCTACGGCTCCGTCTGGGCCGTCACCGCCGCGCAAACCCTCCTGCTCTTCCTCTGGAAGACCCTGTGGAAGAACCTCTCCCACACCCCAATCTCCGTCCAAACCGCCAACTGGATCATGCTCCTTGTCTTTGTCGCCACACTTCTGTTCATGGGTCTGCTGGCCCAGCGCGGCAAGCTCTACCGCACCCGTCCCATCCTTCCCGGCGAACTGATGATCTCTGACTGAAAACACGCACTCCAGGCGCGCAAGCGGCGTCTGCCCATCGCGGGCGGCACCTGTTAAACTCTCTCTCGTCATGCTCCTCGCCATCTCCATCATCGCCGCCGCCGCTTACCTGCTCGGGTCCATCCCCACCGGATACCTGCTGGTCCGCCTCTTCCGCCAACAGGACATCCGCGCCATCGGCAGCGGCAACATCGGCGCCACCAACGTCCTCCGCTCCGGCAGCAAGGGCCTGGGCGCGGCCACCTTCCTCCTCGACATGCTCAAAGGCTGCGCGGCCGTCTGGCTCGGCCCCATCCTGGCAGCCGTCGTCCTCTCCGTCCCCGCGCTCGACCCCTCCACTTACCGCAACATGCAGGCCATCGCCGCCCTCGCCGCCGTTCTCGGCCACACGTTCCCGGTCTGGCTCCGTTTTCGCGGTGGAAAGGGCGTGGCCACCGGCTTTGGCGTCTTCCTCGTCGCCACCCCCACCGCCGCCCTGGCCGCCATCAGCGTGTTCTTCCTCGTTCTTCTCGTCAGCCGCTATGTCTCCCTGGCCTCCATTCTCGGCTCGGCCAGTTTCCCTGTCTTTGCCTGGTTTCTGGTCAGCGGCCCTCGTCCGGCCTTCTTCATCGCCGTCCAGTTCATCGTCGCCGGGTTGATCATCGCCAAGCATTACCCAAACATCCGCCGCCTTCTCGCCGGTCAAGAGTCCCGCTTCGGAGCCAAAAAACACGCATGAGCCGCATCGTCATCCTTGGTTCCGGCGCCTGGGGAACCGCCCTCGCCCTCTCGCTCCACCGCCGCGGCGGCCACCAGATCACACTCTGGGCCCACAGCCCTGAATTCGCCCAGGAAATTATAGGCGCGGGCGAAAACACCCTCTTCCTCCCCGGCTTCACCATCCCCGGCGCTATCGCCATCACCGGCAGCGAAGCCGCCGTCGCCGATGCCGAGATTGTCGTCTCCGTCGTCCCTTCCGAGTTTCTCCGCCACACCCTCGCCCGCATCCGCTCCCATCTCCGCCCCGGCCAGATCATCGTCAGCGCCACCAAGGGCGTTGAAGACCACACCTTCCTGCGCATGACTCAGGTCATCGCCGAATCCATCGGCCAAGCCGAACAGCGTCAGGGCACGGCGTCAGTCGTGCCGAAATCGCGGCAAGACGAAGGCGGGGCTTTAGCCCCTGAGGCAGACCTTTCGGAATCCCTCCCCATCGGCGCGCTCTCCGGCCCCAGCTTTGCCCTTGAAGTAGCCCAGGGCCAGCCCACCGCCGTCACCGTTGCCTTTAGCGATTCCGGGGTCCCCGGCGACAGGTCTTCGTCGCTGGGGTGCGAAATCGCCGCCCGCATCCAGCACGAGTTCTCTTCCGAATCCCTCCGCCTCTACACCTCTACTGACGTCATCGGCGTCGAACTCGGCGGCGCGCTCAAAAACGTCATCGCCATCGCCGCCGGCATCGCCGCCGGAGTCGGCCTCGGCTACAACTCAGCCG
>JBKQRH010000103.1:0-43684 GCA_052326045.1 Occallatibacter sp. | reverse complement strand
CTTCACCTTTGCAACGGCGATGATGAGCTCGAACCGAACCGACGCGATCCTCAACCCCACGGGCATGCTCTTCAAGATGTATCGCGATCACTTCGGCACCATTCCGGTTGAAGTCACCGGCGACTCGCCGCAACCCAAGCCCGTCTTCCCGGTCGGCGGCGACCAGCCAGCGGTCAATCCGGGCAGCGACACCTATCCGCTGGATGTCAGCGCCGCGCTCAGCGAGGATCGCAAGACGCTCACGTTTGCCGTGCTGAATCCCTCGGACGCGAAACAGAGCATGAAGCTCGCAATCAACGGGGTCAAGCTCGGAAGCCAGGGAAAGCTCTGGCAGATGGCTCCCTCCAAATTGGATGCGGTGGTCGCGGTGGGCAAGACGCCGGAGGTGGCTGTAGAGGAGCATGCGCTGGGATCGGTGCCCGAAACAATCGACGTGCCTCCATTCAGCGTCAACATTTATGCGTATCCGCTGCAATAGCTGGCCTGGTTTCAGCATGAATGCATGCGGGCGCCGGATGCCGACTGCGAGTTCATGCTGAAGCGCCTCCAGGATTGGAATATGAAAGGAAATCGAAGATGAAAACGGTTTTGCTTGCAATCGCCATTGTGGCAGCGCCGTGGATGAGCGCGGCCGCGGGCACCACTGCGAAGGCTGAGCAGGGCGTGCTACAGGGCACAAAAGAAGATGGACTCACTGTCTACAAAGGCATTCCCTTTGCGGCTCCGCCGGTGGGCGATCTGCGCTGGCGCGCGCCGCAGCCCGCGGCTGAGTGGAAGGGAGCGCGGCCGGCGGACAAATTCGCGCCGCAATGCGAGCAAGGCAGCTTCGGCCCCGGCCCGGCTTCCGCGATGAGCGAGGACTGCCTGTACCTGAACGTCTGGACGCCGGCGAAGTCGGCCTCCGAGCGCGTCCCGGTGCTGGTCTGGATCTACGGCGGCGGCTTTGCCGGCGGCGCAACGTCGATCCCCGGCTATAGCGGAGAGATTCTGGCGAAGAAGGGCGTGGTGCTGGTCAGCATTGCGTACCGCGTGGGAACGCTCGGCTTTCTGGCGCATCCGGAGCTGAGCGCCGAGTCGCCCGAGCACGTTTCGGGGAACTACGGCCTGCTCGACATGATCGCCGCCTTGCAGTGGATCAAGAAGAACATCGCGGCCTTCGGCGGCGATCCGAACAAGGTGACGATCTTCGGCGAGTCGGCCGGAGGCATCGCGGTGAGTCAGCTTTGTGCTTCACCGCTGGCGAAGGGCCTGATCCAGGGGGCAATTTCAGAGAGCGGCGGCTCCTTCGGTCCTCCGCGCTCCGCGGGAATGCCGGGCGAGAACATGCGGCCTCTGGCCATCGCGGAGAAGGACGGCCAAGCCTTCGCGATCAACGCGGGCGCAAGTTCGCTGGCCGAGTTGCGCAAGCTGCCGGCGGAGAAGATTGTAGCCGCCACGCGCGGCATGGCGTGGCCCAATACCGACGGCTGGGTGATTCCCGGCGATCAGTACACACTCTACGACAACAAAAAATTCAACGACATTCCCGTCCTCATCGGATACAACTCGGATGAAGGCGCGAGCTTTTCCCGCGAACGCACGCCGAAGGAGTACATCGACGGCGTGCACAAGCGCTACGGCGCCTTCGCCGACAGCCTGCTCAAGGCCTATCCCGTGGGCGATAAGTCCGTGCCCAAGACGGCGCGCGACCTGGCCCGCGACGCGGCCTTCGGCTGGCACACCTGGATCTGGGCGCGGCTGCAGTCCGAGCGGGGCAACGCGAAGGTCTTCTACTACTATTTCGACCAGCATCCGGATTTTCCGGCCGGCTCGGAGCATGAAGGCTTTGGCGCATGGCATGGCAGAGAGGTTCCGTATGTCTTCGGCCACTTGAACGATCTGCAGAACGAAGTGCCGAGCGCGACGGATCGCGTGATCTCCGACGCCATGGGGACCTACTGGACGAACTTCGCCAAGTACGGCGATCCGAACGGGAAGAATATGCCCAAGTGGCCGGCCTTCAACGATGCACATCCAGAGCTGATGTACCTTGCCGGAACGCCGCATGCCTGGCCTGTTCCCAACGAGGAGGGGCTCAAGGCGCTGGATGCCTACTTTGCCTGGCGACGCTCGCCGGAGGGCGTGCGCGCCTCGTCGGTCGAGGACGCCAAGCCCGCTGCGACGAATGTAATGGGCGCGCAATATCCGCGCGTTCTGGCGGACCATAGCGCGGCCTTCCAGATCAAGGCGCCCACGGCTCAGTCGGTGGATGTGGATATTACCGGAAAGAAGTTCCCCATGACGCGCGGCAGCGACGGCGTGTGGAGCGTGACCACGCCGCCGCTGGTAGAAGGCTTCCACTACTACGCGCTCGACGCCGATGGGGTCCGCATGAACGATCCGGGCAGCCACACGTACTTCGGCATGGGCATGGACGCGAGCGGAATCGATGTGCCCGAGGACGGCGTGAGCTACTACCTGGCGAAGGATGTGCCGCACGGGGATGTGCGCATCCGCATCTACCACTCGAAGATCACCGGCCAGTTGCGGCGCTGCTTTATTTACACGCCGCCGGATTACGACTCCAACCCGAGCGCGCGCTATCCGGTCCTCTATCTGCAGCACGGCATGGGCGAGGATGAGACCGGATGGATCTTCCAGGGCCACGCCAACCTGATTCTGGATAATCTGATCGCGGAGAAGAAGGCCGTGCCCATGATGATCGTGATGGACAACGGCTACGCCTCCAAGCCCGCCGGGCCGTTCGGGCCGCCCGCTTCAGGGCGCTCCGGAGATATCGGCGCCTTCGAGGACGTGATGATCAAAGAGGTCATCCCGATGATCGACTCCACCTTCCGGACCATTCCGGATCGCGAACACCGGGCGATGGCCGGCCTCTCGATGGGAGCCAACCAGGCGTTGCACCTGGCGACGGGCCATCTGGACACATTCGCCTACATGGCTGGATTCAGCGGCACGATGAACGGCTTAAGCGGCGATGCGCTGGATCCGGCGACGGCTTTCAATGGCATCTTCAAGGACGGCGCGGCATTCAACGCGAAAGTGAAGCTGCTCTGGCTCGGCATGGGCACCGAGGAACCCGATTTCTTCCACAAATCCATCGGCGCCTTCCGCGCGATGCTGGACAAGGCAGGAATCAAGTGTGTCTACTTCTCATCGCCGGGCACTGCTCACGAATGGCTCACATGGCGAAGAGACTTGAACGACTTCGCGCCCAGGCTTTTCCGGGATGACCGCAACTGAATCGGGCCGGCAATGCCGGCACTCCGCTTCGCGCGATACAACCAGTTTCCAAGTGAGGACAGCGATGAAACACTCGAATTTGTTTTGGACAATGACGTTGGGGATGGCCATTGCTTCGGGCTCACAGATTGCGGCTCAGGTGGAGACCCAGATTCCTCCGGTCGTCCCTGGCGCCAAGCCCGTTGCCGTAGAGCACATCAAGATTCACGGCACAGCTCTGGAAGGCAATCTGGAAGGCGACGCCGTCGACCGCGACGTGATTGTCTTCCTGCCACCCAGCTACCAGAAGGAGAAGCATCGCCGCTATCCCGTCGTCTACGCGCTGCACGGCTACTCGATCGGCGCCGAGCAGTGGACGCATGAGATCCATGTGCCTCAGACCATTGAGGGAGCATTCGCCCAGGGCGCCAAAGAGCTGATCGTGGTGCTGCCGGATTCGAAGACCATCTACAACGGCTCGATGTATTCGAGCTCGGTGACGACGGGCGACTTCGAGCGCTTCATCGCGCACGATGTGGTTGCCTACATCGACGCGCATTACCGGACGATCCCGGATCGCGAAAGCCGCGGATTAGTGGGCCACTCGATGGGCGGCTACGGAGCCAGCCGCATCGGCATGAAACATCCGGATGTCTTCGGCAACCTGTACATCATGAGCCCCTGCTGCATGTCGCCGATGGGAGGCGGCGGTTTCGGCCCTCCGGAGAAGATGAAGGAGATGGCCATTGCCCAGGAAAAGAAGGCCGCCACCGCCAAATCGCCCGCCGACCTTGCGGCACAATCACCGGGCTTCGGCGCCGCGCAATATGCAACAGCGGCTGCATGGGCGCCCGATCCAAAGAACCCACCACTGTATTTCGATCTGCCGACGAAGGACGGAATTCCGGTGCCGGAGATACAGGCAAAATTCACGGCCAATGCGCCCCTGGTCTTCGTCGATCAATACATCGGGAATCTCAAGCAGTATCGCGCCATCGCCATGGAGGCGGGCGATCAGGACATGACCAAGATCGATGCGGGCAAGCTGCACGTCATTCTCGATAGCTACGGCATCGCCAACGGCTTCGAAATCTATCCCGGCACGCACACCAGCGCCGTCGCCGATCGCTTCCAGAATCACGTTCTGCCGTTTTTCAGCAAGAATCTGTGCTTTGAGGCCGGCTGCGCTCACTGACACGTGAAGTTACGAGCGTCGTTCGTGTCTCCCTGGCCTGAGTACTGGGCGTGTTTGGGATACGCGCACAGCGGCCGGCTTCGTCCCGGAAATGCCCGTCCCGTGGCGATAACGGAATCCGGCGCAATGCCTTTCTCGACCCAGTTGGCCACTGCGCCGAGCATGTCGAACTGGTCGAGCGCCGGCCCGCCGCCGCAGTGGCGCATCCCGGGCACCAGAAAGATCCGGCTCCATTCGGCCACCTTGTCCGCGCCGCCGTTGGTTGCGGCAAGGGACTTGTAGTACCCGAGCGTATCCAGCGGCGAAAACCACGGATCACTGTCTCCGTGGAAGAAGAGTATCTTGCCGCCACTGGCGGAAAACGTGGACAAATTGGTCGACGCCGGCTCGACCAGCGGATCGGAGACATGCAGAGTCTCTTTGTCGACATCAATCTCAGTCGCGGTGGGATATGGGCCAAAGATGCCGTTGGCGCCGAGGGCGAGCAGCCCCGGGATCGGACCGGTCTCCGCGATACCGGCGTCATAGAGAAATCCCGGGTACACCTGAGCGCCGTAGGAGTTCTTTGGTCCTGCAAAGGCCTTCTTGATGGCCGCAATCTTCTCCGGCGCAATGCATCCATCGCTCTGGCCGGTCTTGCAGGCCAGTACCGCGGGATCGAAATCGCAGCCCAGCGGATCGGAGATCATCCCGTCGGCCACGCCGTCTTTTGCATCGCAGCGGTTCATCAGCGCGTCCATGAAGAGCTTGCGATCGGCATCGGTGAGCAGCTTGCCGGCAAGCGGCTTTCCCGACGCGTCTTTGGGCGCCGCCTGGTTGTAGGCCACCGGAATCCATTTGGTGATGGCGAAATCGGAGAGCCCCGTCCGCATCGCCGGATCGCCGGATACGATTCCATTGAAAACAGTCGGATACCGTTGCGACAAAATCATTCCTTCGCGCCCGCCCGTCGAGCAGCCGACAAAGTAGGAATACGCGGCGGGCTTTGTGTAGTATTGCGCGATGATCTGTTTCGCCACCCCCGCCACCTCGGCATTGGCCAGATATGCGAAATCCAGATATGCCTGCTGATCGCGCATGAAAGAGAAGTCAAACGGGCCCGTCTTTGCTTTGTGTCCCGTATCCGTGCTGGCTACCACAAATCCGCTGACCAGGGCGGGCTTGCCGCCGGTGAATGACGCTCCCAACGGGTAGGAGACCACGCCGTTGCCGCCCCCGCCGCCCTGCATCATGAAGTCCCCATTCCAGGCGTCCTTTTCAGGCAAAGCCAGCGCGAAGCCGATTCCAAACTCCTCGCCGCCGGCCCCTTTGCGCCGATGGATGACGCCGTCAACGCGGCAATGCGCAGGCAATGGGCCGGAGCTGGGGGCGCCGGGAAAGATCGGCGGAAGGGTTGTGCCTGCGGGAACAGGCGCGGCCTTCGTAATCTCGACGCCCTCGATTTTGAGATTGGCGAGATTCGCGCAGGAGACCATCGATGCAGACTGAGCCGTTGCGGCAGCGCAGGAGGCCGACATCAAAAAGATTAGAACCCTGGATTGCATCATGCGCTTGTCTCCTGTTCACTCGAAAATCATGCCATAGAACGGCGGCATGGCGCCGAACTCATCACCCTAAGTTGTACCACATATGCGGAGATCAAAACTGTGTTGCGCGGCGGGTGCAGGGGGCCTGGCGTTAGGATAACCGCATGCGATCCTTTGCCCTTCGATCTCTAACTTTGAGGCTGCTGGTTCTGGCCGCATGGCTCGCGGCCTCGCTCTCTGCCCAGGGTGCGCAGCAGGCGTCGAGCCAAACAACCACTCCCGCCGCCGCGCCGAAGCCCGGCACCCCGCCGAAAGGCGCTGCCGCGCCTCTGCCCGTGCGCTATGACTTTCTGCGCGGCGCATACGGCCCCTATCGCGCCAACAACGATCTGCTCTATTACCACCTGGACATTCGCGTCGATCCGGACAAGCAGTTCATCAGCGGCAAGAACACCATCCGCTTCAGGATGCTCAAGGACGGCGCGCGCATCCAGCTCGACCTGCGCGAGACGCTCGCAATCGACAAGATCCTCTGGGGCGCCACGCCCCTCAAGTACGAGCGCGACACCGGCGCGGTGTTCGTGGACTTTCCCCAAACGCTTCACGCCGGGCAGGTCTATTCCATCGACTTCTATTACTCCGGCCATCCCGAGGAGACGGGCCGCTTCGGCGGCATGACCTTCAAGAAGGACCCTTCCGGCCACGCATGGATCAACACCGCCTGCGAAGGCGACGGTGCAAGCGTATGGTGGCCCAATAAGGACCAGTGGCGCGATGAGGTGGAGAGCATGGACATCAGTGTCGCGATTCCGAACGGACTTGTAGACGTGTCGAACGGCAAGTTCGCGGGCAAGGCCGAGCTGGGCGACGGCTATACGCGCTGGGACTGGCGCGTCCACTACCCCATCAATAACTACGATGTCTCGCTGAACATCGGCAATTATGTTCACTTTTCGGACCGGTTAGGCGAGCTTCCGCTGGATTTTTACGTGCTGCCCGAAGATTTGGAGAAGGCAAAGGTACAATTCGCGCAGGCCAAGGGGATGCTGGAGGCTTACCAGCACTACTTCGGCCCCTATCCATTCCCGAAGGATGGATACAAGCTGATCGAAGCGCCTTACCTGGGCATGGAACATCAAAGCGCGGTGACCTACGGCAATGGCTTCAAGAACGGCTATATGGGCCGCGACTGGACCGGCGTGGGAATCAGCCCGCGCTTCGACTTCATCATCATCCACGAGAGTGGCCACGAGTGGTTCGGCAACAGCATCACTGCCGCCGATCCGTCGGACATGTGGATTCACGAGGGCTGGACGACTTATCTCGAAAGCCTCTACGTGGAATACCGCTGGGGCAAGGACGACGCCATCAAGTACCTGAACGGCGACAAGGCGAAGGTCAAGAACCTGCGGCCCATCATCGCCGAGCGCGGCGTAAATGCGGAGCCCACGGAAGACCAGTACTTCAAGGGCGCGCTGATGATCAACACTCTGCGCAGCGTGGTCAACGACGATGCCAAGTGGTGGGCGCTGCTGCACGGCTTCTACCAGCATTTCAAGTATCAGAACATCATGACCGATGACGTGGTGGCGTACTTCAACCGGCGCACCGGCATGAACCTGACGCCGATCTTCGACCAGTACCTGCGGCACACGCAGATTCCGCGGCTGGAGCTGCTGTTCGGCGAGGCTCCGGGCATGGTGATGTATAAGTGGAATGCCGACGAGGATAACTTCGCCATGCCGGTGCGCGTGGGCGCGCCGGAACACTGGCAGATCATTCATCCGACGACGAAGTGGCAGTGGATGCGGACGCCGCTCAAGAAGGACGAGTTCCAGGTGGCGACGGACCTGTACTACGTGGACGTGAACAAGCAATAGGATGCGGATGTTGAAGCCGGATCTGGGCATCCGTTCCGGTGTTGCACCCGCGTTCCCAGTGGTTTGCGTTAGGATGGCTGCATCCTTTGGGGAATCTATCTGGTGAATGTTTCTTTCAGACGGCTGCTGCCGGCGGCGATTGTTTTGCTGGCCATACTGCTGGTGTTGTTGCGCATGGCCGGCTTTGCGCGGCATCTGCTCTGGCATAAAGGGGCTCAGGTCCAACGGAGTTCGTCGGCAGTTGCGGGCGGCGCCGCAAGTCCGGCGCAGGACTGGGGCGACCGCTTCGGCGACGGCACGCCGGAGTTTCTGCGGCTCACCGATCCAGCCGATCAGGCCGCGTTCCGCCGCTGGTTTACGCTGATCGCCGAGTACCAGGCCATTCGTCCCAGAGGCGAGCTTCCCAAGGAGATCACGGACTGCGCCAGCTTGCTGCGCTACGCCTACCGTGAGGCCCTGAAGCGCCACAACGACAGCTGGTTCCTGGCTACTGGCATGGACGTGCCGGCGCCGCCGGGAGAGATCCGCGCCTGGCACTATCCCGATACGCCGCTGGGCGCGGCGCTCTTCCGGGTAAGGCCGGGGAGCTTTGAGGCCGCCGACCTGACCAACGGGGCTTTTGCGCAGTTTGCCGACGCCAAGACGCTGGTGGAGCGGAATGCTTATTTTGTGAGCCGAGACGTGCGCGAGGCCCAACCCGGCGACCTGCTTTTTTACCGCCAGTTCGGCCAAAGTTCGCCCTGGCATTCTATGATTGTGGCCGAAGTTGGACAGAGGGCGCGGGTGGTTTATCACACGGGACCGGATCAATCACCCCACGGACGAAGACCTGTCCGTGGGGGCCCCGATGACGGTTCTCCGGGTGAACTGCGCCGCGTGCTGCTGTCCGAGCTGCTCGATCATCCTCAGCCGCAATGGCGGCCGGTGGAGCAAAATCCCAACTTTCTCGGCGTTTATCGCTGGAACATATTGCGAGGCAACCCATGAGGTTCCGTAAGTCGCTGTTAGCCGTTCCCTTGTTGCTTCTCCTGGCTTCGACCGCCGCGCACGCTGCCGACAGGGACGCGCCGCGCTCCTTCTCGCTCTCCACCACGCGGACCTTTGCGCCCGGCGAGAGCGTGAAGATTCAGCTCTACGCGAAGAACGTTCCAGAGCTGGAGTTCCGCGTCTACCAGGTGCGCGATGCGGAGAAGTTCTTTGCCGGGCTCAAGGACCTGCACAGCTTTGGCGTGCAGAGCTACTCGCCGGAAGAGAAGATCGACGAGCGGACCTTCCTGGAGCGGATGCACGACTTCAAGGCCGATCTGTGGCGGCGGGTGCGGCGCTTCTTCCGCGGCCAGTTCACCGATGAGGCGCGGGACAGCTTCCGCGAGCGGCAGGGCAAGCTGGGCAAGCGGAGCCAGGTGGTGGGGGCGGCCGGGTTTGCGCGGATTCCGCTGCTGAACGCGAGCCAGTTGGTGGCGCGCTGGAAGCTGGTCACGCCGCCGGCGCTGGTGAGCGAGACGCAGCAGTTGCCCGTCGATGGGCTGGGCGCGGGCGTTTACCTGATCGAGGCTACGGACGGCGCGTACAAGGCCTATACCGTGGCCATCGTCACCAGCATCGCGGTGGTGGAGCGGGCGAACAACGGGCGGGCCGATTTGTACGTGGCCGACCGCAAGACCGGCGCGCCGGTCGAGAGGGCGGAAGTGGCGTTGTGGTCCGATGGGACCCAACAATCGACGGGAAAGACCAGCGAGGACGGGCTGGCCTCGCTGACCATGAAGGTGCGGGGAGGAACGCTGGGCGCGACCCCGGAGAATGTATGGATACTGGCGCGGCGCGGGACCGATGCGGCCATCATCACGCCATACGGCTATGCATTCGGGCCTGACCGGACGACTGATCTTACGGCATACATCTATACCGACCGGCCCGTCTACCGGCCAGGGCACACGGTTCACATCAAGGGGGTCGTGCGGCGCCAGAAGGACGACGCGCTGCTGCTGCCGGAAGACAAGACGCTGGAAGTGACGGTCAAAGACGCGGACGGGAAGACGGTGCTCAAGCAGGATGAGCAAGTCTCGGTGCATGGGACCGTAACGGCCGACCTGACTCTTGAGAGCGATGCCGCGCTGGGATACTACGACATCCGTATCCTGAGCAACGGCAGGGACGCCGGAGACGGCAGCTTCTACGTCGAGGAGTACAAGAAGCCGGAGTACCAGGTGACGGTGAAAGTGCCGGTGGCACATTTGATCCAAGGAACTCCCGTTCAGGCAACAATCGAGGCGCGGTATTTCTTTGGCGAGCCGGTGGCCGGGGCCAAGGTGAAGTACGTGGTGCACACCTCCACGCACTACTGGTGGGATGAGGACGAAGCGGAGGGCGATGAGGCTGGCGGCGAGGAGAGCGAAGATTCCGGCGAATCGGAGTATGCCTGGGGCCAAACCGAGCAGCAGGAGCAAGAGGGAATTCTGGACGCCAATGGGCGGCTCACCGTCACGTTGCCGACGGCGGTGGACGGAAAGCACAACGACCAGGACTACCGCATCGAGGCGCGGGTGACGGACGCGGCCAACCGCGAGGTCGCCGGCCACTCGACGGTTCTGGCCACCTATGGTTCCTTCCGCGTGAGCGTGGAACCGACGAGTTATGTGTTTTCACCCGGCCAGACGCCCAAGGTGAAGGTGACGGCCCAGGACTACGACGGCAAGCCGATACAGACACAGGCGCATCTCGCCTCCAACCTGGAGAAGTGGGACCCGGTCACGCACCAGCGGACGGAGACGCCCGTAGTCAGCAAGGATGCCGCGACCGGCGCGGACGGCACGGCGCTGGTGGAGCTGCCGATAGCCGGCAGCGGCGACTTTGAGATCACCGCGAGCGCGCAGACGCCAGAGAACCGCACCGTGGATGGCAAAACCTGGGTATGGATCTGGAACAACGCGGGCGAGTGGTACAACCAGAACACCCAGGCCCAGATTGTGGCCGACAAGAAGAGCTATCAAGTGGGCGACGTCGCGCACCTGCTGCTGGTAACCGGCCTCAAGGAGTCATGGGCAGTGGTTACAGCCGAGGGCAACAGCGTGCAGCTCAGGCAGTTGATCCACGCCACCGACGAGAGCTTTGCGTTTGACGTGCCCATCACCGTGAAGGCGCAGCCCAACCTGGTGGTCAGCGCCGTAATTGTCCACGAAGACCAGTTGATTACCGCGCAAAAAAGCCTGAAAGTCCCGCTGCTGGAGCGGACGCTGACCATTACGGCCACGCCCAGCAAGCCGCGCTTTCTGCCGGGCGAAACCGGCAGCTTTGACGTGCTGGCGGTGGACTCCAACAACAAGCCTGTAGAAGCCGACCTGAGCTTTGGCGTGGTGGACGAGGCGCTCTACTCGGTGCGGCCCGACGAGAGCGGCAACATCGTGAACTTCTTCTATCCCAAGCGCTCCGTCTATCTTCAACCGGAGACCTCCTTCGCCTATTACTTCCATGGCGAGGCGGGAACCAGGAGTCCGCTGCTGGCCCGGCTGAATGACGGGCTCTTCCATCCGCGGCTGGCGCAGGTGAAGCCGGGGTCGGACCTGGTGGTGCCCAAGGTGCGCAAGGCCTTCCCGGATACAGCCTACTGGAATTCCAATGTGCATACCGGGCCGGACGGCCACGCGCGCGTCGAGTTCGCCTTCCCGGATTCGCTGACCACGTGGCGGACAACCATCCGCGCCATGACCGACGATGGCAAGGTCGGCGGCGTGGTGACGCGGGTGCTGGTGCGCAAGAACCTGATCGTGCGGCTGGCCGCTCCGCGCTTCTTCCGCCAGGGCGACGAAGTTACCTTGCGAGTGATCGCCCATAACTATCTTGAAACGGCCAAGGACGTGACCTTCGTCCTGGACGCGAGCGGACTGGAGGTGATCGGCGGCCAGACGCAGAAGCTGAACATTCCCGCCAAGGGCGAGAGCTACGTGGACTGGCGAGTACGGGCGCATATGACCGGCAATGCCGTGCTGACAGCCAAGGCGCTCACCAATGAAGAATCCGACGCGCTGGAGATGACACTTCCCATTCTGCCCTTTGGCGTGAAGCAGCGGGCGGCTGGCTCGGGCGTGGTCTTCTCGGGCGATGGGCAGAGCCAGTGGGGTTACGGCTATCCGGCAGGCGTGGATGCAGGCTCGCGCGGGCTCACGATTACCGTTGCGCCGAGCGTGGCGGGCACGGTCTTCGATGCGCTCGATTACCTGACGAGTTATCCGTGGGGATGCACCGAGCAGACGATGTCCAGCTTCCTGCCCGATCTGATCGTGGCCCAGGCGGTGGACAAGCTGCACCTGAAATCGCCCATCGACCGCGCCACGCTGAACGATATGGTGAGCGCGGGAATCGAGCGGCTGTATAGCTTCCAGCACGACGATGGCGGCTGGGGCTGGTGGCAGGACGATCCCAGCCGGGTCTTCATGACCGCTTATGTGGTGAGCGGGCTGGGACAGGCCAAGGATGCCGGTTGGAAGATCGACGAAAGCCGGCTCAACAAGGGCCGCAACTGGCTGATTTCCACGCTGGCCGCGCATCCCGAGATGGTTCCTGATTTGCGGGCTTACGTGGTCTACGCGCTGACTACCACCGGCGGCGCGCCCAAGGTGGCGCTCGACAAAGCCTGGAGCAGCCGCGACAAGCTCAGCGACGAGGGACTGGCGCTGGTTGGCCTGGCTCTGGATGCCGCCGGTGATAGCCGCGCCAAAGATGCGGCTACGTTGCTGGAAAAGAAGGCCAGGACCACCGACACCGATGCCTATTGGGCGGGAAACTACGATGGCCTGCTCGATTACTGGGACGATACCTCCGCCGAGACCACGGCCCTGGCGCTGAAATTGCTTGTCCGGCAGGACCGGTCGAGCGGTTACCTGCCCAAAGCGGCGTTGTGGCTCGGCAAACACCGCGACGGCGATTACTGGTACTCGACCAAACAGACGGCCATGGTGATCGAGGGGTTGACCGACTATCTGGCCCTGAGCGGCGAGCTGGCCAACAGCTCCGACGTGGAGGTGCTGGTGAACAGCGCGAGCGTGGGCAAGCGGCACTTTGGCCCCGGAGACGGCTTTGCGCTGCCGTGGAAGATCAAGGTTCCCGCCGCGCAGGCCGGCAACGGCGGCCAGGTGATGGTCCGCAAGAGCGGCAACGGCATCACCTATTGGTCGGCAGAGAACGCCTGGTATTCGGCGGACCGAAAACAGTTCCAACAAGGCCAACTGGCGCTCAACATCACGCGCGACTACTACGTGCTCGAGAAGAATCAGCCCAAACCCACCGACCCCATCACCTACGATCTGGTTCCGCTCAAAGGTCCAGTGCATGTGGGCGACATTGTGGCCGTCCGGCTGGCGCTGAACGGGTCGGAGTGGAAGTACCTGCTGGCCGAGGACCCGATTCCGGCGGGCACGGAGTTCCTGCCCAATACCGGCCTTTACACCCTGAACAACAAGCCTTCCTGGTGGTACGACTGGTTCACGCGCAAGGAGTTCCACGACGACCGCGCGGCCTTTTTCAACACCGAGTTCGGCGGCCGCCGCGAGTATGTCTACCTGCTCAAGGTGGTCAATCCGGGCAAGTTCGTCATGAGTCCGGCGCAGGCCGGGCCTATGTATCAATCGAATGTCCAAGCCACTACCGATCCGGCAACTCTGGAGGTGCAACCGTGAACGATTTCAAAGACCTGTTTGGCCGTCTGCGTCAGAGCCGCCGCTGGGTTTTGGCCCAGTTTGTTTTGACCGCATTGTTGATTCTCGTGGGCATCGCTTGGACGCGCCTGCCGGAGAAACACGTCTGGCAGGTGGCGCTCTCGCTGCTGCTGCCGCTGCTGCTGGCCATCTCGGCGCTGGAGCTGCAGGCCGGAACGATGCGCAGCCTGGCGGACGACGACGGGAAGCGGGTCAAGCTGGTGTGGGGCGCGATGACTCTGCTGGTCTGGATCGCCGTGGCGTGGGTTGCCTGGGCGCTGCTGGACTGGTGCGACGACCAGATTCCGCAGTGGGCGGGTTACCTGAATTCGCAGGCTCCGGCCCATGCGCGGGCCCGGCTCTTCACCTATGAGCACATCGTTCTGTGGATGACGATTCTGGAGTGGGTGCTGCGCTGGGTGGTGGTGCCGGCCAAGGTCATTCCTTACGCCGCGGCCTCGGCCCAATGGGGCTTGCGCCTGCCCTGGCGGAGGATTTTGCACCTGCTGTGGAACTGGCGCTGGTGGCTTGGCGTGCTGATTGCGGCGCTGGTGAGCGTGTGGCTGCCGGGGCGGTTCTTTACCGGTGTGCCGAGCGGAACCGTCTCCGCGCAGATTTGGCACGTCACGCTGAAGCTGGCCGCGGCTTACCTGCTGGAGATGGGCATTTGGGTTCTGCTATTGGCCTGGTTGGCCGTACTCTTTGGCCGCCAGCAGCCCCCGACGGAAGAGGTGCTGGTGGCGGTTCCGGTACCTGTGGGGCCACCGGAGGACAGCAAGCAGGCCTCAGTGAAGCTTGACTTACCTGAGAGCAGTTAGCACGCTCTGCGGAATGCCGGAGCGCAGCCAGTCCAGCACTTGCGCGCGCCCGTAGCGGTCAAGTAGCTGCTGGGCGCACCAAGCGGCGGCCCGGTGCGCTGCCTCCGACTCCGCTTCGTTCGCCGAGTGAGCCAGCTTTTGGTTGATCGCTTCCAGAGTCTGCTCGATTCCCACCCTTTCCGCAGAAAGAAACGGAAAGGATGGGGCACGGAATTCTTTTCGCGGATCGCTGGATTGCGCTTCGCCGGACCAGGCCTCCACCAGCCCCTCGCGCAGCCAGAGCGGCGTTTGAGCGGTGGCCTGCTCTTCCACCAGGGCGTGCAGGAACTCGTGGCGCAGCGTGCTCGCGAGCAAGTTGCGCGCGGCCAGGACACGCAGCGGCTGGAGGGCAATCAGGTCGCCTTCTGTGAAGGCCGCCACCCATCCGGGAGCCAGCGTTGCATCGCGAAAGGCCGGCGTGGAACGGTAAGCCCGGACGACAATTGCGGCGCGAGGGTTGAGTCCGCTGCGGCTCTGGGCCTCGGCCAGTGCGCGCGCCAGGGCCGGAATGTACGCAGCATCCGCCGCCTCGCTGGTCTCCAAATTGAAGCCCTGCCCAGCCAGCATCTGCCAGGCCGCGCCAGTCGTTTCCTCCGCAATCGTTGCGCCGGTGAAATATTGGGCAAGAATCTCGCGGTAGCCGTGCCCCTCCCGCGCCATCTGGGCCGCGCCGGCCTGGCACAGGCCCACGCCGTGGCCGGAGCCGCGTCCATGGAAGAGAAAGCCGTCGCCCTGGGCCGCAACCTCAAACCAATTGCTGCGAATGAGGTTCCATCCCAGCGAGCGGCCCACGGCCAGACGAAAATCTTCCGCCAAAATCCGCGTCGAGCCAACCCGCAACATCGTGGCGCGGCCGGACTCGCCGCGTTGAACGACGGTCAGGCTCTTCCATCCGGGAGCAGCCAGCCCCGCCGCAGCCAGGGCCTGGGTCAGTTCCGCGCGGGAGAGAGTAGCCGACCACTCGCTCGATCCGGCGCGCTGGCAATAAGGATCGGGGCGCGAAATCAGAGCTTCCCGCGCGGCATGGTTCGACGCAGCCTTCGCCGGCCAAACCTCCTCAGCCGATGCCGTGCGCCCCCCGCAATTCTGATGAAAATACGCCGCGGCGCGGCTTCCATGCAGCCACAAGACCTCTCCGGCGGTAGCCAGCGCAGCCGCATGAGCCTCGGTCGTCGAGCGCCAATGCACCCACTGGCAATGGGTCGAGTCGCAGACGTCGAAAGCGGTGTGCCCATGAGAGGGTTGGAGGGCAAAACTGCGCGCTACCACAGCCAGCGCCTTACGGGATTCGGGCGAATCCGCAGCGCCGCTCTCGGCGGCCACCGCAAGCTCCACGTATCGCTCCACCGGCAGCGTAGCGGCCAGCAGCAGCGCGCCCGGCTGCGCCGTGATTCTGAGCGGGTAAGCCAGCGTCAGCGATTCCCCATGAGCCGTAATCCGGTAGCTGCCGGTAAGCAGCAGTACGGTCGAGGAGTGGGCTTGACCGGTCTGTTCCGTCCACGTCAGCCCGGCATCTTTGACTCGAACCACCATGGTTCCCAGCGGCCGGGCGCGGCACGTCTGGCAAAGGCGAAGCGCCGCTCCAGATTTTTGCGAAACAGCAACCGGCGTGATGGTTGCTTCTTTGTCGCGCCACAGCGTCCACAGGCCTACGCGAATGGTGGTACGCGGAGCCGTCTGGGCCTGAGCCGCGGCGCAGCAGACGGCCAGGCAGACAGCCAGCGCGGCCCTCCTCACGGCTTCCTCAGCGGCGAGTGCGCCAGCAGGTTTGCGGCCACGTGCGCCGCATCCGAGCCGCGCCCTGCGGGCAGGTAAACGGCCACCACCACCCGCGGCGACTCCGCCGGCGCAAGGCCCACGAACCAGCCGTGGGTAGCGCCGCCGCTTTCCGCGCTGGCTGTCCCGGTTTTGCCGGCAACGGGCACGCCGCCCAGCGATGCAGCGCCCGCCGTGCCGAAGCTTGCCGAGTCCGTCAACCCCGCGCGAACGACCTCCGCCGCCCTGGCCTCCGGGTGCGCCGCCAGCTCGATGGCCAGCGACCGGTACGCCTCCGCCAGCTCCGGCAGCGTTACGCGAATGCCTTCCACGCCCAACGCGGCCAGCTGAACCTGCTCCCGTGTGCGCGGCTCGCGAAAGGCGGCAACGTTCTCTTGCGCGCTCAGCCCCGTGGCTGCCAACAGGCCTCGCGTGCTGAGGGCCTGACGCAGTTCCTCCGGCGCAAGCGTTCCGGCCAACTCGGCAAAATAGGAGTTGCAAGACCAGGTGAGCGCCTGCTCCGCGTCCATGGGATCAGCCGCCGGGTGGGAACAGTTGAGCTGATGGCTGCCAATATGCATCTGACGGCTGCACGCAACCCTGCGCTCCGGGTCCCAACGCTTGGACGCAAGAGCGAAGTAGAGGATCAGTGGTTTCAGAGTCGAGCCGGGTGTCGCCAGTGTGCGGCCCGCTGCGGCCAGGTGGGCTGACGCCAGCAGATCTCCCGAGACGATGTCCAGCACCAGCACCCGCGCATCGGGAGTTTTGCCCGCGGCCTGATCGATTGCGCTTTGCCAATGCGCGGCGGCGTGCGTCCAGCCCTGCGCCGCGCGGTTTGTCTGCGCCCAACCGGCCGATCCGGCAGTTGCCAGCCCAGCCAGCAATATCCCCGTTCGTTGCCACCATGGCCGCATATCCAAAGTATGAACCAGAAAAATGAGGGCGTTTGCCGTGAACTCCGATAAGCGGTTGCCGCGAGGGTGCGGCCTAAAACTCGGCATCTTTGACCCGCCAACAAGGCGGGGCACATGCACTTCGCTGGCCGATGCAGACGGTTTTTGAGACCGGTTGCTACTGGCTGGCTTTCGTCCACTGGTCTACCCAGTCGTTCACGGTCTTGTACCAGAGTTGCGAGTTTTGCGGCTTCAGAACCCAGTGGCCTTCGTCGGGGAAGTAGAGCATCTTGCTGGGAACCTTGAGCCGCTGCAGGGTGGTGAAGAGCTGGAAGCCCTCGGCCACGTCGAGCCGGTAGTCGAGCTGGCTGTGGATGACGAGCGTGGGCGTCTTGAAGTTCTTCGCCGACATAGCCGGAGACCACTTGCGGAATGGATTCTCTGAGTCCGGCTTACCGTAGTAGTCCCAGGGCTTGCCTTTGAACTCCCACTCGTTGAACCACAGCTCTTCCGTGGACCCGTAGGCCGATTCGGCATTGAACATGCCGTCGTGGCTGACGATGCACTTGAAGCGGTTGGTGTGGCCCAGAATCCAGTTGGCCATGTAACCGCCGTAGCTGGCGCCCAGGGCGCACTCGCGGTTCTTGTCGATGAAGGGATAGTGCTGCTCGGCGTAGTCCAGGCCCTGCATCAGGTCGGTAAAAGGCTTGCCGCCCCAGTCGCCGTTGACGCCATCGACGAATGCCTGCCCATAACCCGTGGACCCGCGCGGATTGATCATCACTACAACGTAGCCGTTGGCGGCGAAGAGCTCCGCATTCCAGCGATAGCTCCACGCATCGCCCCACGCGCCCTGCGGCCCGCCGTGGATAAGGAATTTGACTGGATACTTCTTTGCCGGATCGAAGCCTGGGGGACGGATGAGGAAGCCGTGCAGCTTCGTGCCATCCGCCGCGGTGAACCAGAAGGATTCGAGCGGCGCGAGATTGAGTTGGGCAAGGAGGGCATCGTTGAGGTGAGTAACCTTGATCGGCTCGTATGTCGGCTGAGTTGTTTCCTTGACTGATGGCGAATCGCCAAAAGTGACAACCGCCGTTCTTGCGGTATCGTTGATTTCAAGTGGATCCCCAAGAACAACCTCAGTGGGCATATCAATTCGCACGAGGTCTCCTAAGAATCGAAACCTTCTATTCACCCACACGCCGTGTATTCCGCTCCATTCTCCGTGAATCTTCCCGTAGCGATCCAGTTGGCCTGCCGGAACAGCAACACTGTAAATTGGAGTTTCCCCCTTGTCTCCCGACACGAAGTAGATTTGTTTGGAGCTTTCGTCCCAGACAAACTCATCCACCCAGCAATCGAAATTTGCAGGGGCCCAGCGATCTAAATTTGCAGGATCTCGAATTGGAAGATTTGCATTCTTCAGTACATCCGTGATCGTCTTGGCTGCGCGGTCGTAGAGGACGAGGCGGAACGTGTCGCTCTCGTACCCAGCCCGCGCCTGGGAGCGCCACGCCAAAAACTTGCCGTCAGGCGAGTAGGCGGGATTGAAGTTGCCGCCCGCCGAGGTGCTGATCGCTGCCGGCTTCGCCGCCGGGTTGGTCAGGTCGAGGGTGAAGATCTTCGCGCTCACGCTGATGGCCGGCTCCGGGTCGATGTTCTCGGTAAAGGCCAGCTCCTTCCCGTCGGGCGAAAAGGCGCAGCCGCAGCCGCCGCCATCCAGCGAAAACGGCGGAACGTCGTGGGGATCGTTGGGCGTCAGGTCGCGCATTCCACCGTTCTCAACCGAAACGTAAAAGAGGTGGGACCTCTTGTCGCCGGTGTAGTGGTCCCAGTGGCGATAGAGGAGATGGGTGAAGATCTGCGCCTTCACCTTGCTCGATGCGAGAGCCGTGTCGCGGTCGGCGTTACATTTATCGCCTGTGGCGAAATCCGCCGTGGTGATCGGTGGACAGTCTGGATATACTCCAGAGGTAAAAACCACGGAGTGGCCATCCGGCGACCAGATTGCGTCTCCGGCCTCGGTGGAGATTGCCGTCAGCTTCTTAGGGTTGCCTGTCGCGCCGGTTGAAGCGTCGAAATCTGCCAGCCAGACCTGCTGCCCGCCCTCGCGCCCGCTCAGGAACAAAATCCGCTTGCCATCCGCGGCGAACTGGACGCCGCTGTCTCCCGGCTGGGCCACGGAGAGCTTCTGCGGCTCTCCTCCCGCAATCGCCTGCACCCACAACTCCGTTGTTTTCGAGTTTTGGTCGAGATTGACGGTCGTGACCGAGTAGGCCAGCCACTTGCCGTCGGGCGAGACGGCGGTTTCGCCCAGCCGCTTCATCTTCATCATGTCCTCGAAGGTCATGGGACGCCTGGGCTGCGCGGGCTGGGGCTGAGCATTCTGGGCAAGGGCTGGGGCTGCCGGCCCGAGGACCGCGATCAAGGCGATGGAGAGGACGAGCGCTTTTCTGTTCATGGGATTTCCTATCCGCGCGGTGGAAACGAATGCATGCGCGCGAAGAAAAGTGTACACCGATGGCGTCCAGACGATTGGGAGGCGGTCGAAGCCTTTGTTTTCCCGCCCTTTCCGCGGGGAAAATGCTTCCAGGGCCTGTTAACAGGCCCTAGCTGCTTTTGCCTCTCTTGCGCGAACGCCGCAGTTGCTGCCAGTCCTTCTCGGTCTGGTCGGCATAAAGCCCGCCGAATTTGCCCAGCGCCTCGGCAAAGCTGTCGCCAGTGCCCAGGTAGCCTGCGATGGCCAGAGGGTCGCCGGAGCGGGCGTGGCCGCGGGCCAGCAACTCGCCGCAGACCTCGGCGTAAGCCTCAAGGCCGCCGCCGGCCAGGTCCTCGAGTTCGATGGAGCCCTTATGGTCGTTGAGCTGGCGCACCAGGAATTGGCGTCCGCCGATGTGCGTCCAGCCCAGGAACGGATCCGACTGCACCTGCATGGTCCGCTGTCCCTCGGCCACGCGCTGGCCGTTGTGGGGCGCGGGGTGCGCATCGGGCAGCCAGGGCGCGTAGGCTGAGGCCGGCTCTTCCTTGATCTGCAGAAAAAGCGGGTCTCCCGGCCCGTTGCCCTCAAAGTACACGCAATAGTCGCGCAGGCCCACCGAGCCCGTGCCGACCACTTTGAAGGCCACGTCCACCGGGCGATAGAAGGACAACAGGTGCTGCCGCTGCGGTTCCAGCATCTCGCGGTAAGGCCCCAGGGAGGCGAGCACGGCGCGAGCCTGGGCGCCGCTGACGCGGGTGAGCATGGGTTTGGCTTCTTTGAAGCGGCGTGCCGCGCCGGGCTTCCACCCCACGGACGAAGACCTGTCCGTGGGGGCCCCGGGCTTGGCGGAGGCGGGCTGGGTAAGCTGTTCCAGCGTGTGCTGCGGCGTCGCCCGTTCGGCCTTGACCAGCGCGTTGTGCACCGGCTCGGCCTGGCCCAGCCGGTGCACCTGATAGCGGCCCACTTCGATGCAAGGCATTTCAGCAAAGGCCCGCATGTGGGCGGCATAGCGTTCGATGCATTTTTCTACGGCCTGGCGAGCGGACGATTCCTTGTGGCCCGCGCCCCGCCCGGCCAGCGTGACCGAAGCAGCCATGCGCTTCAGGTCCCACTCGAAGGGTCCGCGGATGGTCTCGTCGAAGTCGTTGATGTCGAAGACCAGCCGCCCGTCGGGCGCGGCATAGGCGCCCAGGTTGCGCACGTGCGCGTCGCCGCAGAGCTGGCTGACGATCCCGGTCGAGGGCAGAACAGCCAAATCCGCGGCCATCACCGGCACGGCGCCGCGAAAATAGCCGAAGGGCGACTGCATCATCAGTTCGTACTTGAGCTTGATGAGCGCCGGAACGCGGCCGCGCATCGACCGCTCGAGCAGCGCCAGCGGGGACGCCTTGCGCGCCTTGGGGTTGAATTCGTTGTGTTCCTGGCGGCCCACCTGCTTGCGCCGCGCCTGGCCAAGATTGCGTCGTTCTTCCGGAGTTGCCCAGTGCATGACCCGGAAGATACACCCTCGACCCGCAGCGTGCAACCCGGCAACCCCCGGTAATTTACACTGCTCTCTGGAAGCCCCTCGCTCTCAGATCGCCGCTTGATAGCTCCGCCCCGGAGGAATCTCCTTTGACCCGTGCAGCCGCCGTTCTGATTGCAGCCGTTACCGCCTTTTCGCTTGCAACTTCTCCATTGGCCGGCCAGGCGCCGGCGAAGCCTCTCACCGTGGAGGCCATCTTCGCCCATGGGCCGCTGATCGGAACTCCGCCCGAGGATCTTACCTGGTCGCCGGACAGCAAGCACCTGACTTACATGGATGGCGGTGAACTGGTGGATGTGGACCCCGTCACGGGCAACCCGCGCACGCTGGTGAGCCGCGCCAAGCTGGCCTCGTTGGCAGGGGCAAGCGACTCGGAAAAGGACCGCGACCATCGCGACCGCTATAACATGGCCAGTTACATATGGGCGCCGGACTCGGAGCATCTGCTGTTCGACTCCAGCGGCCGCCTCTGGCTCTACGATCTGCGCAACAGCACAGGGGTGCAGGTTGGCTTTACAGGCGCGGCCTCCGGCGACGATCCCAAGTTTTCGCCCAACGGCGAATTCATCTCCTTCATTCGCGACCATGGCCTTTCCGTGGTGCGGCTGAAGGATTCCGGCTCGCCGGCGACCGTCGTGGCTCCCGCGCCCGATCCCGCCACGCTCAACGGCGAGGTTGACTGGGTCTACGAGGAGGAGTTGGATGTTCGCAGCAACTACTTCTGGTCGCCGGACTCGAAGCATCTGGCCTATCTGGAGATGAACGAGGCAGCGGTGCCGCAGTATCCCATCGCCGACTGGATTCCCACCCATGCCAGCGTCGATCTGCAGCGTTATCCGCAGCCCGGCGATCCCAACCCCGATGTGCGGGTGGGCGTGGTCAGCGGCCAGGGCGGCGAAACGGTGTGGGTCAAGCTGCCCATTCATCCCGGACAGGATTACATCCCGCGCTTCGGCTGGGTGGACAGCAAGACGCTGTGGATCGAGACCCTCACCCGCGATCACAAGCACCGGGATATCTACTTTGCCGATGCGTCCACCGGCCAGGCCCATCCGGTGCTTCAACTTACCGACGATACCTTCTTCGACGAGAGCTACGATGTCTCCGTAGGCTCCGGCGCAATCGTGTTGACCAATTGGTCCGACGGCCACAACCATCTCTATCTCTACAGTTATGACCAGGCCGATCCCGGCGCCGCCACGGCCAAACTGGAGCGGCAACTGACCAAAGGCGACTTTGAGGTGGGGGAGGTTCTCGGCGTCGATCCCGCGCGCAAGCTGATCGAATTCGAATCGAGCGAGGGCAACCCGCTGGAGCAGCAGATCTGGCAGGTGAGCTTTGCGGGCGAGCGCAAGCAGTTAAGCGCCGGCGCAGGGCATCATGAGGGCACCTTTGCTGCCGCCGGCGGCGCATTTGCCGACAAACAATCCACGCGCCTCGATCCGCCCACATTGCGCCTCTGCCAGGCAGACGGCAAGTGCAACATCTTCTGGCAAACCAGGGCGCTGGAACCTTACCATATTCGCGCCCCGGAGCAGTTTGAGGTGAAGGCCCACGACGGTACAATCCTCTACGCCACTTTGCTGCTGCCCGAAGGGACCGCCAGTCCCGCCGGCGTGCCCCTCATCGTAAATCCCTATGGCGGTCCCCACGAACTAACCGTCGCGAATCGCTGGGGGAGTGGCCTGCTCTTCGATGAGCTGCTGGCCCAGCATGGTTTTGCGGTGCTCCACGCCGACAATCGCGGCATGGGCGGACGCGGACGCGCCTTTGCCCAGGCCGCTTATCACAACTTTGGCCCGTTGCAACTGGAGGATCAACTGACCGTTGTGGACGCAGTGCTGGCCCAATATCCGCAACTGGACCGCAAGCGCCTGGGCTGGTGGGGCTGGAGCTGGGGCGGCGCCTTCACCCTCTATGCAATGTCGCACTCGGATCGCTTCCGCGCCGGAGTTGCAGTGGCGCCGGTCACCGACTGGCGCAACTACGACTCCATCTATACCGAGCGCTATATGAGCCTGCCCTCGGAATTCGCCTCGGGTTACCACGACTTCTCCGTGGTCAACTCGGCGGCCAATCTGAAGGGGCGTCTGCTGCTGGCGCATGGAACCGGCGACGACAACGTGCACATGGAGAACACAGTGCAGTTTGTGCAGAAGCTGATCGAAGCGCATATCCCCTACGACCTGCAACTCTATCCGCGCAAGACGCACTCCATCACGGGCCCGGATGTGCGGACGCATTTATACAACCGCATCCTGGCCCACTTCGAGGAGTATCTGAGGCCGCCGGTGCAATGAGCGCGAGCGGATGCCTCCAGGAACGATAAAGCTGCGTTAAGGTGGGCGCATGGTCTAGAGCATTTTCCCTATTGATGTAGAGTGCGACGTGGACCGGGAGGTCCACGCGACAGCCGGCCAAGAGGCCGGCGCTACCCATACTTGCAGCGACCGGCAACCTTGATCAAAACAGGAGATCCACCCTATACGAACGGGCAATATGCTCTAGCGCAGCAAATCTTCGAGGGCGGTGCTGAGGTTAGTTTTGTCGTCGCGGTATTTGACGATGACGGGGGCGTAGAGCGAAAGGCCCCACTCCTGACCCTTGCCTTTGGCGACGGCGCGGGAGCCGGGGACGACGACCGCGTTTTCAGGGATGATGAGGGGCAGTTCCGGCGTGGCCCGGAGGATTATGCCGTTGACGAGGTCGAAGACGGGCGTGCCGCGGGTGAGGATGGTTCCAGCGGCCAGGACCGCGCCCTTGCGGACGATGGTTCCCTCGTAGACGCCGGAGTTGCCGCCGACCAGGACGTCGTCTTCGATGACCACCGGGCTGGCGTTGACCGGCTCCAGGACGCCGCCGATCTGGACCGCGGCGCTGAGGTGCACGCGTTTGCCGATCTGGGCGCAGGAGCCGACCAGGGCGTGGGAGTCGACCATGGCGCCCTCGTCAACGAAGGCTCCGGCGTTGATGTACATGGGCGGCATGCAGACCACGCCGCGCGCGACGTATGCCCCGGCGCGCACCGAGGAGCCGCCGGGAACGATGCGTACACCGTCGGCAGGACCGAAATGGCGGACAGGATAGGTGTGCTTATCCACAAAAGAGAGGCCGCCGGCGGGCAGCTCCTGAAGGTTGCCGAGGCGAAAGCCCAATAGAATGCCCTGCTTGACCCAGGCGTTAACCCGCCAGCCGGTAGGCGAGGCGGGGTCAGGCGAGGCGGCGCGGACTTCACCGCTTTCGATGGCGGCGCGCAAGGAAAAGAAGGCTGCCGCGGCAGTTGGGTCGCCCATGGCGGCGGGTCCGGCGGCATAGTGCCGCTCAATTTCCTGTTGGAGTTGGCGTGTCGTCATTTCATCTTGAGTTTATCAACCCAGGGTGGAATGACGATGGCAGGGGTGGGCTAAAGAGGAGGGCTGTTCAAAAAAGATCAGCGCACACAATACACCGCTGCCGTCCAGGAACGGCCAGCGGCGAGAATATTGCTGAAAGTCAAGCTGCGGCGGCTGACGCCTGTTTGGCCCTGGCGTGCCCGTTCACCGAGACCGGTTGCAGCCGGAAGGAATTCTCACCCTCGGGAATCATTGCCAGGGGGACGGGAGTTCGATTCGGCTTGCCGTGCAGGTGTTTTGACTCCAGCCAGGCGCACAGCCGGGGGTCGTGAATCTCCGGCTGGCCCTGCCAGAAATCAGGGTCCAGCCCGCACTGAATCCGCAAATGATCCAGCTGCAACTCGATGACGGCAATGCTCTTAGGGAAATAACGCCGGACGTTCGTAACACCAACATGCAGTCCAGTGGCGCCATAACCCTTGGAATGTGTCTTGACCACCATACGTACCTGCTCTTCAACAGCGAATGAGGTCAGTCTAGGGAGTCAGGAGAAGGAATGCCGTTGCTGGTGTAGGGAATTCGCCGAACAGATTCCTCATTTGAAACTCACCAGCGCGGGAGTTCAAAGTGGAACAATCATGCGCTCTCGATTTTGTCCTGTCAAGAGTCATTTAAGACGCCTAATCGTTGCAACCCTTATCCTGACGCCCGCCTTTGAAAGCTTGCGAGAGAAACCACTCCCCGGCCGCGTTTTGCCGGCGGCGATTCGGCGCGCCTGCTGAGAATTGCCGCTATGCGGAGTGGCATCAACCTGGCTCCCATATCGGAGCCGATTGCGGAAAACTTCAGTCATTAGACAGAAATAATTCAGCCAAAGGTAAGCAGCAGGGAGAGTTAGGTGTCCGTGTATTCGTCGGCCAGCGGCGCGGGCTGTTTGATGAGCAGGCCGTCGAGCGGGACAGTGGTGAGGACGCGGGCGATGGTTTGGGCGGCGGTTCCGTCGCCGTAGGGGTTGACCATGCCGCGAAGGGATGTTCGGAATTCCGGACTGAGGGCGCGCTGGATGGCGGCCAGGATGGCGGAGGTTTCGGCGGGCGCGTCGATGACGTTGCGGGCGCGCTCGCGGCCCTGCTGACGGATGCCGACGTTGACTGTGGGCAGGGCGAAGGAGGCTGTTTCCATGATGCCGGAAGACGAGTTGCCGGCCATCGCGTCCACGTTGGCTAAGAGGCTCCAGTAGGTGACGGCGTCGAGGCTGACGAAGATGTGCGTTTGGGGGCGGGTTGCGGCCAGGGCCTGAGCGCGCTCGATGAGCGCGTAGCTGCCGGCGTCGGCGTTGGGATAGACGAAGAGAAGCTGGCCGGGGGTCTGGGCGAGCGCGGAGAATAACGCATCGGCCTCCGCGGTTGTGTCTTTGAGGATGGTGACCGGGTGATACGCGGTCAGGAGCGTGGGCGGCGCGAGGGTGAGGCCGAGACGGGCTTCGAGAGCGGGGCGGTCGAGCAGCGTGGAGCGGCGCAGGTGGTCGAGCGAGGGCGCTCCGGCGTGATGGACTCGGCCTGCCTCCTCGCCCATGGCGATGACGCGCAGCCGCGCGGTGGGGGTGGATGTGAAGTGGATGTGGGCCAGCTTGGTGAGGGCGTTGCGCACCTGGTCGTCGATGGCGCCCTGGCTGATTTCACCGCCCTCGACGTGGGCCATGGGGATGCGCAGGGCGAGGGCGACGGAGGCGGGCGCCAGCATCTCGTAGCGGTCGGCGATGAGCAGCAGCAGATCGGGCCGCCAAGCGGTGAGCGCGTCGGCCAGGCCCAGGATGGCGACGCCGATGGTCTTGGCCATGCCGGTATCGGAGTCGGAGCTGAGCAGGCACTCGATGCGCGCTTTGATGGGAAAGCCGTCGCGCTCGATTTCCTTGAGAGTCGAGCCAAATTCAGGCGAGAGATGCGCGCCCAGGGCAAAGATGCCAAGATCGACATTCGGGTGGGCGGAAAGCTCGCGCAGGGGCCAGTAAAGGTGGCTATAGTCGGCGCGCGACGTGGTGATGACGCCGATGCGGCGCTTATTGGGGCTTATTTCGTTCATAGGGAGCGGTTCTTAGGGGACTGGATCACAGGAGAAGTATAAATTGGCGGAGGATTTGGGCGAGCATGGGCTGAAAGGGCCAAACTTTCCGCCGATGCGCCGGTTGTCCGTTCGCAAACACTCGAAGGTTATGCGGCATCTTGATCAAGCTGTTCCAGCCGCGATGTCGAAGACCGGCATTCACGTGAAGACGCTGCATCCGATGTTCGGGCCCAAGGGGGATGCGACGGCGGCGAATCTGTTCAACATCATCGCTTGCTTGCTGGAGCAGGAAGGGGTGCGGTTGAGGGTGGTGGGGTAGGCTTGGTTTGTGCCTGCCTTGCGGTCCAATATTCCTGCTGAGGTAATTACGAACTGCCAGTGGATTCTAATGATTGCTTCCAGCGGACGAATGTCGGGGTCTGCGCATCAATCTCGACATGGAATTCATCTCCTGGCTTTGCTTGGTCATATGCTAAAAGGTCCGACGCTGTTCCTCTTGAGACACATCGTTCCGTATACCAACCCCATGATGGTGCGGGGATTTGTTTGCCGAAGAGTCTGAAGAACCCGGGGTAATTTGCGGGCTCTTGAAAGACGAATATCGGTTCTCCCGTTAAGAGCGGTCGCTGCGTCGCTCCTAGCTCGCCCGCCTCCTTCACAATCGTGGCTTTGACATTGAGACCGGTTCCATATTGTCCTCCGTTTAGTAGGCAGTCGAGAATGGTTAGGGCTTCGGAGTCCTTATCCGTAATCGACTCGGGAAAACTCAAGCTGACAGAAAAATACTTTTCGATTTGGGCGCCCAGAGAGACTAACGACCTGAGGTCGGGTGAAAAAGGTTCCTCTGGGAGCTGCTGAAGCAAGCACGGACCCTCCATTCCTATTTGGCCTGTCTCAAGATCAATGATGCGCAACACCTCGCCCTTCAGAATTCCGTCAATTGCCTTGATCGCTTTCTCGCATTGCGAAAACGTGTATCCTTCTAGGCTTGAGGAAAAATTACATTCAATGCTACGGGGGGGTGAGAGGGACAACACGAGGGATATGGTTAACGCTGAACTCTTATGCCCGATGGTCACCTCTGCTTCCTCGGCCCCAGCCCTGATACGGCGCATCTCCATTATGGGGAAAACCACCGGATCTGATGTGCCAATCTCCAATCGGACATGTTTCAGGGAACCTATCGCGGACCCCGGCCCTACAGTCATAAGGGATTCGCCTTTGAGAGAAGGTGGCATCAATGGAACATTGCCACTGAGGTATTTGAACTCCCCGGATTTCCAAGATTGTGGCTTCCCTGTGCGGTACAGTTCCAGGAACTTCTTTGCGCCCTCTCCTTCAAAGGCGAGTTTTAACTTTGGTGCCTCACGAACCTGCGCCGGATTTGAGATTCGGATGTCGATCCGGTGTGCATCATTCTGAACTGTTGCAACGGTTCCGGGCATTATTGGAGCGTCTGAACCACCAGAATGTACCGCGAAGTCATAGCCTGGATATTGAACCTTAGCTGTTTCAATAAAGCTTCCGGCGGCGTCAAATGCGAGACCTTTCTTCACGTCCACTTTGAGTAGTTTTGGGCGGATTACTTCGACGAGCGACTTTGCTACAGATGCGACCCCGTCAGAGCTCCGAAGGGCCTTTCTGCCTGCCTGTATTGGCAGGGCCTTCTTCATCTCGGCCGACGTAATGTTGTGCCAGACATCAAGAATGACCTTCTTCTTCCCTTCCATCTGCCTCGAAAAAAGGCCATCCAGTTCCGCCTTTGTCCATTTCTTGGCAATGAAGTCTGGGCTGTAAATCACAACCCCGTATCGGGAGCGAGAGAGCCCGGTCTCAATGGAATCGCGCAGACTGTCCCCAACTTTCAGGGAGAACTTATCGAACCAAACCTTCAGCCCCCATCTCCGCAGCTCCAGGGCCAGAGGTTCTGCAAAGGCGGCTTTATCTTCTGTCGCGTGGGAAATGAAGACGTCGTATTTGAGCCTTGCCATGGCAATTACATGATAGATCGTTCCGACGCGCTGGTGGGCTGCTCAGTCCCTTTAGCTCTGCCCACTTACTTCTTCAGTGGCTTACGGGCGAAGTAATACAGAGCCCCGGCCAGCATTGCAAAGGCCAGAACTGAGACGGCGGGGTTGTCGGTGAGATGGAAGTGGATGGGGCTCACCGGATTGTCGGGATGAACCGTCGTCGCGTAGCCCTTGAGCGCCACGCCGATCAATCCGGCGATGCCACCGGCGGCGATGAGGCCCGAAGCAAAGAGCGAACCCGGCGAGACGTCGCCCTCCGCGTTCGCGTCGCCGCCCGCCTTCTTCACCGCGGCGTCGACCATCCAGCGCATGATGCCGCCCACAAAGATGGCCAGAGTGGTGCCGATGGAGAGATAGGCGCCGACGGCGAAGGCCAGCGAGCGGATGCCCAGCAGCTCGACGGTGAAGACGATGGAGACGCCCAGCAGCACCAGTCCCCAGGGAAGCATGCGGCTGAGGATTCCGTTGATAACGGTGGCCATCAGGCGAGCCTGCGGGGCCGGGGCCTTTTCGCCGCCGATGCCGGGAATCCACTGCACCTCGATGCGCCTGGTGGCGGGCGAGTAGAGGTATTTGCCGTCGGCCAGCTCGCTGGAGCCGAGCGCATTCAGCACGATGTATTCGCTCTTGGCGTGCAGGGTGATCTTCTTGTCCGCGCCGATGACGGGAACCCGGTCATTCAGGCCCTCGGGGTTGGGCTGCACCAAGACGCCGGAGTGGGGGACGGAGAGATCCCAGGCCTGCGGTGCCGCGTGGAACTCCTGCAGCACCTTGTTCATCGCTATGAGAGTGCCGCCGACGGCGAAGGTTGAGACCAGAATGCCGACGAGGAAGGCCCACCTCTGTTTGCGCGGCGTGGCCCCGATGAGGAAGCCGGTCTTGAGGTCCTGCGAGGTGTCGCCGGCCTCGCACGAGGCGATGCAGACGACGCCTCCGATGGTAATCGCCAACGCCCCGAAGGCCGGGGCGGTCCAGCCCGCGACCAGGAAGATGGCCGAGGTGGCCATCAACGTGGCGATGGTCATGCCGGAGACGGGGTTGGCCGAGGAGCCGATCAGGCCCACGATACGCGAGCTTACGGTGACAAAGAGGAATCCGAAAAAGACGATGAGCAGCGAGGCGGCCAGATTTTCAATGACTCCCAACTGCGCTCCCGGCACTGGCTTGAAGTAGAGGAAGAAGAACATCAGCACCACCAGCAGCGCGGAGCCGATGATGGCCATGCCCATGGAAAAATCATCCTCTGTGCGGAGGGGCTTGGCGGCCGTTGCGTCCGCGCCCTTGCGCATATTCTTGAAGCCGGCGCTGAGCGCGGCGAAGATGGTGGGCATGGTCTTGATGAGGGTAATGAGTCCGGCGGCGGCCACGGCTCCAGCGCCCATGGGACGGATATAGGTGATCCAGAGATCGCTGGGGCCCATCTGTGCGATGGGGACGGTGCCGGGGTAGACAGGACCGGGCAGCGCCTTGCCGAAGAAGTAGATCAAGGGCATCAGCACCAGCCAGGAAAGTACGCCGCCGGCAAACATGACGCCTGCCGTGCGCGGGCCGATGATGTAGCCCACGCCCAGGTACTCGCTGGTGGCGTCGGCCTTGATGGACGCGCCTTTGAGCACGTGCTGAGGGCCGAAGTCGGGCCGGAATTCAGGCGTGCCGGGCCATGCGCCGAAGAGGTTTTCATTCTGGAAGAAGGCGTAGAGCGCGCCCAGGCCGAGGCCAAAGAAGACACGGCTGGCAAAGGAACCGCCTTTCTCTCCGGCAATCAGCACGTCGGCGCAGGCCGTGCCCTCGGGGAAGGCCAGGTTGCCGTGCTCCTCGACGATCAGCGGGCGGCGCAGGGGCACCATGAAGAGCACGCCGAGAAAGCCGCCGATCAGGGCCAGCATGAAGATGCGCGCGTACTCCAGGTCGAAGCCCAGAAAGATGAGGGCCGGCAGGGTGAAGATGACGCCCGCGGCGATGGACTGGCCGGCGTTGCCGGTGGTCTGAACGATGATGTTTTCCAGGATGGAAGCCCGGCCGAAGGCGCGCAGAATGCTGATGGAGAGCACCGCGATGGGGATCGACGCGGCCACGGTGAGGCCGGCGCGCAGGCCCACATAGACGGTGACGGCGCCAAAGATGAGGCCGAAGAACGAGCCGAGCAGAACGGCGCGGAGGGTGAACTCGGGGCGGTTCTCGCTGGCCGGAACAAAGGGCTGAAATTCTGGCACGTTTAGCCTCCAGGTGAGCGCAAATATTCCTGTTGGAAATTCCCTGATAGGGGAGTGTAGCAGCGAAGGGGCTGGAAGCAACAGAGAGATTGTGGCGGGGTTTGCGGGCGGGGTTGGCAAATGGGGTCCTGAGCGCGTAGGGTATGGGCGGTACTGCAACCGGCAGTTAGGGAGAATCGAACCGCAATGACGAACCCGGCTCCGGCTCCCACGCCCGCGCGGCGGCTGCTCTCGCTGGATGTGCTGCGCGGCATCACCATCGCCTTCATGATCATGGTGAACAACAACGGCGGCCCCGGCTCCTGGAGCTTCATGAACCACGCCGAGTGGAACGGCCTGACGCCGACCGACCTGGTGTTTCCCACCTTCGTGTTTGTGGCGGGGGCGTCGATCGTGTTTGCGTTTGAGGCGCGGCTGGCTCGCGGGGCAACGAGGGCGGAACTGGCTTGGCACACGGCGCGGCGGGCGGGAATTCTGTTTCTGCTGGGGATTGTGGTGAACGGGTTTCCGTTTTTCGAGCTTGCGCACCTGCGGATATATGGAGTGCTGCAGAGGATTGCGGTCTGCTACCTGGCGGTGGGAGTTTTCTATCTGTGGGATAAGCGCGTGTGGACAAAGATAGCCGTGGCCGGGGCGTTGCTGGCGGGCTACTGGGTTCTGCTGCGCTGGGTTCCGGTGCCGGGAGCCGGCGTGCCGGGACGCGATATTCCCTTCATGGATCGGAGCATGAACCTGGTCTCGTGGCTCGACCGGCACATCTTCCCCTATCACCTCTATCTGGATCCGCCGGCCTACAACCTGCGCGATCCCGAGGGTTTGCTCAGCGACATTCCCGCCGTGGGCACGGCGCTGCTGGGGTTGCTCGCCGGGCTGTGGTTGCGGGGACGCAGGGCGGTCAAGGCCAAGGTGCTGGGACTGGCCGCGGCCAGCGTGGGTTGCCTGGCCTCCGGCTACCTCTGGTCTCTCCAGTTCCCGCTCAACAAGAACCTGTGGACCAGTTCGTATGTGCTGGTGGCGGCGGGATGGTCGCTGGCTGTGTTCACGCTGGTTTACTGGGCCGTGGAACAGCGCGGCCGTGACAAGGGCCTGGGAAAAGGATGGATGTGGCCGTGGCTGGTTTTCGGCTCGAACGCTATTGTGGTTTATATGTTCAGCGAGTTGCTGGCCAGCGCGCTCTGGAACATTCGTTTTACCGTAGGCGGGCGGCGGACGGACGCGCTGGCCTGGGTCTTCGTCCACGCCTTCGCGCACATCCCCAATCCGGGCTGGGCCTCGTTTGCCTACTCGGTGTCGTTCACCGCGCTTTGCTTTGTTCCGGCGTGGGTGCTGTATCACAAGCGGATTTTTGTGAAGGTGTAGGGGTGGCGGCGAAGCGGGGCAATCGCATGAACGTCACGCGAGTCCGAGCCATGGAGCGCAACCCTGCAGCACCCGGAATTCTGCTACACTGGTCGAAGCGCATTCAAGGGGCCAAACGCGCCAGGCCGCGCCCCAACGATGCGCTCCTGCAACCCAAGTTCGGGGAGTGGCTCAGCCTGGTAGAGCACCTGGTTCGGGACCAGGGGGTCGGAGGTTCAAATCCTCTCTCCCCGACCAATGTTTTCAAGCACTTGCAAACCATCGCTCCCGACCCTCTGGGATTAGCCCAGGTACCCTAGTGACGGAAGGTGCGTCAATATTGGGTTTCTCGCTGAGTCTCGGATGCAGGACCATCTACATAAACATCTACAGTCGGAAGAGATCAACCAGTCTAACATCCGGACAGCCAGGCTGGATCCGCTACCCGTCTGTTTGATTTAACAGCAGATCGCCATTTCGGCGGGGACAGCTAACGAGAGAAATGCAGCGTAAGGCCTGCCCCGATGCGGAGATTGTTCTGCCAGTTGCTTGTGTTGTTGGGCAGGTCTGTGTGTAGATAATCGAGCTGCAGTATGCGCACGGAAATACGCTTATTCAGAGAGTAGTCAGCCCCGGCGCCAAGATTCAGGACAAACGAGTTGGCTGAGGAAACCAAGCTGTTGCCTTGCGGAAACTGCGATCCGGAGCCGTGTGCAAGACCGAATAGCGCCTGAGCGAAGGGGCTCAGTTTGCGCGCGGACGGCAACACGAATCTCGGACCGGCGGAATACGTTGTCAGGGTCAGGCCGTAGCCGTCGCCATTGACGTTGCTGGTATGGTCGACGCCGATATCGGCCGCCACTCCCAGGCCCGTCTTGTGCGTTGCTCCGAGGTGCATGATGTTCCAGTAGAAATCGCCAGCCGCGCCCTCCATGGCGAAGCAACCACACGTGCCCGCAGGACTGTTGGATATCTGCTCGCTGTACCGCAAATTGACTTCCACGCCAGTTCCGTGGGACGGCATCTCAACGGAACTTCCCCGCGATTGTGCGGTAGTAGACAGCGCCACACACAGAAATGCGACGAGAGTAATGCAGACCTTTTGCATGCGTTCTCCTATTGCACGGTCAAAGTGACGTCCGTGGTGTGTGTGTCGGGTCCGCTAACAGCCGTAACGGTTACGGTATAGCTATTCGTCGCATGGCTGAAGAAACCGCCTCCGCCGCAACCGCTAATGGTGCCCGCTGCGGCCAGCGCAAGCAGCGCAATGAGCATCCTGGCCGCGCGCGAAAGCCTGGCCGCGCGCAGCCGGAAGCGCCGGTTGAACACGAGCGGCAACAGCAGCAGCGCCAGCGTGGCGGGCAGCCCCGTTCCTGCGAACGGCTGCCTGCCCTTCTCCAGTCTGGCCTGACTGCCCGCGCTGAGCGTAAGCGTAACGGTGGATGCGCCCGCGCCCGTCGCGATCGAGGATGGTGCGAATGAGGCGGTCACGCCCGCCGGCAATCCGCTTGCCGACAGGCTGACGGGATAGACGAAGGTCGGATTCACCGGCGTCAGCGTGATGGTGTAATGGACGGATTGTGTAGGCAGCACTGTCTGCGCGGCCGGCAAGGCCGCGATGCTGAACTCCGGCGAAACCACGGACCCGGTCAATTTGGACGAGGAACTGGAGGTGAAGTCGACGTCGCCGCTGTAGACGGCCACAAGGCTCAGCGTGCCGACGGGCAGCGTATTCAGGGCCAGCGTCGCAATGCCGCCGCTCAAAGGAGCGGGAGTGGAATTCAGCAACGTTGCGCCGTTGAAGAAGTTGACCGTACCGGTAGGCGTGCCGCTGGTGCTGGAAGCCACCGTGGCCGTGAGCGTGATAGCTGTGCCGGAGACCGGCGCTGTGCTGCTGGCGGTGAGCGTCGTGATCGACGGCGCCTGCGCAATCGCCACTGAGCCCGATCCTGCGCCCGGAACTACCGTGTAGTTGCCCGCCGCTGAGCCCGTCAGCGTAACCGCAATCGGATAACTCCCCGGCGCGGAAGTAATGGTCGCTGCCGTTGAAAACACCGCGGTCACGTTTCCGGCGTCCTGCTGCAGCACGCCGGTGAGCGTTCCGGTCAGCGCGGGAATGGCCTGGCCGTACAGAAGATTCACGGCGTTGGCCACGGCCGTCAACTGCACCGGGGCGACGACAAACACATATACCCCGCTGATGATAGCGGCATTGTTGGCATCCCCGGCGTAGGCGGCAACGATGTAGTGGGTGCCCGCGGAAAGCGTGCCGGTGTTGACGGTGGCGGCGTTGTGTGTGAGCGGCGCCTGGCCAATCACCGCCGGGCTTGCGCCTTCACCGTCGTAGAAGGTCACCAGGCCGGTGCCCGTCAGGCCGCCGTTCGAGAATGTCGCGGTCAGCGTGCCTGTCCCATAGAGGGTGGAAAACGCGCTGCCGATCAGGAGGGATTCGGTGCCCGATCCAGGCGGGCCGGCAATGGTGTTGAGCGTGCCGCTGGTCACCTGGCGAACGCGATTGTTCTCCGTGTCCGCAAACAGAATTTCGCTTCCGTTGGCGATCACCGAGTGCGGCGTGTCCAGCGATGCGCTGGTGGAAGGGCCGCTATCGCCGGTGAAGCCTTCAGAGCCGTTGCCGGCGATGGTAGTCACCTGCCCGCGGCTGATGGTGCGGATGCGGTTGTTGTCGCTGTCGGCCACATAGACGTTGCCCGAGGCATCCACTGCAACGCCGCGCGGAAGCGCCAGCGCCGCTGACGCCGCCGGGCCGTCCGCGGTGAATCCCTGAACGCCCGTGCCGGCCAGCGTGGTAATGATTCCGGTGGCGAAGGTCACCATGCGCACGCGCTGGTTGTGCGTGTCGCCGATATAGATATTGAACGCCGCATCCACCGCAACGCCGTTGGGCGAATCGAGTCCCGCCGCCGTCGCCGGGCCGCCGTCGCCGGAGTAGAACTGGCTGCCATTACCGGCCACGGTATTGATCGTCGTCCCGGTGATCTCGCGGATGCGATGGTTGTTGGTATCCGCGATGTAGACGTTGCTGTTGCTGTCAACGGCTACCGCCGTGGGATAACTCAATGTGGCCGCCGTGGCCGCCGAGCCATCGCCGGAAAATCCGGCCGCTCCGGTTCCAGCGATGGTGGCGATCACTCCGCCGCTCACCTCGCGGATGCGATTGTTGTGGCTGTCGGCTATATAGAGGTTGCCGTTGGAATCGACGGCTATGCCGTTGGGCGAGTCGAGCAACGCGCTGGTGGCTGCTCCGCCATCGCCGCCGAAGCCCTGCTCGCCGTCCCCGGCTACGGTGGAGATGATTCCGGCCAGATTCACTTCGCGGACGACGTTGTCGCCGGTGTCGGCGATGTACAGGTTGCCGGCCGTGTCGAACGCCAATCCGGTGGGTTGAACGAGTGGAACCGTGGTCGCTTCCACGCCATTAACCGGCGCGGTATTCGCATGCCTATGGCTCAGTCGCTCCAGCGCCGCCCGCTGCGCCGCGTTCTGCGCCCGCGCTTCCGTTGTCCCAAGCGCGAAAACCAGCCCTGCGGCCATGGCAAGCAACGGGAGGGCGCGCCATGCGCGCGTCAGCCTGGCGGTCTGTGTCGGATTCATCGTTCCCTCTGCCAATCTCACTTGTTCTCTTACCCGTTTCATCGCGCTTGCCTTTGTCTTGCCAGGCTCCAAACCATCTCTGCCGCAACTGCATTCTCGCGCGTCGCTTCAAAGCCCAGCCGCTCATACAGCCGCCGCGCCGGATTGAATGGCGCAACCTGCAATTCCAGTCCGGCTCCCGCGGCCGCCGCCTGCCGCTGGCATTCTTTCAGCACGCTGGTTCCCAATCCCCTGCCGCGATGCGCCGCCAACACGGCGATGTCCACAATTCGCCAGCAATCCACTTTACGATCCACCAGCAAGCGGCCCACCGGCTCTTCGCCATCCCCAAGCAAGATCGAATCCTCCGCTTCCGGATACTGCGCGGCGTAGGTCATCTTCCGTCCGCGGTATTGCATCTCGACCAAAGAGCGCCACAGCGCTTCATTGGACTGCAATGCGGCCAGCTGCTCCTGCGACTCCGCAAAGAGTTGAAAGAGAAACGATGCGTCTTCCGGCTGAGCAGGCCGCATCCCGAAGGCAACCGATGATGTCTCGCAAGCCGGCATGGTTCCTCGGCGCCGCAATGTGAGGGCGCCGGCAGCGCTGGTCGCCGGCGCATTCGATTTATTCGCGCGTCGGGAAGACGCCCGTTACCGCGATGATGAAGTACACCGCCAGATACGGCGGCTGGATGTTCAGCGGCACATTGCCCCCCGCAGAACCGCTTTGATAGGTGCCTGCTGTCTGACCGGAAACGGCAGCAGTGGCATAACTCTTGGTGGCTGCCGTCGCGTGTAAAGTCTCCGGGGACACCACTGTACTGTCAACGGCAGGGAATCCGCCCACTGGGCTGTTGGTAGTTCCAACGACGTTTGAAACAGGCGGAGTAATCTGATGAGTATGCGCCGGCAGGTTGTTAGCCAGTAGCGTTACGCTCGCCCAGCCGCCCTTCTGGCCCCAGGTGTAAACCGGAAGCCCCGCGCCGTTGCCCACGTTGATGGGAACCCGTCCCTGTAGATCGGGAAGCGCGAAGGTGCGCACGCCATCCCCGCCGAAGGTGGTGCCCAGCAGCGCGAAAAGCGCGTTATAGGACGAGATGGCCAGGATTTGGCCGTTGCACAGCATCCAGCCTACTGGCGCAAAGTTGAATCCGACCATCCTGATTTCGCCGATGTATTGATCTGACATCTTCGTTTCCTTTCAGGCATCTTGGGGGTTGATGCTTCGTTTCTTCTCCCGCTGTGAGATGTTCCTGTCGCAGCGGCCGGTTTAGGGGAAAGACCAGTTATGTCTTACTACCCGCCAATGTCCACAACCCGCCAGCAGCCGGCTGAGATCGACATCTGTTTCACTGTAACCACCGCTTCCATTTCCTTCAACAACTCTCGCCACGCAATTGCGTCGGCCATCAAAGCCCGGGTTGTAACAGCCTGCCTATCCTGCCTGACTCGTGCTGCCCCAAAATGGCTGCTGGCCTCCGGCCTGTTGCTGCGGTCTCAATCGCAAGCCACCGACGAAGCGACGTACACATACGGGGTATTGTCCGCATCAGCGCCATTGGTATCGACGAAATAGAACGCGAACAAATCGCCCGCGGCAGCGGAGACCGTGTGCGTCGTGTCGCTGCAGGTTGTGGTGCCCGAGCCGGAGACCGTGAGAGTACAGGTGATCGGCGAGAGCGCGCCGTTGTGCATGATGGAAAAGACTAGCGTGTCGTTTCCGCCGTAGCCACCAATATTGGAGGAGACCCGGATGCTCAGGTTTTTCAACGTGCAGGCGCTGGGGAGCGTAGATTGCATGATGTTGTTGAATTCCGCCGTGGGAGATGTACTGTTCCCATACGCAGGTATGCCACTGGCGGGGTTCCAAGTGGAACCTGTATAGCTGGGAAGAACCAAAGACGTCGAATAGAAACCTGAACCGGCCAGCCCCGTGGCTCCGGTGGCTCCGGTGGGTCCGGTGTTGCCCTGCTCTCCAAGGCCCGTGGCTCCGGTTGCGCCTGTCGCGCCGGCCGCCCCGGCCCGCGCGATCATCTGCCAGTTCGCACTGCTGGTCGCTGGATCGTTGCCTTGGTTGCTATTCGTCAGCGAGACGTAGCTGGAGCCGTTGGTCGAACAAGCACTAGCGCAGAAAACGACCTGTCCCGCTGAATAGGTCGTTCCACTGGCATAATTTGTAACCGCGCCGATAGTGCCGGTCGCGCCCGTTGCGCCCTGAATCCCTGTCGCACCGGTCGCTCCCGTATTACCCGTTACGCCCGTGACACCGGTTGCGCCCGTCACCCCCGTGCTTCCGGTGACGCCCTGAATGCCCTGGATACCTTGTGCTCCCGTTGCGCCGGTTGCGCCCGTCGCCCCCGTTGCGCCACTGGCAGCCAGCAAAGCCCAATTGGTGGAATCGCTTGCGGGATCAGTCGTGGAGGCGGATATGAAATGCGTGGCAATATAGCTGCTGCCATTGATATCGGAGACGGCATCGCCTACTTGATATTGCGTGCCGGATACCCAGGCGCCCAGGAAGTTCACAGGACTTCCGGTGGCGCCCGTCGCACCGGTAGCTCCGGTCGCTCCAGTTGGGCCCGTGGCCCCTGTCGAGCCGGTATTGCCCTGAATGCCCTGGATACCTTGTACGCCCTGCGCGCCGGTTGCGCCGGTGGCGCCCATCTCCGCAAGAAGAGACCAGTGGCCGCCAGAACCAGCCACATCCGTGGCCGGATTGACATTCTGGTTCGAGGTCAACGCGATGTAACTCGTTCCATTCAAGTAGACGGCATCCCCGATGAAATAGGTAGGAGAACCGCTCCATGTGCCCTGGAAGGTAATCGGGGGCCCAGTAGCTCCCGTGTCGCCGGTGACGCCAGTTGGGCCAGTAACGCCGGTGGCGCCCGTGGCCCCGGTTGCGCCGGTTGGACCAGTAACGCCTGTGGCTCCTGTCGCGCCTGTAACACCCGTCGCCCCCGTGACGCCCGTAACACCCGTCGCGCCCGTGGCGCCAGTAACGCCGGTGGCGCCGGTTACGCCTTGAATGCCCTGTGCGCCAGTAGCGCCTGTCGTGCCCTGAATGCCCTGTATCCCTTGAATGCCTTGCGGTCCTTGCGCGCCCGTGGCCCCGGTGGCCCCGGCCGGTCCCTGCGAGATCACGGTGATGTCCAGATGCGCCACGTGGCTGGTTTCGTCGTTCTCCTTGGAATCGAAGACCACATCGCCCGACGTTGTGCTCAAGGCCACGCCATAGTTGCTGGCGGGCGTGGTTACCCAGCCCTGCGCCAGCGAGGTGATGTCGACGACGATGAACTGCCCGGCCGCCGCAGGCGTGAACGAGGCTACAGTCGAGCCCAGGGAGGGAATCGTCGCATAGGTCGCCGTGGACTCGCTCCAGGAGCTGGTGACCAGCTGCACACTGACCACCCCGGAGTTGTTGATCCGGTTCACGTACAGCTTCAGCGTCGCCTTGCCGATCTGGCTGGCCGTGGTGCCGGCGGGCAGCGAGGACAGGTCGAACTGGATCAGCGCCGTGCCGGAACTATTCACGTACAGGTTCGACAACGCCCCGTAGTTGGTTGTCGGATGCGCGCTGTTGACGTACGTGTCCCCCGCAACGGTAGCGTCGGTAGCATGTGCCGCGCCCGCCGCCAATGCCAAACCTATTGCCGCCGCCATCCACTTCACCCAGATCCGCTGGCTCATCGTTCTTCTCCTGATTTCTTTGCTCCTGAAAACATGCTTCCCTGGCAACACACGCCGCGCCACGGCGCGCGGATACTTATACGTTGGCTGAATCGCGCCTGCGGCAGCGCACAGCCGTCGCAGTTCCAGGCGGAATGCCGGCAGGCAAACTACTGCCTCAGCGCATATCCTTCAACTGTCATAACGGCACGCCGTCATTGTCCAGAAAAAACGGCATCGTGCCGGCCTGGAGGTAACCTAAGACAACCCTTTCGTATATCCGAAGCCCCTGCAACGAAGCAAGGAGTTTTCTTGAAATTACTCTGAAGAATCGCTCCCGCTGTCCTCTGCGCTGCCCGGGCGCTGCCATTAAGTAATTGATTTGAAGATATTTATGTGCATTCATTGCACCGTCACATACGCCGGTCAAGGGCCCATCCCAGCCACGAATGATGGCTCGGAGCGGTATGCTGGTGTGAACGCGGCAACGCACTACCCAACAGCGCGAAGAACTGGCAGAATGATCCCGGCATCGGAACGGGTTTCACTTTGCGCCTTACCCACACGAAAACCGGAGGAGCGCAGTTGTTTCGTTCTCGGCAAACTTTGTGGTTGGCCGTCATTCTTCTGGCGGTCAGCGCCGTCTACTCAAATTCCTTTCACAATTCATTTCACTTCGATGATTTCCACACCGTCGTGGACAACCCGTATATCCGCAGCCTGCGCAACCTGCCGCGCTTCTTTACTGACGCGACGACGTTCAGCGTGTTGCCGGCGAACCGGACTTACAGGCCGTTCGTTTCGGCATCACTGGCGCTGGACTATAAGCTGGGCCACGGCTACAACCCGTTCTGGTTTCACCTTTCCACGTTTTTAGTGTTTCTGCTGCAACTGGCGGTAATGGATACGTTTTTTACGGCCATTCTGAACGCGGCGCGGCCTCAAGCGGAAGCGGCAATCGCGAACCGGCATATTTCGCTGTTGGCGGTGGCGTGGTATGGGCTGCATCCGGCGATGGCGGAGACGGTGAACTACATCATCCAGCGCGGAGACATCTATTGTGCGCTGGGCGTGGTTGCGGGGCTGGCTGTTTATGCGCGGCTGCCGAAGCTGAGAAAGACCGGGCTGTACTTGCTTCCGCTGGCATTCGCGCTGCTCAGCAAGCCGCCGGCCGTGGTGTTCCCTCTGCTCCTGTTTCTCTACATCGCGATGTTCGAGCGCGAGGGCGAGCGCAACTACGGCAAGGCCCTCCTGCTGACACTGCCGTCCATCCTGGTGTGTGTCCTGCTGATGGCTCTGCAGGGTGCCATGACGCCGAAGACGTATTTCCCATCGCAGATCTCGGCGTACTCGTACTGCATCACGCAGCCGTTCGTCCTGATGCGCTACTTCGGCTCGTTTTTCCTGCCCATTCACCTGAACGTGGACACGGACCTGCAGCCCTTCGGCGGGCTGACGGCCGGGGCTCTGGCGGGCTTTGCGTTTGTGGCGCTGCTGGCGGCGGCAGCATGGATCACGGCGCGGAGGCAGGCGCTGCGGCCGGTCTCCTATGGGCTGCTCTGGTTTCTCATTGCGTCATTACCGACTTCGCTTTACCGGCTCTCGGAAGTGGAGAACGATCACCGCATGTACCTGCCCTTCGTTGGCCTGGCGCTGGCGGCGGCGTGGGCGGCGTTTTTGGGTGTGGAGCGGCTGGCGGCCGGCAAGAGCGCGGCGGCGGCCTGGCGCGCGGCGGCGGCGGCCGCCATAGCGCTGCTCGCGGTGTATGCGTATGGCGCGCACGTTCGCAACCGCGTGTGGCGCACGGAAGAGTCTTTGTGGCTGAACGACGTGGAGAAATCCCCGCGCAACGGGCGCGGGCTGATGAACTACGGGCTGACGCAGATGGCCAAGGGCGCCTATCCCGCTGCGCTCGACTACTTTCAACGCGCTCTCCTTTATACGCCGAATTATCCTGCGCTGGAGACCAATCTCGGCATCGTTCTGGGAGCCATGAATCGCAGCGCGGAGGCGGAGACGCACTTCCAGCGCGCTGTCGCTCTTTCGCCGGCCAATGATGAAGGCCATTTTTTCTATGGCCTCTGGCTCTACCAGAGCGGCAGGATCGCCGATGCCGTGCGGGAGCTTGAAGCAGCCGTACGTTTGAACCCCGCCCGCCTGAAATCGGCCGACCTGCTGGCGGCGGCATATTTTGCGGCTGGCGAAATGGACAAAGCGCGCGCTGTCGCCAGGCAGTCGTTGAACATCGAACCCGGCGACGCCGCGGCCAGGGAGATCCTTCAGCGTCCCGCAGCCCAGAGCGCCGATTATTGGATCAACGCTTCGCTTTACCAATATCAGGGCGGGCGCTACGACGCTTGCATAGCAGCCGCTCAACAGGCCCTGCGCTTGAAGCCGGACTCTGAAATCGCCTACAACAATATTGGCGCCGCCTACGCGGGCTTGCGGCAATGGGATTCCGCTATCGCAAATGAGCGCGCGGCTCTGCGCATTAAACCGGAATTCATTCTCGCCAAGAACAATCTTGCACTCTACACCAGCGAGAAGGCCGGGAAGGCGCCGCAATCAGCGCCCCACGTGACCGCGGAAGACTGGCTGAATGCTTCCTTGCAGGACTACCAGGCCGGTCAGTACGAGAAAAGCATCCAGGACGCGCGGGCGGCGCTGCGGCTTCGTCCCGGCTACGCCGAGGCGTACAACAACATTGCGGCCGGCTATGCGGCGATGAAAAAGTGGGATCAGGCGATTCAGGCTGCGCAGACAGCGATCCGGCTAAAACCCGATTTTCAACTGGCAAAGAACAATCTTGCCTGGGCCCGCTCTGAAATCGCCAGGCAATCCAAATGATCCGGACCGGATCTTTGCGCCCCCAGGCGCCGCCGCGTATCTGCGGCAATCAAGGTCTGTTTACTCTTCCGGCGCAACCGGGAATACAAATGTGCGCTGCACTGAAAAGGTCGCCAGCGAGAGCAGGGTTTCGACAATCACCTTGCTGGCCAGGATATTCCAGCCCAGATGGCCTGTAAGTTCTCGTATCGATCCATAGGAGACGATGGCCACGGCGATGGCCAGCAGATAGTAGCGGCCCAGCGCCACCCCCACGCGTATTCCGGGATGAAAGACAAAGCCCCTGTTCAGGACGAAGTTGGCCAGCGAACTTAGCCTGCCGGCGATGAGGCTCGCGAGCACACTGTGCGTGAGAGCGAAGATCAGGATGAAGCCGACGAAATCAAGAGCCGCCGAAGTCAGCGACGAGGCATAGAAGCGCAACAACACAAAATAGATGCGCATCGAGTCGAGCAACGGATTGAAGCGCGAGGAACGATTCTGCTCCAGGTAAATGGTCGAAATCGGTATCTCAATCGGCGCCTGCCCATGGCGGCAAAGGTGCGCAAGCACGGTCATCTCGTACTCGTATTGCTCTCCGTGCGAGGCCAGCAACTCGGGCAAAAGGGCCGATGGAAAGGCTCGCAAGCCGGTCTGCGTATCGCTCAACCGGAGCCCGATGACGAAGTGAAAGACCACTCGAGTCAGCACATTCCCAAAGCGGCTTCGGAGTGGGACTTCGCCGGCAAAGCTCCTGCATCCCAGAACGGCGCGGCCGGGAGCGACCAGCAATGCGCTGGCGACGCGGACAATGTCCCCGATGGAGTGCTGTCCGTCCGCGTCAGCAGTGACCAGCCCAACATAGTCCGGGAAAGCCGTGAGAAAGTAGTTGATACCGGTCTTGAGCGCCCGGCCTTTGCCAAGATTGACTGCATGGCGCAACAGGTGAACTCGAGTATTCGCTGCCAGCGAGGCGAAGAACTGCTGGTCTTCAGCGGGACTGCCGTCGTCAACCAGAATGATGGCGCCAAAGCCCGCATCGTGCAATGCGTCAACCAGCGGGGCAAGTGCCCGCTCCTGCCGCCGCGCTGGAATGAGTACGGCCATTTGTGTCACACCCGGTATCCGATTCAAAAGGTTGGCTGTCGCTCCCATAGGGTCCGGTTGCCCGGCAGCGGTATCCGGCAGGAAGATTCTATCTAACCCCGCCGTCGAAGACGATCGTGTCCAGGCGCAACTGCTCGCCCTCGAAGGCAAGAACGCAGGTTTCCCGCCCGCAACCTCCAATCCTCAGGTCGTTGGTTCATGGTTACGTTGCTCTGAAACTGATGGCATGATGATTCCCTGGCGTTGCTGTTGTCCCTCGCCAAAAATGCTATCCGGATACAAACGTGCATGATTCTAATACTTGGCGGTAGCAATGGCGGTGGATTTACAATTGTGGACTGCCCCCACAAAATGAGACACTTGGCTTTGCGACACTTGGCAGGGAAAGGAACTGCAAGTGGCAAGGAAGCGAGTCGGCAAATACCCTCTGTCGTTCCGTCAGATGGCGATGGAGCGGATGAAGGACTGTCCGAGCGTGTCGGCGCTGGCGGAA
>JBKQRH010000102.1:0-10308 GCA_052326045.1 Occallatibacter sp. | reverse complement strand
CAGCCTTTGGCCAGACCACCTTCACCTGGCAACAGATAAAGGACAGGTTCGAGGCTGCGAACCCGACCTTAAAGGCCGCTCGGGCGAACATCGACGAATCCCGAGCGGCCGAGATCACCGCTTATCTGCGGCCCAATCCGAGCCTGACGGGAACCCTAGACCAGATCAATCCATTCGCGACTATTGCTTCGCCGGCTGGGACCCAAGTCTACCGGCCGCTGACCAATGCGCTTCCGTTCGGGTCGCTCAGTTACTTGCACGAGCGCGAACATAAGCGTGAGTTGCGCCTGGAAAGCGCGAAGAAGACCACGGATATCACTGACTCCTCTTATCTGGACCAGGCGCGGACCCTGACGTTCACCCTTCGAAATGCGTTTATCCAAGCGTTGCAAGCTAAGGCGGTCTTGCAGAATGCGAAGGAAAACCTGGACTACTGGGATCGGGAACTCACCGTCAACCGTACTCGTTTCCAAGCGGGCGACCTGGCCCAAATCGATCTGGATCGGCTGGAGCTGCAGCGCGTCCAGTTCGAATCCGACTATGAAATGGCCATAGTGAATCTTCGGACCGCCAAGATTCAACTCCTGACGCTCCTGGACGATCGGACGCCGATCGAGCAGTTCGACATCACCGGGCCGTACGACTTCAGCGAGCAGTTAATGGCGCAGGAAGAATTCCGAAATGCCGCGCTCGCGGCGCGGCCGGATTTGAAGGCGGCCGTGCAGAACGTGGAGTTGGCGCAGGTCAACCATCGGCTTGCCGTAGCCAACGGCTCGACCGATCCGGCGTTTAGCGTGGATTTTGCGCGCAACCCGCCAATCCCCGCCTACATGGGTTTCAGCGTCACGATTCCGCTGCGGATCTTCGATCGGAACCAGGGCGAAAAGATCAGGACCCAGATCGACATCGGGCGGAACGAGCGTTTGCGCGACGCCGCCCGGGCGCAGGTGTTCAGCGACGTGGACTCCGCCTATGTGACATTAGTCAGCGCCATCAATCTCCTCCGCCCTTACAAGGCAAAGTATCTAAAGCTAGCCATCGACACCCGCGATAAGGTCTCGTTTTCCTATCAGAATGGCGGTGCGTCGCTGCTCGATTACCTGGATTCGGAAAAAGCATACCGGGACACTCGATTGGCTTACTTAAACCTGATTGCTTCCTATTTAACGGCGGCCGCGCAAATGAACCTGGCAGCCGGCCGGGAGGTATTACAATGAACCGCTCATTCTTCGTTGCAGCAAGTTTGTGCCTGGTGTTGAATCTGCTTTTCACCGGGTGCGAAGGTAAGGTTATTCCCCGGCAAAGCGCACCATCCGGCACTGGTCCGATCCCTGGCACGGTGGTGGCCGACCTGGATGGCAGCAATTTCAAGATGGATCATCCGGAGCGTTTTCCTCTGGCCACGGCCGGCGAGCACATCGCCACGCCGGAGCTAAATGTCACCGGCGTGGTCAGTCCCGATGTGTCGCGACAGGTCCCGGTGGCTTCGCTGGCTTCGGGCCGCGTTGTGGAAATCGATGCGCGGCTGGGCGATGAGGTGAAGAAAGGCCAGATTCTGTTCAAGGTCAGAAGCACGGACATCGCGGGGGCGTTCTCCGATTACCGCAAGGCCGTCAAGAACGAGCAACTCACCAAGATCCAACTGGATCGTGCGAAGCTCCTATACGACAACGGCGCGGTCCCGAAGAGCGCCCTGGAAGTCGCCCAAAATGCGGAGGACAATGCCAGGGTCGATCTCGAGACCACCACCGAGCATTTGCAGCTTCTCGGATCGAACCCCGACCATCCGACGGGAATCGTCCCCGTCTACGCGCCGGTTGCAGGCGTGATTACCGACCAGCAAATCACGAACTCATCGGGCGTACAGGCCCTGACTCCACCGAATCCGTTCACGATCTCGGACGTATCCCGCGTCTGGATCATTTGCGACGTGTACGAAAACGACATGGCGCAGGTCCACATCGACGAGTACGCGGACATCCATCTGGCGGCCTATCCGAATCGGGTCCTGAGGGGGCGGATCAGCAACATTCTGCCAATGATCGACCCCAATATCCGCACGGCCAAGGTCCGCCTGGAAGTGGAGAATCCCGGCCTGATGCGCCTTGGGATGTTTGTCACGGCGACTTTCCATGGCGAAAGAGCGGAGAAGCACGCGACCGTGCCGGCCACCGCGATTCTGCATTTACACGACCGCGACTGGGTCTATACGCCAGCCGACAACGGGCGGTTCCGGCGCGTGGAAGTGGACGCCGGGAACATGCTTCCCGAGAACATGCAGGAAGTCATATCGGGCATCCGGCCGGGCGCACAAGTGATTGCGAATGCGCTGGTATTCCAGAACACCGTGGAGCAATAGATGATTCGCCGGGTAGTCGATTTTGCCCTGAACAAGCGCCTTTTCGTGTTGGCGTTCGGCGTTCTGCTGATCGCGAGCGGCGTCGTGGCTTTCCACGCGCTTCCTGTTGACGCGTATCCGGACGTGGCGGACAACTACGTCGAGATCATCACGCAATGGCCAGGGATCTCGGCGGAACAAATCGAACAACAGGTCACGATTCCGCTTGAGATTGTCATGAATGGCATCCCTGAAGTGACACATCTGCGCTCGTTTTCGCTTTTCGGGTTGTCCGACATCAAATTGATCTTCAGCGATGATTCGGATAATTTCCAGAATCGCGAGCGGGTCTTGGAACGTATGTCGCAAGCCACTCTGCCGAACGGCGTTGTGCCCCAGATGGGCACGGATTGGAGTCCCGCCGGCCAGATCTACTTCTTCACCTTGCACAACACGAATCCGGCTTATGACGTGATGGAACTGAAGTCCATGGAAGACTGGGTGGTGGAGAAAAACCTGAAGGCGGTGCCGAATATCGTCGATGTTGCCAGTTTCGGTGGACCTACTCGCGAGTATCAGGTGCGCATCGACCCGAACAAGCTTATTTCATACGGCCTCAGCCTTTCGCAGGTGGAGCAACAGCTTTCCAACAACAACGTCAATGCAGGCGGCAGCTTCATCGAAGCCGGGCTGCAGCAGATCAACGTGCGGGAAGTGGGGCTGGTGGGCAACGTACGCGATATCAGTAACACGGTGATCCTGACTAAGAACGGGACGCCGCTTCACATGAGGGATATCGCTACCATTGCGCAGGGCCCCAAGATCCGGCGCGGCCAGTTTGCCCGCGCGATTCGCCGCGAAGACGGACAGATCGTGGACAACGACGACGCGGTTTCCGCCTGGGTGCCGATGCGGAAAGGCGCGGATGCGGAATCGGCGCTGGAAGGACTGCACGCCAAGGTGAAGGAGTTGAACGACCATATTCTGCCTCGCGGCGTAACGATCGTTCCGTTCATCGACCGCAGCGAGTTAGTGCAGTACACAACCCACACAGTGCTGCATAATCTTGGGGAAGGTTTCATTCTTGTTACGATCGTTCTCATCCTCTTTCTTGGGAACGTCAGGGGCGCTCTAATTGTAGCGGCCACAATCCCGTTCTCGTTATTGTTCGCTTCCATTCTGCTGGATGTTCGCCACATCCCGGCCAATCTTCTTTCGCTTGGCGCCCTGGACTTTGGAATGGTCGTGGACGGGGCGGTGGTGATGGTCGAAAACATCGTCCGCCATCTGGGCCACCGAGAGCAGGCGTCGAAGTCCATACCGGACCGCATTCGGGCCGCCGCTCACGAAGTGCAGAGACCGGTGTTTTACGCGATTACGATTATCATTACCGCGTATCTGCCTATCTTCACGCTGCAGCGGGTGGAAGGCAGGCTCTTCCGCCCGATGGCCTGGACAGTGGCTTTCGCCCTGCTGGGTGCGGTGATATTCTCGATGACCATCGCTCCGGTCCTGGCGAGTTTTCTGTATCGCAGGGAGACGCCCGAATGGCAGAATCCGCTGCTGGTCTGGGTCACCGGACTATACCGGCATGCCGTTACCTGGACCATACGTCACCGTTGGGTGATGGTTGCGGTCTCCCTGGCCGCGGTGTGTTGCAGCCTCTGGCTGTTGCGGGGCGAAAGGATTGGATCGGAGTTTCTACCCCATCTGGACGAGGGCTCGCTCTGGGTGCGCGGCACTCTGGCGCCGAGCACCGGCCCCACTGAAAGTGTCCGTTTGACAAACCAAGCCCGGCTCCTGCTCTGCTCGTTCCCCGAGGCGACCGAATGCACCAGCCAGGCGGGGCGCCCGGATGATGGAACCGACACCACCGGCTTCTTTAATACCGAGTATTTCGTCGGCCTGAAACCGAAGGCACAGTGGCGTCCCGGATTTCACAAGAATAAGGAGGAAGTTATTTCCGCTATGAATCGGGAGCTGGAAAGAATTCCGGGAGTCATCTGGAACTTTTCCCAACCCATCGCGGACAACATGGAAGAAGCGGTTAGCGGAGTGAAGGGACAGCTTGCCACTAAACTCTACGGGGACGACCTGCGAATTCTCGAAGACAAGGCCGACCAGATCGTTAGCATCATGCGCGGGGTCAAGGGAATCGAGGACCTCGGAGTCTTTCGCTTGCTCGGCCAGCCGAACCTGAACGTGACTGTCGATCGCCAGCAGGCGGCGCGGTATCAGATCAACGTAGCGGACGTACAGGACGCCATCCAGACCGCGGTGGGCGGCAACGCCCTCACTCAAGTGCTGCAGGGTGAGGCACGGTATGACCTGGTAATGCGCTATCTGCCGCAGTACCGCGACAAAAGGGAAATGATTGAAAGCATTCGCCTGCTGGCGCCCACCGGTGAACGAGTCTCGCTCGCCCAGCTTTCGAAGATCCAAGAGCAGGACGGCGCTTCGGAGATCTACCGGGAAGGAAACGAACGGTACATTGCAATCAAATACAGCGTGCGTGGGCGTGACTTAGGCGGTGCTGTGGAGGAGGCGATCAAGAAGGTCAGCACACAAGTGCAACTGCCGCGCGGCTACCACATCAACTGGGAGGGCGAATACGAGAGTCAGAAAAGATCCGAGGCGCGGCTATTAATTATCGTCCCCTTGACGGTCTTCTTCATCTTCATGATTATCTACGGCGCCTTCGGTTCCGCCAAATGGGCATGCCTGCACCTGGTCAACGTGGCCGTGGCGCGCGTGGGAGGACTTTTGGCGCTCTATATTACGAACACGCACTTCAGCGTCTCGTCAGGCGTGGGATTCCTTGCCCTGTTCGGCGCTTCGGTGCAGACCGGCGTAATCATGGTGGAGTACATCAACCAATTGCGGGCGCGGGGACTCACGATTGAAAACGCCGCCATTGAAGGCGCTGTCCGAAGGCTACGGCCGATCATGATGACTATGCTGGTGGCCACGCTGGGCCTGTTGCCCGCCGCCCTGTCGCATGAGATCGGGTCCGATTCGCAACGGCCGTTTGCCATCGTCATCGTCGGCGGCCTGATCGTCGATCTGGTCATGAGCACCTTCCTGCTGCCGACTTTCTATGCATGGTGGGCGCGCCCGACCGATCACTTGCCGGCGGCGGAAGAATCGAGGAGCGTATACGAATAGCTCCGATCCGCCACGCCGGCGACGAACATACCCGATCCGGCCGTGAATGGCCGGTGAGCGTGACGGGTTGCGGGAAGTGAAGAAAGAGGCCCTGTAACTCCTTAATACTTCCCCGGCGGGCCGCTCTTCGCGGTACCCTTGATAGAACCAATGAAGCTCTGCACCTTCGAAGTGTCGACGCCTGTCGGCCGGCACAGCCGCGTCGGTGTGTGGAACGAAGACCGTATCATCGACGTGAATTTCGCGACCGCCTGGTACCTTTCGCAACAGGGCGAGCCCGAGCCGCAGCGCTTGGCCAACGCGCTGGCGCCTTCCAGCATGCTTGAGTATCTGCGCGCCGGCCTGCGCGCAATCAACTCCACAGATGAGCTTTTCCGAGAATCCGGCCCGCAACCGTTCGGCTGGTGGAAGGGCGATAATCCGCCGCGCGGTCCCAACGACGAGACGCTGGTGTACCAGCCGAATGAAGTGCGCCTCTGCGCCCCCGTGCCCAATCCGGCGCGCGTGGGCACCGGCGTGGAAATCCATTGCCAGGCGGAGCCCGAGATGGAAGCGAAACTCGCCGCCGTGATTGGCAAACAGGGCATAGACATCAACGCCATGGAAGCCCGCGAGTATATCGCCGGTTTCACCGCCGTCAACGATTTCGGCGCGCGCCTCTCAGCCCAAGGTCCGTGCCTGGTGACGCCCGACGAGATTGGCAATGCCTACAACCTGGCGGTACGGGTTCGTGTCAACGGTGAGTTGCTCGGACAGGCGCATACCGGCAAGCTCCGTCCCCAGTTCGAAAACGCCATCGAGAACTTGTCCGCGAGCGACATCGTTCTGCCGGGCGATATCATCGCCTTCCCCCTGGCGTTGCGGCTTCCGGTGCGTCGCGGCGACGTGGTGGAACTGGAAATCGAACACATCGGCACGCTCCGCACGCCGCTAGCCTGAAGGTTTCCCCACCGGCGCGTGGTTCCGCGTATCCTGTTTAGAAGGAGGGGGCATGTATCCACTCAAGAGGGGCAAGTTCGCGCCGCAGGCGCACGTCGGAATTCCGGAGGGAACGTTCGAGGAAGAGCACGGCCGCAAGGGCTTTTACGGCAAGAGTGCGCACCTCTATCACGCCCACGCGCCCACCGGCTGGACCCGCTTCGAAGGCAAACTGCGTCCGCACCTGTTCGACCTCAATCAACTTGCGCCCACCGATGCCCACGATCCTGGGGGGGCGCCCGTAGCGTTCCTGGGCAATCACGACGTCACGCTCTACGTTTCGCGCCGCTCCCAGCCCATGCCCTTCTATTACCGCAACGCCGATGGCGACGAACTCATCTTCGTCCACCGCGGCAAGGGCGCCGTGGAGACCGATTTCGGACCCCTGACCTTCGAACCGGGCGATTACCTAGTGCTGCCGCGCGCCGTAACCTACCGGATCATGCCGGAGACGCAGGACAATTTTTTCCTGATTATCCAATCGCGCACGGAATTCGAGCCGCCGGATAAGGGGCTGATTGGCCAGCATGCGCTGTACGATCCCGGTGTCGTCACCGTGCCCGAGCCGGCTCCGCACCTCGACGACTATCGCGAGTGGGAAGTTCGCATCAAGGTGGATGACGAGATCTCGAAAGTTTTCTACCCGTTCAATCCCATCGATGTGGTGGGCTGGAAGGGCGACCTGACCGCGTGGAAGCTCAACATGCGCGATATCCGCCCGATTATGAGCCACCGCGCGCACCTGCCGCCCAGCGCGCATAGCACTTTCGTCACCGAAGGCGCGGTGGTGTGCAGTTTCCTTCCGCGCCCGTTGGAGCAGGACGAAGCCGCGCTGCGCGTCCCGTTTTTCCACCGCAACACCGACTACGACGAGTTCCTTTTCTACCACGACGGCGATTTCTTCAGCAAAGACAACATCAAGCCCGGCTACGCCACGCTGCATCCGCGCGGCATTCATCATGGCCCGCACCCCAAAGCGCTGGCCAACCAGAAAAGCAAGACGCACACCGACGAATACGCCGTGATGCTGGACGGCCTGAACCCCATCCACGTGCTGCCCGCGGGCGAGAAAGTGGAATGGAAGGAATACTGGGCGAGTTGGATGGAGAAGAAGTGAGCGGCCGGCAAATCCCAATTCCGGACACTCCGCCTCGCCCCTTCGCCGCTTAACTTCTTGCCCCACACTGAAATACCATCGGCCCGGCAACTGCCCTACACTTGAGATTGCGGTTCACCTAGACGCCGATGAAATCATTCGATTCGCGCACGCCTTGCATCCTTATCGCGGACGACCAGACCGATGTGCTTGAGGCCCTGCGCTTCCTGGTCAAGGGCGAAGGCTATCAGGCCGAAGCCGCCACATCCCCCGCCGCCGTTGTCGAAGCCGTTGAATCCCGCGACTTCGACGCTGTCGTCATGGACCTCAATTACACCCGCGACACTACCTCCGGCCAGGAGGGTCTCGACCTGCTCAACCGTATTCAGAGCCTCGATTCCACGCTGCCCGTGATCGTGATGACGGCCTGGGGTTCGGTCGACCTTGCGGTTGAGGCGATGCGGCGCGGCGCCCGCGACTTCATCCAGAAACCTTGGGACAACACCCGGCTTTCCGCCATCCTCAAGACCCAAATTGAGCTGGGCCGCGCGCTTCGCAAGGGCCAGCGGCTGGAAGCCGAAAACCGCGCCCTGCGCGCCGAGCGCTTTCCGCAGTTGATCGCGCACTCGGCCGCCATGCGCCCGGTTCTCGACGTGATCTCGCGGGTCGGTCCGTCGGACGCCAACGTCCTCATCACCGGCGAGAACGGAACCGGAAAGGGACTGGTGGCGCAAACCCTGCATTCGGTTTCACTGCGCGCCACCCGGCCGCTGGTCACGGTCAATACCGGCGGGCTGGCCGAAGGCGTCTTCGAAAGCGAACTATTCGGCCACGTGAAGGGAGCTTTCACCGACGCCAAAGCGGATCGCGTGGGCCGCTTCGAAATGGCCGATGGCGGAACTCTGTTCCTGGACGAAATCGCCAACATTTCGCAGAGCCTGCAATCCAAGCTGCTGCGCACGCTCGAAACCGGGGAATTCGAACGGGTCGGTTCCTCCAAGACGCGCCGCGTGGATGTGCGCGTCTTCTCCGCCACCAATGCCGATCTGGCCGCCCAGGTGGCCGAAGGCCGCTTCCGTCAGGACCTGCTGTTCCGGCTCAATACCATCGAGCTGCACCTTCCCCCGCTGCGCGACCGCCGCGAGGATATTCCGCTGCTGGCCGCGCACTTTCTGCACCAGCACGCCGAGCACTACCGCAAACCGCTCGGCGCCTTCGATGAGAGCGCCATCAAGGCGCTGCTGGCGCACGCCTGGCCGGGCAATGTGCGCGAGCTCGACCACGCCGTGGAGCGCGCCGTGCTGATGGCGCAGGGCGACACCATCCGCGCCGCCGATCTCGGTCTGCGCGCGGGCCGTGAAGGCCCGCCGCGTCTCGAAGAGATGAGTCTGGAAGACGTGGAAGCGCTGCTGATTCGCAAAGCGCTGGCGCGCTTCAACGGTAACGTCAGCCACGCCGCCAGCGCGCTGGGCCTGAGCCGCAGCGCCCTCTACCGGCGTCTGCAACGCTACGGATTGTGACGACGCCCCATGTCGCAATCGTCCAAACCGGCGCGCATCAGCCATGAGGGACACATCGTTTTGCTGGCCTTCCTGGCCGGCCTGCCCGGTTCCACCATCGCTCTCTATATGCTGTGGACCGGCGGTTACCGGGTGCCATACGAGCTGACCTTCACCACCCTGATTGTGTGCGCTTGGCTGGGCTTTGCCTTCGCCGTGCGCGAGCGCGTGGTCTTTCCCCTGCAGACCCTCTCAAACCTTCTGGGCGCCTTGCGCGAGGGCGATTTTTCCGTGCGTGGCCGTTCTCCCTGTCCGGACGATGCCTTGGGCGACGTCATGCGCGAGGTGAACACGCTCGGCAGCACGCTGCGCGAGCAGCGCCTCGGCGCCCTGGAGGCCACCACTCTTCTGCGCACCGTGATGCGCGAAATCGACGTCGCCATCTTCGCCTTCGACGAACACCATCGCCTCCGCCTGGTGAATCGCGCGGCCGAGCGCCTGATGGCTGCCTTGCCCGAAGGACTGCTGGGCCAGACGGCTGAGGCACTGAACCTGGATAACTGCCTGGCCTGCCCGGAGCAGGCCACTTTGCAAGCCTCGTTTCCCGGCGGCGCCGGGCGCTTTGGAGTGCGCCGCACGCGCGTCCGCGAGCGCGGACTGCCGCTTGAGCTGGTGGTGATCTCCGATCTTACCCAGGCCCTCAGCGAGCAGGAACTGCAAGCCTGGCAGCGCCTGGTGCGCGTGCTGGGCCACGAGCTCAACAATTCGCTCACGCCCATCAAGTCGATTGCCGGCAGCCTGGAAAGCATCCTCGCGCGCGAAGATCTGCCCGGCGATTGGCGCGACGACATGCGCCACGGCCTGCACGTCATCACCGCCCGTTCGGAGAGTCTAAGCCGCTTTCTCGGAGCTTATGCCCGCCTGGCGAAGCTGCCGCGGCCGCAGTTGCAGCCGTTGGCGGTGGCCGAAGCCGTGCAACGCGCCGCCAGCCTCGAAACGCGGCTCGGGGTCTTAATCGAGCCGGGTCCATCGGTTACCGTGCGGGGCGATCCCGATCAGTTGGAGCAGGTGCTGATCAATATCATGCGGAATGCTGCCGATGCGTCTCTTACCACCAGCGGCCGAGTCTGGACCGGATGGCGCCGTGACGGCGCCATGCTGGAGATTTGGGTAAAGGACGAGGGACCGGGCCTTTCCAGCACCGCCAACCTGTTCGTCCCATTCTTCACCAC
>JBKQRH010000101.1:0-58775 GCA_052326045.1 Occallatibacter sp. | reverse complement strand
AATTGGCAACGATCGCAATGGCCGCCTTTGAAAGGAACTCCAAAAGAGGGCCAAAGATAACCCCTAGTTAGCTGAATACTTTGGGGCTGGCGGATTCCTGATCCGCTGACCCGCTTTCGCCGAGATTTCCACCGCTCCAACTCATACGCCTCTTACCCACCCGCTATCCGGTGTAGAATTGTTACAGCTTGGTTACTTTCATATTGGTTTTCCAGGCAAACGACAGCGCGATCATGCGGTTGTTGGGGTTTTATGGACGCCTATTTATCCGGCTCTTCTCTCTCCTGCCACAGTTCATCTCCTTTGTATTTGCTTAGTACTTCCCTTGTCGCGTTTCAACCATGGAGGCCCAGGCGCCACCGGATTCTCTCCGGCCGCTTTGGTGAAATCTGATGGCCGGCCTGGCTACGGCGGTTGAAATCATGCCCGCGAGCGCTTCGGTCCTTGACCGCAAGATGAACAAGACATCCGCGTGGGTCAGCGCAGCGGCCGTTCTGTTGGCGCTTGTGGGCGGCCTCGCGTTCATCGGCTTCCACATCTCCCAGGACCTGGGGAACATCGCCATCGGCAGCGTCTGGCCTTTTCTGCTGCTCGCCCTGGCCTTGCTGATCGCACTCGGCTTCGAATTTGTCAACGGCTTCCACGACACCGCCAATGCCGTGGCCACGGTTATTTACACCCATTCGTTGGAACCTAACATCGCCGTGGTCTGGTCGGGGCTCTGCAACCTAGCTGGCGTGCTCTTTTCCTCCGGTACGGTGGCCTTCGCCATAATCACCCTGCTGCCGGTCGAACTGATTCTTCAGGTCAGTTCGGGCGCGGGCTACTCCATGATCTTCGCCCTGCTGATCGCGGCCATCGTCTGGAACCTGAGCACGTGGTGGTTCGGGCTGCCGGCCTCCAGCTCCCACACCATGGTCGGCTCCATCATCGGCGTGGGCATCGCCAACCAGTTGCTCAGCCTCCGCAGCGGCACCTCCGGCGTGGATTGGGAGCAGGCCATCAAGGTCTTCAAGGTTTTGCTGATCTCGCCGTTGATAGGTTTTGGCGCAGCGGCGCTGCTCATGCTGGTCTCCAAGCGGCTCATCAAGTACCCCGCGCTCTACGTGGCGCCCAAAGGCAAGCAGCCGCCGCCGTGGCCCATTCGCGCCCTTCTGCTGCTCACCTGCTCTGGGGTCAGCTTCTCGCACGGCTCCAACGACGGACAAAAGGGCATGGGCCTGATCATGCTGATCCTCATCGGCACGGTTCCCACTGCCTATGCGCTCAACCACGCCGTCACCGCCCACGACATTCAGGAGTTCATTGCCGCCTCCGAGCAGGCCGGACGCATCCTGGACCGGCATGTGGACAAAGCCGGCATCCTGGGCCCCGACGCCCGCGCCGAGGTCACCGATTACATTCGCACCCAGCAGCTTCAGCCGGACACCATTCTGGCGCTCCGGGAACTGGTCGAGGACCTGAACCACGAAGTGGCTCTCTACAAGGTCTTCAAGTCAGTCCCCGCGCAGGATCAGGCCAACGTCCGCAACGACATGTACGTGGCCAGCGAGGCGCTCCGGCTGATGGTCAAGAGCCACAACCCGGCCTTCACCGCCGCAGAGAGCGCTGGACTCAATAACTACAAGAGCAAGGTGGACAAGGCCACCAAGTTCATCCCCGACTGGGTTAAAGTGGCCGTTGCGCTGGCGCTGGGCCTGGGGACCATGGTGGGATGGAAGCGCATTGTAGTGACGGTGGGCGAACGGATTGGCAAGCAGCACCTTGCCTACGCGCAGGGCGCCAGCGCCGAACTGGTCGCCATGGCCACCATCTTCGCCGCCAACATCTGGGGTCTGCCGGTCTCCACTACGCATGTGCTCAGCTCGGGCGTGGCCGGCACCATGGCCGCCAATAACAGCGGTCTGCACCTGTCGACCATTCGCAACATCGCCGCCGGCTGGGTCTTTACGCTGCCCGCCGCGGCGCTGCTCTCCGGTCTGCTCTTCTGGCTCTTCCGTTCCATCTCCTAAGCGGCTTGCGGCGGACTTTCTGTCTGAGCGGACCTTCTGGTTGCAATAAATCGGACCAAGCGTGCGCAAGGTGAGGTATATTGGCTCGTAGCCTGGTGAACAAGCTGAGAAATCCAGACGAAAACTCAACGGCAAGGAGATCATCGTGGCAAGCTTCTGCGCAAAATGCGGTTCAGCATTATCCGCCAATGAGCAATTCTGTAAATCCTGTGGCGCGGCGGCTGTGGCGGCAGCCCAGCCAACCACCGCCCAACCAACCGCCGCACCGGCCCAATCCGGCAGCAGCGCGGTCAAGATCATTCTGATTATCGTCGCCATCGTCGTAGGGCTGGGCATTCTCGGCCTGGGAGCCGTTGGATACACAGCTTGGCGCATCTCCCGGGCCGTCCATGTGAACGGCCACGGCGGCCAGGTGACGATGAGCACCCCCGGCGGCACATTCTCCGCCAACTCGTCGGAGAACTTCACCGCATCCGAACTGGGCACGGATATCTATCCCGGCGCGCAGAGCACGCGCGGGGGCATGAAGATGGATTTGCCTACTGGCTCGATGGTGACCGGCGTATACCTGACTTCGGACTCGAAGCAGCAGGTCGTCGATTTTTACAAGGGCAAGTTTGGCAGCGCGGCCGCGGTCCTGGACACTACCGACGGCGCTATTCTCACACTCCCCATAAGCAAGCAGGAATCCGTCATGGTGACGATTACCGCCAAACCGTCGCAGGATGACGGCAAGACCAAAGTTGTCATCATGCATACCAAGAGCAACAAGGCTTCCTAGGACCTGTTAACACTACCTGGTCGGATGGCGTTCCACCCCAGCGCACAAAGAGCGCGCGCCAGGGACCCCGGCTCCCTCCGGATCGAGTTTTTCAACAGCCTGTATAGGCGAAAGACTATAGATAGGTGGAGCTATCCCACCTTAGGCGCAAAGACAAGAGCGCGCCGAAGGTGGGGCACCCAACTTTGCGGGACACCCGCCTCTGTGGGACAACTGACTTTATTCGTTTGCGAGGGCGACTTCGTGCAGCCAGCCGGGTGCTTTGAGGAGTTCGCGGGGGCGGGAGCCGTCGGCGGGACCGACGAGGCCGTCGCGCTCCATGAGGTCGATCAAGTGGGCGGCGCGGCCGTAGCCGATGCGGAGACGGCGCTGGAGCAGCGAGGTGGAAGCTTTGCCGAATTCGAAGACCAGGCGGACAGCGTCGTCGAACATGGGGTCGTTTTCGTCGGGGCCGCTGTTGGAGCCATCGACCGAGGCGCGCTCGTCCTTAGGCGATTCGAGGAAGGTATGGACGTATTCGGCATCTCCCTGCGCCTTCCAGAAATCGACCACCGCCGCAGTCTCTTTTTCGGTGACCAGAGGCGCATGGAGGCGCATGAGGCGGCTGGTGCCGGGGGGCAGGAAGAGCATGTCGCCGCGGCCTAAAAGCGCCTCAGCGCCGTTGGCGTCGAGGATGGTGCGGGAATCGACTTTGGTGGCCAGCCGGAAGCTGATGCGGGTGGCGATATTGGCCTTGATGAGGCCGGTGATGACATCCACGCTGGGGCGCTGTGTGGCCAGGACAAGATGAATGCCGACGGCGCGGGCCATCTGCGCGAGGCGGGTGATGGACTCCTCGACGTTGGAGCGGTCGAGCATCATCAGGTCGGACAACTCGTCGATGATGATGACGATGTAGGGTAGCGGCTCGTTGTCTTCGGCGTCGTCGAAGAGGGAGGGCATGGCGCCGTCGAAGAGCTTGTTGTACTGGTCGATGTTGCGCACGCTGCGCGAGGCGAGCAGCTTGAGGCGGCGCTCCATTTCGCGGACGGCGTTTCGGAGGGCGTTGGCGGCCAGCTTGGGTTCGGTGATGATGGGCGTGAAGAGGTGGGGAATGCCCTCATACATGCCCAACTCGACGCGCTTGGGGTCCACGAGGATGAGGCGGACCTGAGAGGGCGTGGTGCGGAAGAGCAGGCTCATGATCATGGCGTTGATGGCCACCGACTTGCCGGAGCCGGTGGAGCCGGCGATGAGGACGTGAGGCATGGAGGCCAGGTCGGCGGTGACGATGCGGCCGTTGATGTCCTTGCCCATGGCCAGGGTGAGCCGCGACCTGGCCTTGTGGAAGGTCTCCGACTCGATGACGTCGCGGAGGTGGATGGTTTCGCGTTCATGGTTGGGCACCTGGATGCCGACGGTGCTTTTGCCGGCCATGCGTTCGATGAGGATGGATTCAGCGCGCATGGCGAGGCAGAGATCGTCGGCGAGGCCGGTGACGCGCGAGTATTTGACGCCGGCCTCGGGCTTGAACTCGAAGGTGGTGACCATGGGGCCGGGGTTGATCTGGACGACCTGGCCGCGCACGTCGAACTCGGCGCATTTCTCGACCAGGACCTTGGCTTCCTCGCGCAGGTCATCTTCGCGGACGGCCTGGGGGCCGTCGCCGGCACTGAGCAGAGTGCTGGGCGGGAGTTTGAAGCCGCTGACATTTTTTGGGGCGACGGCGGCGGTGCGCAGGTCCGCATCAGCCCGGCTGTGGATGGCGATTTCTTCGACTCGCCGGGGAGCAGATGCAGGGTTTGGTTCCCACGGGGAGGCGATGGGCCGCGAGGCAGCGGGGTACGGCTGAGGGAGACGGTCGCCGATGGAATGGAGTGCAAACTTGGGCTGCATCGGCGGGGCATTTTCCGGGACGGGGACGGCCGGGGAAAAGGATGTTTCCGCCGCGCGCTCCCAGATGCTGGTCTTGCGGGCCTGATCCTCTACGGGGATTTGGTCCTCTGGCGGCGCGGCACGCTGGAATGCGGGGATCTCGTCCAGCGGGTCTGCTTCAGGCGCACGGTTGCGGCGGCGAAAGAAGGCGGCGAACCAACTAGAGCGGCGCTCCGCTTCTGCTGGTTCGGATTCTTTGGCATGCTCGGCTTCCCGCGCAGCTTCGCGCTCGGCTTTTCTCTCAGCGCGCTCTTCGCGCCAGTTACGCCAGCGGTCATGCAAGCTGACGGCCTGCAGCCAGCGAATATGGATGCTTTCGGCGATGGCCCAGAAGCTGACCGCGGAGGCAAAGTAAAGTCCCGTTGCGGCTAGCACGCCGGCCACCAGCCATGCGCCCTGGATGTTGAGGTAGCCCACGAGCAGACCGGCCATGAGGCGGCCCACCACGCCCTCGACCGGGAGCACGCCGAGCCAGAGCCAGTGCCAGGGGAGAAGCCCAAAGACGGCAGGTATGAAAAGGATGGCCAGCAGAGTGCCGATCCAGCGGAGCACGGGCGAGCCGCCGGGACGGGAATGCATCCAGGTCCAGCCGATTCCGCCCAGCCAAAGAGGCAGGAAAAAGGCCGTAAAGCCGAGAGATTGCAGCAAAAGGTCGCTGAGACCCGCGCCGAAGAGGCCGATCCAGTTGCGGACGGCGTGGGGGCCGGCCTCGCCCGACGCGGTGTTCAAGGAGGGATCGGTGGAGTGATAAGTGGCCAGCGCGAGGAGGAGCACGAGCGAGGCCAGCAGCAACACGAGCCCCAGGAACACGTTCCAGGGGCGGCTTCGCGTGGGCGACAAAACGATGCGAATGGGCTTCATGGCGGGCTCACACTCGCTCCCGAACCGCCGCGGACAACCCCGAACGAGCCGCGAACGAGTCGATTGAGCGGACGAAAAGTCCCAGAGCAGCTTTTATTATCCCCGCGCTGGAGGCGGAATTTGGGCAAAAGAAGGCAGGGGGAACCTTGGTGTGGACCCCCGGCATTGATTGGAATTGCTGGAGAGATCAGCTCCCGATGTATTTCGCTCCCCAGATCAGCAGCGCGCTGCCTAGAAGGATGCGGTAGATGGCGAACATGGTAAAGCCGTGCTTGCGGACCCAGAAGAGGAACCACTCCACCACGCCCAGGGCGACGATGAATGAGACCACGGCGCCGATGATGAGGACAATCCAGTTGTCGGTGGTCATGACCACGTGCGCGGTTACGCCGCTGCTGGGAAAGACCTCTTTCTTCAGGTCCCAGCAAGTGGCGGCGACCATGGTGGGAATGGAGAGGAGAAAGCTGAACTCGAGAGCGGAGGGACGGTCGAGACCGGCGAGCTGGCCGGCGGCGATGGTGGACATGGAGCGCGAGGTGCCGGGAAAGATGGCCGAGAGCGTCTGGCAAAGGCCGATCCAGATAGCCTGGGGGAGGGTCATCTGCTCGACATGGAGGGTCGTCGACTCGCGGCGGGCCGCCCAGGCGTCGATGATCCACATGACGATGCCGCCGATGAGCAGCGCCAGGGACATGGCCTGGAGGCTGCCCAGGTTCTTTTCGCTCCATTTGTGCAGGAGCAGGGCGGGCGCCGAGGTGCAGGCAAAGGCGATGAAGGTGAGGGAGATGGGATGGTTGAGCCAGTTGCGGTCGCCGTTCTCGCCCCTGGGGAAGTTGCGCAGGAAGCCGGCGATACGGCCCAGGAAGAGCAGCAAGAGCGCCAGGATGGCGCCCAACTGGATGACGATGGTGTACATCTTCCAGTAGGCGTCATCGAGCGGGATATTCATCAGAGCTTCAGTGATGCGGAGATGGGCCGTCGAGCTGACTGGCAGGAATTCGGTCAGTCCTTCCACGATGCCGAGAATAATGGACTGAATATAGGGGTTCAAGAAGCCTCCAGGGCGCGATTGACATAAGGCGGCAATAGAGCGCGGGAAACGTGTTTCCGCTTATTCCAGGTCAATACCGTAAACCGGGATGCCTACATCCAATTTGTACACCAGAGCTCCGGCGCGCCAGGAATAATCCGACTGCACGAAGTGTTCTTTCAGCTTTGCGGCCAGTTCATGGGCGTGGGCTTTGGCGTTGTTGCTTTTATTGTCGCTGCCGTCGGCGGCATACATATCGGTGAGCACGGCCTGACGGTAGACAGCCTGGTAGAGGGCCTGCGCCGCGCGCGGCCCGTCGGGATATTCGGCAGCATATTTTTCATAGACCTCTGATTCCTTCTCAGGGCATTTGGGCGATCCCTGCCAGTCCCCGCAAAGCTTGTTGTCGATGAGGTCGAATGCCGCGAGTTCGGCCTGGCGGGTGTGAGGATAGAACTTGAGGACCTTCTTCAACTCATCCTCGTCCATCTGATCGTGGAGGGAGGGATCCCCCTCCCTGGCGGAGGGGCGCGAGGCGGCGTCGGTCTTCTGAATTTGCCAGAGAATGTCGGCGGCGCGCCATGCGGCTTCGGGCACCAGCGGCGAGTTGGGGAACATTTCGACCAGGCGGCGGTAGAGGAGGCGGGCGCTCTGGGCGGCGTTGGCCGGGCCGCGCGGATCGGAGGCCAGCGACTCCTGGTTGGCGGCTTCGCCCATGATGACCTGGTCGCCGTTGGGGGTGGTTTCCGCGACCACTTCCCTGGCTTCCATCCAGCCGGAGATGGGGGGTGGGGCGTCGTCGTGGCCGAAGGTGGGGGTATCCTTGTCCCTCACCTCCTGAATGTCGGTGTTGGCGTAGACGCGCATCCAGGGGCCGTTCTTTTCGGCGACGACCATTTCGCGACCAATCTGGACGCGGTCGACCTTCTGGGAGCCGGTGTCGGGCGCGATGTAAAGCCATGCTATGCGGAGGGGCGTGGCGCGAGGGCCGGCCAAGGGCTTTTCGAGATGGGGAGGCTTCTTTTGGCCGAGAGCGGGCAGGGCGGCGCAGAGGAGGGCCAGGGCGATGGTGAGAGCGCGAGGCGCGCGAGTTCGGGGCGCGAAAATGCGTGGTTTCATCACAGGGAAAATCATAGTCCAACGACGGCTGGGGCGGATTTCCGGCGAGTGGCAGAAGTGAAAAACGTCCCTTGGGGGCCCTACTCCAGCGCATAGATGGTCAAACCGCTAAGCAGCTTGGGGAAGAAGTCGGTGGACTTCTGCGGCATGACGTCGCCGGCAAAGGCCACTTCCCGCAATTGCTCAATGGAGACGGGATTGGTGAGGAAGGCGACGTCGGCTTCGCCGCAGCGAACCTGGTCCACCGCTTCGGCGGCGTCGCGGAGGTAGCGGATATTGGTCTGTTCGCGGACCTTTTCGGCGTCGAGGCCGAGGAGCCGGTGGAGCACGATGGAGTGCAGGTGGATGAGGTCGAGCTGGCGCTGGCGCTCGGGCAGGCCGGCCAGAGCGGCGGCTACGGCTTCCGGCTTGGAGCGCAAGAGTAAAGCCCCAGCGCGGGTGACGGCGACGAAGGCTGTGCCTTGCCGTTTTCCCAAAGTCTCGATGTAACTCGCGGCCTCGCCAGCGGGTAACGCCTCGACCGTGAAAAACTCCCCGGCGGCGCGGGCAAAGTCGGCGGGGTCGAAGCTGGGGAGGCCGTGGACCACGCGATGAGTGGGCAGAATGACCAGGCCGTCGGAGTCCATGTTGACAAAGGTCATCATGGCGGCGGCCTCAGGGCAGCCGGGCTGGGGCAACTGACCGGTGCTGTGCTCGGCTCTGGATGGCGAGCCGCAGGTGTGCTCCTGCAAGTAGTTCAGCGCGGTCTCATAGCGGTGGTGGCCGTCGGCGATGATGAGCTTTTTGTCGGCCATGGCGGTGGTGAGCTGGTTGATGGCCGCGGGGTCGGCGATGCGCCACAGGCGGTGGAGCACGCCGTATTCGTCTGTAACCTCGGCGTCAGCGGGGCCGCTGCCGTCGTACAGAATCCTCTCCACGCTGCGGGCGGGGTCGGAGTAGAGCATAAAAATCTGGCCGAAGTGGGCAAGGGTGGCTTTGAGCAGGTTGAGGCGGTCGCTCTTGGGCTTGGAGAGGGTCTGCTCGTGGCGGAAGACGACCTGCTCGGAGTATTCGTGGAGCTTGCCGAGGGCGATAAAGCCGCGGCGTTCCTTGGCGATTCCGGTTCCGGGAACCTTGAAACTCTGGGAGTAGGCGAAGATGCAGGGGTCTTTTTCCTGGACCAGGACGCCCTGTTCGCGCCAGGCGCGAAAGTCGCGCGCCGCGCGGGTGTAGACGCTCTCGCCGCGCTCGGTGTCAAAGAGTTCAGGCAGTCCCAGGATGATGCGGACCAGGTTGAAGGGGCTGCGCTGGTAGTAGGCCTGCTGCATGGAGGGAGAGATTTTGTCGTAGGGCTGGGTGACCACATCTTCCAGCCGGACAGTAGAGGGATTGTAGCGCCAGGCGCGAAATGGATAGATGCGGGCCATGCGGAAGGTCTTGCTCCGGGTGGAACGGCGAAATTTGCGCACCGGAATCCCATCCTGCTCACTCCGGGACCGTTGTGCGCTTAGGCTCGATTGTATCCCAGCGGGAGGGGCGGCAAGTCAGCCGCGCCGAGGGTTTCCGGGGTGACGGCTTTGTGGCGGACGTAGTTGCAGGGCGGGACGGTGTAGCCGCGCAGGAGGGCAATGCCGAGTTGGATGAGGCGCGGGCCGTAAGTTTCGGCTTCATAGGAGATGCAGCCGATGAGGGCGCTTTTGCCGGTGCGCATCTCGTCAACGGCCTCGGGGATGCAGCCCTGGCCGGCGATGGCGAAGTCCCGCTCGCGGCCGTCCTGGCGGGCGGCGTCGAGGACGCCGAGGGCGGTCAAATCGGTGGCGGCGGCGACCAGGAAATGCTGGCCCTTGCGCTGGCCGCGGAGAAAATCGGCGATCGCAAGTTGGCTGGGCTGGCGCATGCCGCGGCCGTCGAGTTGGACGAAGCGGTCGGCGGGTATATCGGCGAGGCGGTCGCGAATGCCGTCGAAGGCGCCGGTAATGCGGCTTTGGACAAAGCCGCCGGCTGCAGGGAATCCGACGCCCAGGACCCAGTTGACTTTGCCCCTCCATTTGCGCAGGACATGCTGGGCGAGGAGGGAACCGGCTTCATAGCCGGCCTCGAAGTTGTCCACGCCGAAGTAGGTGGCGTTGGGGTGGGGCGCGTCGATGGCAATCAGCGGGATGCCGGCTTTGCTGAAGACGCGGGCCACGCGCGGGGCCACAAGCTCCTCGACCTGGAACTCGAGCGCCAGATCAACACGCCTGGCGACAAACTCTTCGGCGTTCCGGATGGCGATGCCGGGGTCGGAGCGGTTATCGAGGACGAGCAATTCGACGCCGGATGCGGCGGCGGCCGCGGTGATGCTCTGGACGACGGCAACGGAGAAGGGCATCTCAGCGCTGTGGGCGGCAAAACCGAAGCGCAAGCGGCGGGGGCGGGAAACGAGGCGGTAGAGGCCGTCCTGCGCCTGGGCGACATAGCCGCGGTGCACCAGAGTCTTGAGGATGCGGTAGACGCTGGTCTTGGAAATGCTGGTCTTCCGGTAAATGTCTTCGAGGGCAACGGGAACGTGGCTATTCTCAAGCAGCTCGAGTACGTCGAGGGCCTTGGAGAGAATAGGAATCAGATAGAGCCGTTTGATCTTAGTCCTGGGCAAGCCGTCATCTCGCAGCGCGCAATTTCAATAGCGAAACTGTACGCGCTCAAGGATAACGTATTTCAAGCGTGGCTGTTCACGGTTGAGCGCCGGGTTGGCTATTAAAACTTAGATGTTGGGAACGGCGCCCCCAAGAGGGTCCGGTTCCGTGGCCATGCAGGCGGAATTTGCTTAAGCTTAAGGAAATTGCGGCTTCCCGGAGCGGAGGGCCGTCCTAGGTAAGTGGGAGCAAAGTGTATCTGCCGCTGGGCGTCGCGAAGGCGATTGCCGGGCGAGAGTTAGAGCAGAAATCCGGCACACGCCCAACCAGAACCGCGGCCTGTGCTTTAGAATGAGCCGGTTCGACATTCAGGAGGCAACATGCAGCACGCAATGCAAGGGAAAAGGGCGCGGCGCGTCTTTCCGGCCCTGTTTTTGTCCTTCACAGTCTTGATGAGCACCGTCCTGTTTGGCGGGGCGGTGTGCCGGGCGCAGAGCGCGGATGACGAAAAGAAGATCAACGACACGATTTCGAAGCTCACGCTGGAGGAGAAGATTCATCTGCTCTCCGGTTCGAGCATGATGGCGACAACGGGGATTCCGCGGCTGGGGATTCCGGTTTTCCGGACGAGCGACGGGCCCATGGGCGCGCACATTCCTCCACCGTCGACGGCGTACGCGGCAGGGATCGGGTTGGCTGCGAGTTGGGACCGCGACCTGGCGGAGCGGGTCGGGACGCAGATAGGGCGGGATGCGCGGTCGCGCGGCGCCAGCTTCCTGCTGGGGCCGGGGGCGAACATCTACCGCGCGCCGCTGAACGGGCGCAACTTCGAGTACTTCGGCGAAGACCCGTTTCTGGCCGGGGAGACGGCGGTGGGCTACATCAAGGGCGTGCAGTCGCAGGGCGTGAGCGCCACGATCAAGCACTATGCGGCCAACAATTCAGAGTATTTCCGCTTTACCGAGGACTCGGTGGTGAGCGAGCGGGCGCTCAGGGAGATTTATCTTCCGGCGTTCGAGGCCGCGGTGCGCAAGGCGCACGTGGGCGCGATCATGGATTCCTACAACCTGTTGAACGGCGAACACTCGACGCAAAACTACCACCTGAATGTGGAGATTGCGAAGCAGCAGTGGGGGTTCGACGGGGTGATGATGTCGGACTGGATGGCGACCCACGACGGCGTGGCGGCGGCCAACGCCGGGCTGGACCTGGAGATGCCTTTCGGGATTTACATGAACGAAAAGACCCTGCTGCCGGCGGTGAAGGACGGCAGGGTGAAGGAATCGGCGATCGACGACAAGATCCGGCGGCTGCTGCGGGAGGGATACCGGTTTGGCTGGATCGGCCACGACCCGCTGGACGAGAGCATTCCGCGCTATAGCCAGCAGGGACGGCAGGCGGCGCTCGAAAGCGCGCGCGAGGGGATTGTTCTGCTGAAGAACCAGGGCAGCCTGTTGCCGCTGGACCCGGCCAAGGTGAAGACCATCGAGGTGATCGGGCCGGACGCCTTTCCGGCGATTCCGACGGCCGGCGGCAGCGGACAGGTTCCCGTCTACTCCGAGGTCAGCGCCCTGAAGGGGATCAGCGACCGGCTGGGCGTGAACGCCAATGTGCTTTATGACCGGGGCGTTCCCAAGCTGTCGGTGCTGGCTATGCGCTCGGGGTTCAGCCAGTTTGCCGACAAGTTTGTGCCGGGGCTGACGGTCGAGAGCTTCGACAATCCAGGGTTTACCGGCAAGCCGGTGGCCACAAGGACGGAGATGACGGCGACCAGCGGACAGAACATGATGGATAACCCGGATCTAGCGGAGTTGATCAACACGATCAGCGCCGACCAGATGATGGGATTCATGAGCGGCGGCGGAGCTCCGCGGTTTAACCGCTGGACAGGCTACTATTTTGCCCGCGCTCCGGGCAACTATGTGGTGTTTGCCGAGAACCAGGGCAAGTACCGGCTGACGATCGACGGGCAGACAGTGATCGACCACGCGGAGATTCCGAAGTTTGCCGTGGAACAGGCGACGCTGCCGTTGACGCCCGGACCGCACAAGGTGGTGCTTGAAGTTCTGGGCGGCGAGCAATTCACCGGTGAAGCCATCAAGATCGGCATTGCGCAGGAGGGCACGCTGGTGAACCAGTCGGCCATCGAGCTGGCCAAGCGGGCGGATGCGGTGATCGTAGCCGTGGGCTACGACGCGGAGATCGAGACCGAGGGCGCGGATCGCCAGTTCCAACTGCCTCCGGGCCAGGAGGAGCTGATCGAGAAGATTACGGCGGCGAATCCGAAGACCATTGTGACCGTAACGTCGGGCGGGAGCGTGGACGCTTCGCCGTGGATCGACCAGGTGGCCGCGCTGCTGGAGAACTGGTATCCGGGCCAGGAGGGCGGAACGGCGCTGGCCGAGGTGCTGGTCGGCGACGTGAACCCCTCGGGACGGCTGCCCATCAGCTGGGAACGGAGCTTGAAGGACAATCCGTCGTACGCATACTATTACCCCACGCCGGGGACGCTGACGATTCCGTACAAGGACGATGTGTTTGTGGGCTACCGGGGCTACGAACACAACGGCGTGAAGCCGCTGTTCCCGTTCGGGTTCGGGTTGTCGTATACGAGCTTCAAATACTCGGGGCTGAAGATCCACCCGACCGGCGGGGCGGGGGCTTACGAGGTCAGCTTCGAAGTGACCAACACCGGAACGCGGGCCGGGGCAGATGTGGCCCAGGTGTACGTAAGCGAAGATCACCCCCAGGTTCCGAGGCCGCCGCAGGAGCTGAAGGGCTTTGCCCGGGTGGCGCTCGATCCGGGCCAAACGCGCCACGTAACGGTTGCGCTGGATGCGCGGAGCTTCAGTTGGTATGACGAGAAGGCAGCCGCCTGGCACGCCGATGCGGGCAGCTTCACGGTCCGCGTGAGCCGGTCTTCGGCCGATCCGCAACTGGAGGGCAAGGTCAAGCTGGCGCAGGAGATCGTGGCGCCGGTCAAATAGAGGCTGGAGACCACCCCACGGACGAAGACCTGTCCGTGGGGACCCCGGATTGCCACCCCAGTGGGGTGGCCGGCGGAGCTTCGGCTTTATTTGGTGCCGTGGGTCAACCTCCCTGGCTGGTTTACGTCTAAAAAGTTAGTCCGCTCCCGGTGTTTCTATCGGCAGACGTTCGATTCTGAGATGACATCTTTTTATCCGGCTTCCGGTCTCCTTGTTGCAGTGGTCAGGAAAGCTCAGACAGGAACAGAAGTTGGAATATTCTTCCCTGCGGAGCTTTTCCTCCAGTTCATGGCGGAGGCGATTGGCGGCCGAACCCGGAACGGGTTAGCCGATTATGATACGTTTGGCAAACAGGCTGAATGTTGCGTGACGGCGTGCAGGTAGCATGCCCGGACATTCTTGATAGGAACCGCAACTTTTCGTGAGTTCGGGGGATCTTCCCCGAAGAAAGGGTCCAGGAAAACCAGTATGCGTCCCTTGAGTTCGCTTCCCCTCAGTATGTTGGCCAGTGCATTGCTATTCGGTACAGCGGCGATGGCCCAGCAATTCGCACCGGCCGTACGGATCGTCAACCCGATCGACGAGAACCACCTGGTGACGCTCAAGGGCAACACGCACCCGGCGGCCAATGCCGGGAACGATCGCGGCCCGGTGAGCCCGGACCTCCCCATGACCGACCTGATTCTGGTGCTGAGCCGCAGCCCGGAGCAGCAGGCGGCGTTCGACAAGTTTGTGGCCAGCCAGTACGAGCCTGGCTCGCCCGACTTTCACCATTGGCTTGAGCCTGAGGAAGTAGGCGCGAACTTCGGTCCCTCCGAGAGCGACATCGCGACCATCTCGAAGTGGCTGACCGGGCATGGTTTTTCGATCGACGAAGTGAGCAAGGATCGCATGACGATCCGCTTCAGCGGCACGGCCGGGCAGGTGGAGAGCACCTTCCACACCGAGATTCACAACCTGGAAGTGAAGGGCGCGGCGCATATCGGCAATATGAGCGATCCGCAGATTCCCAGCGCGCTGACTCCGGTGGTGGTGGGCGTGAAGGCGCTGCACAACTTCTTCCCTAAGCCGATGCACAAGCTGGGGAGCAAGGTTCAATTCAACAGCAAGACAGGGAGATGGGAGCGGGTGGCGAGTACAAGCGGCGCAGACGCGGCTACTTCCGCTGCATCCACGGCGGCTTCCGGCGCGGGTGGGCGGCTGTCGCCCCGCCCGCAGTTCGGCACGCAGGACTCCTACGGCGACGTGATCGAAGACGTGGCGCCTTACGACTTTGCCACCATCTACAACGTGCTTCCGCTATGGAATGCGGCCAATCGCATCGACGGAACGGGCCAGACCATCGCCATCGTCGGAACCAGCGACATTCTCCCTGCCGACATAACCACCTTTCGCAGCGCCTTCGGCCTGCCAGCCGTGAAATCGTTCACGACCATCGTTGCCAATGGCACAGACCCCGGCCAATGCGGCGTGAATCCGACCTCGACCTGCTCGCTCGGCGACCAGATCGAGAATTCGCTGGACGTGGAGTGGTCGGGAGCAGTGGCTCCGGGCGCCGACCAGGTGCTGGTCGTCTCCGGCTCGAACTCGACGACAACCGACACGGTCTATTCGTCGGCAAACTATATCATCCAGAACAAGGCGACCCTAAATGCCTCGATCCTGAACGTCAGCTACGGCGCGTGCGAGTTGGGCATGGGCACCAGCGGCAATGTCGCGTATTACGATATGTGGCAGACGGCTGCTGCAGAGGGAATTGCCGCCTTCCTGGCTTCAGGCGACTCGGGCTCGGCCAGCTGCGACCAGGGAGGAGATAACGGCGGTCAAAACCTGCCCTATGTCGCTGAGCTCGGCCTGTCGGTGAGCGGCTTGGCCTCTAGCCCCTACGACACCGCCGTGGGCGGCACCGACTTCAACTGGTGCCCCGCGTCAGACATCACCTCCAACACTGCCTGCAAAGCATCGCCCTATTGGAGCGCCTCGAACAACGCGACCACGCAGGCCAATGCCCTGGGCTATGTGCCCGAGATTCCCTGGAACGACAGTTGCGCAAGCGCGACGGGAATAGCCGTTGCGCAGTACCTGGCAGGAGGACTAAACGGAGATGGCTACTCGACGCCTACTCCAAGCGATGCCGAAACCTCCTGCAACTTCTATGTTCTGAACTATTTTCTCGTTTATGAGTTAACGGGGTATGACTTCTCCGGCTTTGTCGATACAGTAGGCGGCAGCGGCGGCAAGAGCGGGTGCGTGGTCAATAGCACCACCAGCACGGCTACCGGGCCGGTTTCCAGTTGCGTCAGCACGACCACCAGCACTGGCACCGCCAATGGCTCGATTCCTCTTGTCAATGACGGGTGGCCCAAGCCCAGCTGGCAGACTAACGCAAATATCCCCGGCCTTCCCAGCGACGGTGTGCGCGATATTCCCGACGTCTCCTTCTTTGCGGCGAACGGGTTCAATGAGAGCGCGTACCTGATCTGCGTCTCGGTGAATGGAAGTTGCACGTATTCCGCAACCTCCGAAAACACAGCGCAGGAGGTGGGCGGCACCTCGGTCTCATCCCCGGCCATGGCCGGCGTGATGGCGCTTATCAACCAGAAGACCGGCGTGGCGCAGGGCAACCCGAACTCCGAACTTTACGCCCTGGCGGCCCAGCAGACCTACTCCAGTTGCAGCGCGGAGAGCGTGACTGCTAGCAGCGCCTGCTACTTCAACGATATCGACGAGTACACGAACGATCAGCCCTGCGACTATCTGAACCTCTCTCCCAACTGCGTGGCGAGCGAATCCTATGAAGGGGGAGCGGACGAGGTTGGGCTTCTGTCCAGCGGCAGCGCAACGGAAGGCGGCTACAACGCAACCCGCGGCTATGACATGGCCACCGGCCTGGGATCGCTGAACGTGGCCAACGTGGTGAATGGCTGGACGTCGTTGATGGGCACCGCTGCGGCAAGCGTGACAGTGACGCCGGCGTCATCCAGCCTGCAAGTGAATACCGCCTTGAGCGTGACGGTGACGGTGGGCAGCGTGCCCGCCGGGGGGACAACGCCAACCGGAACGGTTGCGCTGTCGGGCGGCGGCCTCAGCCCCACCTTGGTGGGGACGCTTTCCAGCGGCAGCTACACCTTCACGATTCCTGCCTTCAGCCTGAGTGGCGGAACCGACACTCTTACGGCCACCTACAGCGGGGACTCGACTTACGCCCAGGAGAGCGGGACGGCAAGCGTGACAGTGACCATGCTGACGCCGACGGTGACGGTGCAGCCGTACCCGACCACGGTCGGCACGAACACGATCGTTGTTGTAGGGGTCACTGTGACTGGGACCGGTCCGACGCCAACCGGGACGGTGCAGTTAACAGGCGGCGGCTATACGTCGGGGGCGTGCACGCTTGCGAGCGGCGCCTGCACGATCAACATTCCAGCCAACAGTCTGAGCAACGGAACCGATACCCTGAGCGTTGCCTACAGCGGAGACTCGAACTACAACGCGGCGAGCGGGACGGCGACGGTTACAGTGAACATACTGTGGCCGACAGTGACGGTGACGCCGGCGGCGAACAGTGTGGAGTCGGGATCGAGCCTGACCGTAACGGGCACGGTGAGCGGCACAGGGCCAACGCCGACCGGGACGGTACAACTGACGGGCGGCAGTTACCTCTCGGCGGCAGTGACGCTTTCGAGCGGCAGCTACTCCGTCACCATTCCGGCTAACAGCCTGAGCGCCGGAAGCGATACGCTGACCGTTTATTACAGCGGAGATATCAACTACGCCACAGGTACGGGAACGGCAAGCGTGACGGTGACGCAATCGATATACGCGCTGGCTGCGACCACGCCGGCCGCAATCGCTCCCGGAGGGACCGCGACTTCAACCGTCACGGTGAGTTCTTCCACCGGCTATTCGGGAACCGTCACGCTCAGTTGTGCGCTGACCACGTATCCCTCCGGTGCAACGGATCTGCCCATCACCTGCTCCGGCGTCAACACGACGCAGTCGGTGGGTGGGACCGGAGCGACCTTCACGGTGTATACGACTGCGGCCAGCAGTGAGCTGGTGTGGCCTAAGCTGGGCAACGGCAAGGGCTGGGCTGGAGCTGGCGGCGGCGCGGTTCTGGCGTTCCTGATGTTCCTGGGGATTCCGGCGCGGCGGCGCAGTTGGCGGTCAATGCTCGGGATGATGGCGCTCGTAGCTGTTCTCGGAAGCATGGCGGCCTGTGGCGGTGGCGGTGGAGGCAATTCTGGGACGACGGCCGGCAGCTACACCTTCACGGTGACCGGGTCCGGAATCCCCCCGGTCACGCCGGCACCCACAGCCACGTTTACAGTGACAGTGAATTAGAGCGGTTAAACAAGCACGGCGCGTTGGCCCTTCCCTGGGGAAGGGCCGATGTGTTTTTGGGAGGGGGTGCGGGGTCAACCTTCCTGGCTGGTTTCCGTCTGAGAAGTTTGTTCCTCCCGGTGTTTCTATTGCGGAGCTTTTTCCTCCAGCTTCATGGCGGAGGCGATTGCCGGCCGGACTCGAAACGGGTCAGCCGATTATGATACCTTTGGCTGTCAGGCTGAATGTCAAGTGCCGGCGCACTGGAAACATGCCCGGACATTCTTGATTGGAACCGCAACTTTTTCCTCCGCTAGGGGGATTTTCTCCGAAGAAAGGCACAGGAATACCACTATGCTTACTCTGCGTTTGCGTTCCCTTTGTGTATTGGCCGGCGCATTGCTGTGCGTTACGGCAGCGATGGCCCAGAACCCCGCGCCCGCCGCACGGATCGTCAATCCGATCGACGAGAGCCAACTGAAAACGCTCAAAGGCACCATGCATCCGCTGGCCAACGCCAAGAACGACCGCGGAGCCGTGCCCGACAGCACGCAGCTCAGCCGCATGCATCTGGTTCTGACGCGCAGCGCCAGCCAGGAAACGGCCTTGCGGCAACTGATTGGCGAACTGCATACGCCGGGCGCCACCAACTACCACAAGTGGCTGACGCCGGATGAGTTCGGCAAGCAGTTCGGTCCTTCCGACGAGGACATTGCGACCGTTGAAACCTGGCTGACCGGGCACGGGTTCAGCGTGACGAAGGTGAACCCAGGGAAGCAGACCATCGAAATTTCAGGCAACGTGGCCCAGTTTCGCAGCGCCTTCCATGCCCAGATTCATCAATATGAAGTGAACGGCCAGACCCATTACGCGAACGCGGGCGATCCGCAGATTCCGGCAGCGCTGGCGCCCGTGGTGGGCGGATTCGTCTCGCTGAACAACTTCCAGCTGAAGCACCCTATAAAGGTGCTCGGCAAGGCCACCTACGATCCGAAAACAGACAAGGCCACGCCTGAGTGGAGCTGGGGCACGAGCGCTGGCGTCAATTATGTGCTTGCACCGGGCGACTATGCCGTCCAGTACGACATCGCTCCGCTCTATAACGCGACCCCGGCGATCAACGGCAGCGGGCAGGCCATCGCCATCGTCAACCCTTCCAACCTCAACATGGGCGTGGTGAATTCGTTCCGCAGCCTTTTCGGTCTTCCGTACAATCCGCCGCAGGTGATCATCGACGGCAACGACCCGGGGGTGAATGGAATCAACAATCCCGACGGCCAAAACGGCTGGGCCGTCGAATCCTACCTGGATGTCGAGTGGGCAGGAGCGGTCGCGCCCAACGCTACTGTCTATCTGGTCACCGCCGGCGACACCGAGCTGGAAAACGGTCTGATTCTGGCCGCCGAGCACGCCGTCTACGGCAACGTTGCACCCATCATCAGCGTGAGCGTGGGCGAATGCGAAGAGTACCTGGGCAGCTCCAACCAGTTCATCTACAACCTCTGGGAGCAAGCCGCCGCGCAGGGAATCACTGTGATGATTTCCTCCGACGACAACGGCTCCGCCGGATGCGACAACTTCGATTCGCAGTACTATGCGGTCGGCGGCCAGGCGGTCAGCGGCTTTACCTCGACGCCGTTCAATGTCTCCGTGGGCGGAACAGACTTTTATTACAGCGACTGGGCGAGTGGCGGAGCCAGCATCGCGAACTATTGGAATTCGACTCCCACCCAACTCCCCGCGGTTTCGCTGAAAGACCCCATTACCGAACAGCCCTGGAACGACAGCCAGTATGGCCTGAACATCTATAACGCGTTGACCGAGTCCGGCGACACGTATTCCACCATTGCGGCAGGCAGCGGCGGCGCCAGCAATTGCGTCACCGGCTCCGGTACGGGCACCTATGGCGGCTGGGCTACCTGCACCGCCGGGTATCCAAAGCCCTCGTGGCAGACCGCGGCGGCCGGAATCGGCGTGCCGAGCGACGGGGTGCGCGACATACCCGATGTCTCGCTCTTTGCCGCCAACGGAGACAACTACAGCTTCTATCCCCTCTGCGCCGAAGATGGCGACTGCCAGCCGCCATCAGGGAGCAATCTGGTTCAGATCAGCGGCGTCGGCGGCACCTCCGCTTCGTCTCCGGCATTTGCGGGCATCATGGCGCTGGTCAATCAGCAATATGGACGCCAGGGGCAGGCGGACTTTGTACTCTATCCGCTGGCGCAGCAGTACCCGGCGGCTTTCCATGACGTCACGGTTGGCACCAACTCCGTACCCTGCTCTTACTCGCCAAGCACGCCCGACTGCATCGCTGTCGCCAACCCCGTTGTCATCGACGATCCCTACTATGGTTCGGCGACGGAAGGCCAGATCGGCACCGGCACGACCCCGGAATATAACGCCAGAGCGGGATACGATCTGGCCAGCGGGCTGGGGACGATCGACGCCAATGTTCTAGTCACGGACTGGAACAAGGTCTCGTTCGCCCCCACAACGACCACGCTGACGCCTTCCTCGACCAGCTTCACCCACGGAACCTCGATCACGGTGAGCGGCACAGTCACCAGCAGCGGGACGCCGAGCGGCAGTGTGGCGCTGATGACCAGCAGCACGGAACCGGTCGAGCAGGGGCAGGGTTTTCCCGGGTTATTTAACAACAACACTGCCAGCACCTTTACCCTCAGCGGCGGAGCTTTCAGCGGCAGCGTGAGTACCCTACCGGGCGGCACCTACAACATCTGGGGCTCTTACAGCGGCGATGGCACGAATGGCATGAGCACATCCACGCCGATTCAGATCACCGTGAGCCCGGAGAACACCAACCTGGCTTTCAACATTTACACGGCCAGCGGCACGTATACTTCCACCTCGACCCCCGGAAGCAATGTCGATTACGGGACGCAATTTTTGCTCAGCGCCACGCCCTCTCGCGCCGCGGGAGGTACGACGTACACGATTCCCACGGGAACGGTGACCTTCACGGACAATACGTCAACGGTCCTGAAGACAGCGGTGATCAATGCCGAGGGGGAGGCGGAATTCAATGCGCCGTTCTCCGTGGGCGCGCACTCGGTGACGGCCAGTTACAGCGGGGACAGCAGCTACAACGCGAAGACAGCCGCGGCAATCCCCTTTACCGTGGTGAAGGACTCGCCGTTGCTTAACGTAATCACTTCGTTCCTGACGAATGGCGAAGCGATCAACGGCACCGGCCAGCCGACAGTGCTTACCGTCCAAATAGAAAACGGTATCCAGAGTTCCAACTCAAGCACGACGAGTTATGTTCCTGTCCAGATAGCCGCGCCAACGGGCACTGTGACCGTGACCGGGTTGCCTTCCGGCGCACCCACTACCGGCACCTTGAGCCCAGGGGTGGACCCCGGTACTGGAGCCCAGTGGGGGGTAGTCAACTTCATCATCCCGGCAGGCACGGCTAGCGGAACCTATAACGTCACGGTCAGCTACGGCGGAGATGGTAATTACAACTCCAACTCGCAGAGCTACACAATACCCGTCGCGAACACGAACGGAGACGGCCTGCTGAACTCCACCACCACCGCAAGCATGTCCGGGAGCATCTCGCCGACCACCACTATTACCATCACCGGAACGGTAACCGGCCAGAGTGGACACCCGGCGCCCACGGGCACGGTCAACCTCTACGTGAACGGCTACTATGAATCGATTGGTTTGTCACCGGGCACCGGGGATGTATCGAACTTTTATCTCACATTGAGCAGTTCGGGCCTCCTCCAGGGAACGAACTTAATCACGTTCCAGTACAACGGCGATAGCGTCTACAATCCCTCCGCCTTCCAACTGAGCGCCGTCTCCAATCCGCTTTCGGACTTTACGCTGGCGCCGCAGGCCACGATTGTTCCCATCAGCATGAGCGGTGGCACCGGCAGTGGGACGGATACGATCAACCTGGCGTCATTGAATGGCTTCAGCGGCGCGGTCGCCCTCACCTGCACAGCGGCCCCGGGGGTGACGTGCTCGATTTCGCCCTCGGCTCCGAGCCTGAGCAGCGGCACAAGCACAACGGCAACACTCACCATCAACGCCGGGGAATATACGCCCAACCTGAGCTATAACGTGCTGGTCACCGGCACTGACCCGACGGGCAAGTACGTCCACACCCTGGGGATCGAGGCAGTGGTCAGCGGCTCACCGGTGGGCTCCACGAGCTTCTTCCTCAGCAACAGCGGCAACATCACCGTGAGCCCCGGCGCCACAACCGGCAACACCTCGACCATTACCGTAACGCCTTTGGGCGCGTTCACCGGAGCGGTGGACCTGACCTGCGCTGTAGTGGGCCCGTCCGGTGCGACCAGCCCGGCAACGTGCACCGTTCCGGCTTCGGTTACGATCAGCAGCTCGACAGCGCAAACAGCCACGCTGACGATCAACACCACCTCCACAACCACCGCGGGAGCATACACGGTGACGGTCACCGGCACGTCAGGGTCCATTACGCCGACCACCGTCGTAACGGTCAGAGTGGGCACCCCGAGTTTTGCTCTTGCCAACAGCGGCAACATCACTGTGATGCAGGGCGCGACAAGCGGCAACACCTCGACAGTTACCGTAACGCCGTCGTATGCGTTTACCGGAACAGTCAGCCTGAGCTGCGCCATAACCCCAACGGCCGCCAGCGCTCCGGCGACGTGCAACGTTCCGGCTTCGGTAACGATCAGCGGCTTGGCCGCGCAGACAGCCACGCTGACGGTATACACCACGGCGTCTACCAGGGCGGAGAACCAGATGAAGAAGCTGTTCTGGCCATCGGCCGGCGGAGCCACACTGGCGCTGGTGTTGTTCCTCGGCATCCCGAGACGGCGGCGTAACTGGCTGGCGATGCTCGGGCTGCTGGCGCTGATTATTTCAGTTGCCGGGATCGGTTGCGGCGGCGGCGGCGGTGGTGGAGGAGGAGGCGGCAACAACGGCACTACGCCTGGGACTTACACGGTGACCGTGACCGGAACTTCGGGGACGGGCGCTTCGGCTATCACGCAAACCACCGCTGTTACCCTTACCGTGAACGCACCCTTGCCGTGAACGCGGCGAGTTAGAGCGGTCCAACAAACACGGCGCATGGGCCCTTCCTTCGGGAAGGGCCCATGTGTTTTTGGAAGGGAGTGCCAGTGGGCGGGGAAGCCGCTTTGGCGAAAGCTATTTGGCGATCTTGTCAAGGGCGAGGTTCAGGTTGAGGACGTTGACGCGGGGTTCGCCGAGGAGACCGAACTGGCGGGCGGTGATGTGCTGCTGGATGAGCTTGCGCACTGTGTCTTCGCTCAGGTTGCGGGCTTTGGCGACGCGGGGAGCCTGAAAGTAAGCGGCGTCGGGGGTGATGTCGGGGTCCAGGCCGGAGGCGGACATGGTGACCAGATCGATGGGGACCGGTTTGCCGGGGTTCTCAGCGGCCAGCTTGTCGATGGAGCCCTGGATGCGGTCGACGAGGGCCTTGGAGGATTGGGCCAGGTTGGAGCCGCCGGAGGCGGTGGCGTCGTAGCCGTTGCCGGCGGCCGAGGGACGGGGATGAAAGTAGCGGTCGGAGGTGAAGCTCTGGGCCAGCAGCCTGGAGCCGATGACGGTGCCGTCGTTGAGCCTGATGAGGCTGCCTTCGGCCTGTTTGGGAAAGACCAGGCCGGCGATGCCGGTAACGACGAGCGGATAGCCGAGGCCCAGCAGGACGGTGGTTACGATGGTGAAGAGAATCGAGGTCTTCCAGACGGAATGCACGGTGAATCTCCTTGCGGGGCGGGACGCAGCCCCAGTGTTTACGCCAGATGCACGGCTACCAGAAACATGTCGATGGCCTTGATGCCGAAGAACGGGATGATGATGCCGCCCACACCGTAGAACAGCAGGTTATTGCGCAGCAGGATATCGGCGGCCTTGGGCTCGTACTTGACGCCTTTGAGGGCCAGCGGGATGAGGGCCACGATGATCAGCGCGTTGAAGATGACCGCGGAGAGGATGGCCGACTGGGGCGAGTGCAGGAACATGATGTTGAGCGCGCCCAGCACCGGGAAGACGCCGGCGAACATGGCGGGGATGATGGCGAAGTACTTGGCCACGTCGTTGGCGATGGAAAAGGTGGTGAGCGCGCCGCGGGTCATGAGGAGCTGCTTGCCGATCTCGACGATCTCAATGAGCTTGGTGGGGTTGGAGTCCAGATCGACCATGTTGCCGGCTTCCTTGGCGGCCTGCGTGCCGGAGTTCATGGCCACGCCCACATCGGCCTGAGCCAGGGCGGGAGCGTCGTTGGTGCCGTCGCCGGTCATGGCCACCAGCTTGCCCTTGCCCTGCTCGCGCTTGATGAGGTCCATCTTGTCCTTGGGCTTGGCCTCGGCGAGGAAGTCGTCGACGCCTGCCTCGCGGGCGATGACGGCGGCGGTGAGCGGGTTGTCGCCGGTGATCATGATGGTGCGGATGCCCATGGCGCGGAGGCGGGCAAGGCGTTCCTTGAGGCCGCCTTTGACGATGTCCTTGAGATAGATGACGCCCAGGGCGGCGGCGTTTTCGGCGACGACCAGCGGGGTACCGCCGGCGCGGGCGATCTCTTCGACCTGGTCGCGGACCTTCTGGGGCAGGGACGCACCCTGCTCTTCAAGGAAGCGGGCGATGGCGTCAACGGAGCCTTTGCGGATGCGCGTACCGGGCAGGTTGACGCCGCTCATGCGGGTCTGTGCGGTGAAGGGCACGAACTCGGCGTGAATGCCGGCCAGATCGCGGCCGCGCAGGTTGTACATTTCCTTGGCCAGAACAACGATGGAGCGGCCCTCGGGGGTTTCGTCGGAGAGCGAGGCGAGTTGCGCGGCGTTGGCCAGCCGCTCATGGCTGACGTCGGGTGCGGGGAAGAACTCGGTGGCCTGGCGGTTGCCCAGGGTGATGGTGCCGGTCTTGTCGAGGAGCAGGGTGTTCACGTCGCCGGCGGCTTCCACGGCGCGCCCGCTCATGGCCAGGACGTTGTACTGCACGAGGCGGTCCATGCCTGCGATGCCGATGGCCGAAAGCAGGCCGCCGATGGTGGTGGGAATGAGGCAGACCAGCAGCGAGACCAGCACGAAGATGGTCTGCGGGGCCTTGGAGTACATGGCGAAGGGCTGCAACGTGACCACGGCGAGCAGAAAGACGATGGTCAGGCCGGAGAGCAGGATGCTGAGCGCGATCTCGTTGGGCGTCTTCTGGCGGGTGGCGCCCTCGACCAGCGCGATCATGCGATCGAGGAAGGTTTCACCGGGGTTGGAGGTGATGCGGACCTTGATCCAGTCGGAAAGAACTTTCGTTCCGCCGGTGACAGCGGAGCGGTCGCCGCCGGCTTCGCGGATGACAGGGGCGGACTCGCCGGTGATGGCCGACTCGTCGACCGAAGCCACGCCCTCGATGACCTCGCCGTCGCCGGCGATGTAACTGCCGGCTGCAACGTAGATCACGTCGCCCAGGCGGAGCAGGCCGCTGGCGACCTCTTCAAAACCGCCGTCGGCGGTGTAACGCTGGGCAATGGTCTCGCCCTTGGCCTTGCGCAGGGTGTCGGCCTGGGCCTTGCCGCGGCCTTCGGCCATGGCCTCGGCAAAGTTGGCGAAGAGCACCGTAAACCACAGCCAGAGGGTGATCTGGAGGTTGAAGCCGAAGCCGGGGCGGTGGTTGACGATGTTGTCGATGAGCAGCGCCGAGGTGAGCACGCTGCCCACCTCGACCACAAACATCACCGGGTTCTTGACCATCCAGCGGGGATCGAGCTTGCGCACCGAGTCCAGCGTTGCCTGGACAATGATTTTCGTGTTCCAGAGACTCTTTTTTTCAAGCATGACAGTCCGTTTCGCCTTGTCCTGATGCGGTATCGGTTAGAAGAGCTGTCCCGCCTTAAGCAGCAGGTGTTCCAGAATCGGTCCCAGGCTCAAGGCCGGGAAGAAGGTGAGGGCGCCGACAATCACGACCACGCCGACCAGCAGCACGGTAAACAGGGCGGTATTGACCGGGAAGGTGCCCAGCGAGGGAGGGACGCTCTTCTTGCTGGCCAGGTTGCCGGCCAAAGCCAGCACCGGGATGGCCATCAAGAAGCGGCCGATCAGCATGTCCCAGCCCATTGCCACGTTGAACCACCAGTTGGGGCTCAGACCCGCGAAAGCCGAGCCGTTGTTGCCCGCGCCCGAGGTAAAGGCGTAGAGAATCTCGGAAAACCCGTGCGGGCCCTGGTTGGCGAGCGAGGAGAGGCCGATGCTGGGCGAGAGCACGAAGATGGCGGTGAAGGCGAGGATGATGAGCGGGAAGATGAGGACGTAGAGCATGGACATCTTCACGTCGTAGGCCTCGATTTTCTTGCCCAGGTACTCGGGGGTGCGGCCCACCATGAGGCCGGCAATGAAAACCGAGAGCACCACCATGATCAGCATGCCGTAGAGGCCGGAGCCAACGCCGCCGAAGACCACCTCGCCAAGCATGATGTTGGAGAGCACCACCATGCCGCCGAGGGGAGTAAGGCTGTCATGCATGCTGGTGACGGCGCCGCAACTGGCGTCGGTGGTGATGGTGGCGAAGAGCGAACTTGCGGCGATGCCGTTGCGGACCTCCTTGCCCTCCATGTTGCCGCCCGGCGCGGTCAACGTGCGGGCCTGGGTGGCGCCGTGAATGAGTGGATGCGGATGCGACTCAGCCCAGTAGACGGTTGTGAATCCGGCGGCAAACAGCACATACATGGCGGCCAGCACGGCCCAGCCGTGGCCCGGCGAGCCGGTCATGCGGCCCAACGTGTATGTGAGTCCCGCCGGAATGATGAAGATGGAGAGCATCTGCAGCAGGTTCGAAAACGGCGTGGGATTCTCGAAGGGATGGGCGCTGTTGGCGTTGGTGAATCCGCCGCCGTTGGTGCCCAGCATCTTGATGGCTTCCTGGGAGGCCACCGGACCCTGCGCGATGGTCTGAACCTGGGAGGGCTGCTCGAGCGGATGGGCTGTGGTGTAGGCGTGCAGGTTCTGCGGAACCCCCTGGCCGATCAGAATCAGCGCATAGACAAACGACGCGGGCACGAGCACGTAGAGCAGCGTGCGCGTCATGTCCACCCAGAAGTTGCCGATGGTTCCGCCGGATACGGTTCGCTTGATACCGCGGATCAGGGCTATCGCCACCACGATGCCGCCCGCCGCTGACCAGAAGTTGTGCGTGGCGAGGCCGGCCATCTCAGTCAGATAGCTCATGGTCGTCTCAGGCGAATAGAACTGCCAATTCGTGTTGGTGGTAAAGCTGGCGGCTGTATTCCAGGCCAGGTCCGGACCCACCGCGGCCAATCCCTGGGGGTTGAAGGGCAGCAGGTTTTGCAGCCTCTCAATGGCGTAGGTGGCCAGCAGAGTCACCCCCGCGAAGCCCAGCATCGCATAGGCATACTCGCGCCAGTTCATCTCCTTGTCGGCGTTGACGCCGCACAGCCTGTAGATGAGCCGTTCGATGGGACGGAGGACCGGATCCAGCCAGGTGCGTTCACCCTCAAAGACGCGAGCCATATAGATGCCCACGGGACGAACGGTTGCCAGCAGAATCAGAGAGTAGATGGCAAATTGCAACCAGCCGTTGGCGGACATGTCAGAACTTCTCCGGGAAAAGCAGGGTGATAATCAGGTAACCAAACAACAGGACGGACAGAACGAGCGCAACGACGGCAACGATGTCGGTTTGCATGGGTTACCTCAACTTCTGGCATGCCTTGACGTAAAGAAACGCCAGGGCGAAGAAAACTACGGTGAACAGCAACATCACTCCATCTTGCATGGCAGGTCTCTCAGTTCCATCCGGCATCCTGCCGGTGAGGCTTCGTAGTGGCAACAGCAGACGAACCAGACGCCCTACACAAGAATCATTCTGGCTCGCACTAGGTTTGAGTATCGAAAATATTTCCTAAATAAAGCGTAAGGATAGGAGAATTGCCAAGAACACTCTCGAAATCCTTGGATTGGGGCCTGCATTCCTATAGCCATTTTCGAAGGGAATGAAAGACGGCATGTCCGATCATCGCGGAAATCATGGCGATGGAGAAATTCGTGACCGTAAAAATATCGTTGAGGGTGAAGGCCAGAGTTTTTCCGTGTCCATTGATCGCGGTGAATTCTCCCATCAAAAGATTTGAATAAAAGAGGAAGACGATAAACGCAACCTCAATCAGGGCGCGCCTGATCCGGGCGAGCGGCCGGCGATCTTTTTGATTCGGGAGCATGATGGATGATACCAGCGGCCGCACCATGGGTTTCCGGTCTGGGCGGAGGTCATTCCTCGTTGCCGCTCCATCCCTCGGGGATAAAGCGGTAGCCCACCCAGGGCTCGGTCTGGATGTACTGCTTGCCGGTTTCGGCTTCGAGCTTTTTGCGCAACTGGCCGATGAAGACGCGCAGATACTCGGGCTGGTGGGCCGACTGGGCTCCCCAGACGGAGGTGAGCAGGGCGCGATGGGTCATGACCTTTCCGGCGTGGCGGGCCAGGTGGAGGAGCAGATCGAATTCCTTGGGGGTGAGGTGGATGGGCTTGCCGAGAACGGTAATGCTATGGGCGGTCGAGTCCACCACGAAGTCGCCGGCTTCGATGGCGGCGGTGGCGCGCTCCGGGGCGCGGCGCAGATGGGCGCGCACGCGGGCCAGCAACTCCTGAATGCCGAAGGGTTTGGTGACGTAATCGTCCGCGCCGGCGTCAAAGGCCTCCACCTTGGACCGCTCGTGGTCGCGGACGGAGAGAACGAGCACCGGCGTGGCGGAACGGGCGCGGATGGCGCGGGTGACCTCGACGCCGGACATGCCGGGCATGATGAGGTCGGTCACCACCAGGTCAGGAGGCCAATCGCGGAAGAGCTGCAAGGCCTCCTCAGGATCGTTGGCGGTGCGCACGTCATAGCCCTGCGCGGAGAGCGCGGCGCGCAACACACGGGTAATTTGCGGTTCGTCATCGATAACCAGAATCCGGCCGGGCATCGCGTTCTTCTTTCCATAGAAGATTACATCATTCGCCCGGACGGGTATGATTCGGGTGAGGAAGAATATGGACGCGCGTTCGTACTTGCGGCAGGCTCTGTGGTGGTCTGTGGCCACGCTGATGGCGATGCTGACCACGCTGGCGCTGGTGTGGATGGGCGCCAACTCGACGGCCGCGGGGATGGTTTTTCTGGTGCTGGTGGTGTGGTCGGCCACCCAGGCCGGCATATGGCTCGCGCTTTATATCGCGGTTCTTTGCGCACTCTCATTCGATTACTTTTTCCTGCTTCCCTACCGCACGCTCCGGCTGGCCGGCGCACAGGAGTGGGTGGCCATGGTTTCATTTGTGGCCTGTTGCCTGGTCGTGGGCCGCGTGGCGGAGCTGGCCCGCCGGCAAACGCGTCAGGCCGAACAGCGGCGGGAGGACGTGGAACGGCTCTACGAACTGAGCCAGGAGATGATGCTGTACGAGGACGCGGAAGGGCTGATCCGCGAACTGCCCCGGCTCATCCACCGCATCTTTGCGCTGGAAGGGGTGGTGCTGTACGTGCGCGATCAGGACCAGTTCTACGCCTCAGCCCCCGATTATCCGCAGAGCCTGCAACCGACGATGCAGGCCATGACGCAGGGCCAGAATCCCACGATTACCACGCAGGCGGGCTTCTACAGCACGGCGCTGATGCTGGGGATGCGGGCGGTGGGCGCTCTGGGCTGGCGGCCGGCGCGGCTTTCCCGCGAGGTGGCCACGGCGGTAAGCGCGCAGGTGGCCATCGTGCTGGCGCGGTCGATCGCCATCGAGGCCTCGGCGCGCATGGAGGCAGCACGCGAGGGAGAACGGCTGCGCACGGCGCTGATCGACTCGCTGACCCACGAGCTACGCACTCCGCTGACCTCCATCCGCGCCGCGGCCACCACGCTTCTGGAGGCCAATGGGCTGGACGAGGCCGGGCGGCAGGACCTGGCGGCCATCGTCGATGAGGAGTCCGCGCGGCTGGATACGCTGATCGGCGAGGCTGTCGAAATGGCCGAGATCGACGCCAATGTGGTGCAGGTCCACTCCGTTCCGCAGCATCCCCGCGCGCTGCTGGAGCAGGCGGTGGAAGAGTCGCGGGCGGCATTGGCGGCGCACCGGGTCACCATCGCCGTGGAGGAGCCGGATATGCCGGCCTGGTTCGATCCGCACCTGCTGGGCCGGGTTCTGCGCCACCTGCTAGAGAACGCGGCGCGCTTCACGCCCCCCGGCGGGCGGATTACGCTGAGCAACCGCCACGCCGGGGACCGCCTGGAGTTCTGCGTGCAGGACAACGGGCCGGGCATCGATGCGCTCGATTTACCGCTGATCTTCGAGAAGTTTTACCGGGGCAAGAAGAGTTCGAGCGGCGGGAAGGGAACTGGGATGGGGCTGGCGATCGCCCGCGCCATTCTGGCCGCACATGGCGGAGGGATTGAGGCTTCCAGCGTTCCGGGCAAGGGCGCCAGCTTCCGGTTCTGGGTGCCGCTGGTGGAGAAGGAAGCGGTGAACGATCGGTCCAAAGTGCAGACTCGCGCGGCGAAAGGCTCTGTCAAAAAGGCCAAGAGTGTTCTATCGTGAGCTTTCGGCAAGGCTGCACAAGGCCGTTGGAATGTGTGCCGCAGGCTCTCCGTGCTGACCTCAGAAACCGGGGCCTCAGGCGTTGGCTGTCACGGCCCGACGATGCATCAGAAAAAGAACCCCCGCCGCGAGGGGAGGAACACTGAAAACGACAGTCGTCAGTATGCGGCTGACGACAGGCAACTGCGGCCGCGACCAAATTGCATAAGCCACTCCGGCGGACAATCCGACGGCCATAAGCAGAAGCCCTCCTATCGTCTCCCAGCGCCACGGCACCAGCGCCAGACAGACAAAAAGCAGGCCCACGGCCGCCCAGGGCAACGCCGCGCGCACAGGCGTGTGCCACGCTGCCGACTCTGCTATGAAAAAGAACATCCAGAATCCGGCCCACGACAGCGCCAGCACGCGAGCCAGAAGCGCCAACCTAGGTTTTATACGCGCCTCCGGGTAAAGCATATACCCGCACACGCACAACAAGCCGGAAGCGGAAAACCGAATGTCGGGGTGCTTTCTGACCGCCGATACTCCTCTTTATTTCGACTCATGTCAGTTTGTTTCCCTCGGCTCGCCGCTCCAATCGCAGGGAATCTCGCGGCGCTGAGCGGAGCGTGAAAGACGCGCCCGGCCAAGCCAAAGCCTGCCAAACCCACTCAAATCATGAGGCACCCCCGAAGACAGGCTCCTGGGCTCTAGTTAAGCCATCTAAGCACTTGACGCAGCCGCGCCGCGCTCAAACCTGATTCTCTTCGACAGCGTTTTGCGGATGGGACAAGCGCCGGCGGCTTGAAGCAGCCTGTTCCGTTGCTCCTCTGTCAATTCACCGTCCAGTTCGACTTCATACCGGAACACAACTTCATCGGGATGGGTTCTGTCCAGGCTGACATTCGTGGTGGCGGCCCGCAGAGGAATTCCGTGGTTGTCCGCGTACATCCGCACCGTCATGTTCACACATGCCGCCAGGGCCGCCTCCAGCAGGTCGTGGGGCCGGAAACCGGAATGCTGCCCGCCTTTGTCGGCAGTCGTGTCGGCAATACCTTCGTGTTTGCCATCGGAGAACCGGGTTTGGTATCGAGTCAATTCGCTCTTGGCGCAGATCATTTCCCTATTATTACCCGGATCAGCCTTCGAGTTTATAACGGGTTTCGGCGAGGCGGTAGAGGCGGCGCCAGACGAGGCGATTCATGGTGACGACCATGAGGGAGATGAAGATCGTAGCCAGCCGGGTGCCCCGGTCTCGATTTTGAATCCTGGGATTCCGAAGCGTACGGAAAACCTTGGAAACCCGGTTTACGGATCGTCGGGGTTCGAGTTTTCCCAGGTCCGGGAATCCGGACCTGGGGCACCCAGCGTCGAAGTCGAAGGGCGTGGAAGCCCCGATTTTATTGGGCTGTCGAGTAACTGCGGGAACTGCTTGATTCATGCGGATGTCGAGCGTAGTCTGGATTTCATCGTTCACCATTTGGGTGACTCCTGGGAATCGGTTCGAGAAGCGGGAACTCCGCGTCCCTACTGTTGTAAAACAGGATTCCCAGGGGTTTCCAGATGGGGCTGTGCATTATTCAGGTGTAAACTTGCGCCAAACCGGAGAGTCAAGATGGAAACACCCGAAGCATCCGATCTCAAAGCGTACCCTACCTGCAAGATTTGCGACCGTGGAACGCTGATGCCCAGAAAGATACGCCGTTTGAGCGGTCCGGCAGTTGCAATCGGCTATATTCTCCTCATCCCATCGATTAGCGGAATGGCGGCTTGCGCGATCCTGTTCATCGGCGCGCTGATTGTCGGCGTTGTCGGCGCCGCGCATGGCAGCGGCATTCTCGCCGCGCTCGCCGGTGGTGGCAGTCTAGCCATACTTTACGTTGCCATCTTATGCTTCGTTGGCGGATTGGTGGGCTGGCTCCTCATAATGAAGAAACATGTACTCCAGTGTGTTTACTGCGGTGCCGTTGTGGACGCTGCCGCAGCAGTCTATTCGCATCCTAATCGGAGTTTTGGGCGTGCCAGCGTATTCGGCTTCTTCTTTCTGTTCTTAATTTTTATTGCTATGGCCGTTGGGTTCTTTCACAACGATTACAGGACTTGGGCCTCGGGAGGACACAGTCTCTTCGATTGGACTGAGTTCGCCGCGCGATGGCACATTCACACGACTACGGGACCAGCGCAACCGGCACCAAACAATTCCACTGCCGAGCCAACACAACCCCCAGCCAAAACTGAGATAGCTGACAGTAAGGATGTGGAAGGCGTCTGTGATCCTGCGCAGAGTGTCATTGCCGAACGTCCCGCAGGAGCAGGCATGACGAAACGGATTTCGCCGTTTTCCTGTGACTCTGCGATTTTCACGTTTTATGACACCCACAACCATCATGCACTGATCGAATTTGTGAAGAAAAACGGCATCCCGGTTCAGATTCTCGGCTTTGCCGGTAATTTTGAGAAGAATGGAACTACCATGTTGATGGATCATGTGTACCTTGACACTGCGAAAGCAATAGCCGTGAGCAGCGGAGAATGCCTGTTGGATTTTGAAGACCAACACTTAAAGAAGATCAATTGCGGCGTCATTTTTGATCAGGATCAAAGAACTGGCGCAATGGTGGTGTTCAACGCAGCACCCGGCCAATGAGCCTCATAGCGGGCAGCAATTACAAAGCCGGGTAACAATGGGCACTGAGCCACTTCGCAGAGGAAAATCGGTCTCAAAAGACGCACACATTCGCCCCAGGGCGCGCCGATCTGGGGCCGGTGATGGGGTGGTTCCTATGCTGGATTCGTCGGAGCGCGTCTGATGGCATCCCTGGGGCCAAGCCGCCATGCCGCCAGGGCATAACCGGCGCTGATTGACGCCGGGTGCCCCAGGTCGAGCTTTTGGGGCCTGCACCCTCATCTTCTTCTTGCCGGACCTGGGCGCCCCCATCTATCATATTCCGCCTTTAAGTTGTATATAGAGACTTAGAATCCGCTTTGCCACTCCTTCGGCCTCCTGATCGTTCATTTTGTAGGTCGTGGCTTGAATCTTTCCCTCGCTCCCCACCGCTGGTTCCTTGGTCAGATCTTGAATTATCGATTCAAACGCCTCTTGGTATTTCTTCGGCAAATCACTCTTCGATGGGAGGTAAACGCCAGTCAAGCTAATCGCTGCGCTTGCCAGGCGCTTCTGAAGGCTTCCCTCGTTCGTCACGAGCGTGTCGATAGCCTCCCACAGCTTTATTCTTACGTTACTTCTTGATCCCATTTCGGCTCCCTCCCATGCATCTGATAAAGACATTATCACACAAAGAAAATAGGCATTTGTTTTATCGCCGAGAGCCGTGCGCCCCAGGTATCGCCTTTAAGAACTGGTATCCAAACCATGCGACTTGTCGGACCTGGGCCACCTCCCACTCAGTTTCTCTGCTGGGCCGGTCGAGGTGGGTTAGCCTTCCAGTTTATACCGGGTTTCGGCCAGGCGGTAGAGGCGGCGCCAGACGAGGCGGTTCATGGTGACCACCATCAGCGAAATCATGATGGTGGCCAGCAGCAGGATGGGAAAACGGCCCGTGTCGGTGGCGGCGTCTATCTGCGCGCCGAGGCCGATGGTCTGGAGGGTGCGGTCCTGGACGTGGGAGTATTCGGCAAAGACTGAGGCGTTCCAGGCTCCACCGGAGGCTGTGACCATGCCGGTGATGAGGTAGGGGAAGATTCCGGGGAGAATGAGTTTGGTCCAGCGCTGCCAGCGGGTGAAGTGGAAGAGCGAGGAGACTTCGCGGAGGTCGGAGGGGATGGACATGGCTCCGGCGATGACGTTGAAGAGGATGTACCACTGCGTGCCGAGAAGCATAAGAGTGATGGAGCCGATGCCCAGGCCGCCGCCGATTTTGACCAGTCCGATGAGCAGGATGGGGAAGAAGGCCGTGGCCGGGACCGAAGCCAATATCTGCGCGAGGGGCTGCACGAAGCGGGCGAGCCTGGGGTTGAAGCCGATGGCGACGCCGACGGGGATGGTCCAGGCGGCGGAGATCAGGAGGGCGGTGTTTACGCGGAGAAAGGTGGCTCCGGCGCCCTCCAGCAGCAGGCGCAGCTCGGGCCAGGTGACGGTGCGGAGCATGAGGATGGCCTGTGTGGCGCCCCAGCCAGCAACCATGATCGCGGTCACGGCCAAAGCCCAGAGTCCGGCGGAGGCTTTGCCGGTCTGGCCTTCGTCGAGCGGATGGACGACGCGGCAGTCTTTGGTGCGCGCCATGCGGCGGTAGATGGGTTCTTCAACCCTGGCAAAGATGCGGCCGGGCAGGGAGGTGAGCACTCTGGAGCGGCGGAGCAGTTCAAGGACGGGAGAAGCAACGCGGTCGGCGGACTCGACCTGCTCGATTTTGAACTTGTCGCTCCATGCGATGAGCGGGCGCCACGCCAACTGATCGGTGGCGACGACGATGAGGATCACCACCGCGAATCCGGCCACAAGAGCGCGCATGTCGCCGGAGTCGGCGGCGGTCTGCAGGTAGCTGCCCAGGCCGGGCAACTGGAAGTTGCGAGTGCCCATGGTGAACATCTCGCAGGCCATGAGGGCAAACCATCCGCCGGCGACAGAGACGATGGAGTTCCAGACCAGGCCGATGGCGGCGAAGGGCATTTGAAGCTGCCAAAAGCGCTGCCAGGCGGAGTAGCGGTAGATGCGCGAGGCTTCCAGCATCTCGCGCGGGATGGTCTTCAACGAGGAATAGAAACTGAAGGCCAGGTTCCAGACCTGGCCGGTGAAGATGAGCAGGATAACACCCATCTCGATGCCCATCTGATGGCCCGGAACGAGCGCGACCATGGCCAGCACGACGGGGGGCAGAAAGCTGAGCACGGGAATGGATTGCAGGATATCGAGGACCGCGATCATCCAGGGTTCGAGGCGGGGGCTATTCGCGGCGGTGTAGCCGTAGGTGATGGCGAAGACCAGGCTGAGCAGGTACGCAATGCCGATGCGCACGATGGAGTAAAAGGCGTATACCGGCAGCGCGCCAATGGAGTGCGAGATGGGCACCACGGGAATGGGTTTGCCCAGCCAGTAGACGCCGGTGCTGACGATGGAAAAGAAGATGGTCAGCGCACAGGCGGCCACTCCCAGATCGATGAGGAACGGCCAGGCGCGGGCAATGACCGGCGTTCGCGCAAGGGGGTGCTGGAGCTTCACTCGCTGTCCTCGCTGGGGGCAATTTCTTCGTCCTGCGCGTCGGGCAATACGAAGCGGCGGCGTCCGGCGTCATAGTCGAACAGCTCGGCGTAGCGGCCCCAGGCGACGGCGGTTTCCATCTGGCGCAGACATTCCTCCTCGCTGAACTGCTCGTTGAGCATGTCGAGAAAGAATTCCTCGGGCACGGAGTGGTCGCTCTTGGCTTCGAGGGCGCGGCGAATCTGGCGGAGCAGCAGGACGTTGGCCACGGCAGCGTCGCGGAACAATTCTTTCTGGCGGAGAATTTCGGAGTTGGCAAACTCGGCGCCGCTGGGGGTAATGGCCGCGTCGCCTTCTTCGACCTTGAGGAAGCCGAGCAGTTCCGCGGCATCGACGATGGGCAGCAGGTCGTCGATCTCGAAGGCCAGATCTTCGGCCAGGCGGTAGATGTCGTCGCGCCCGCCCTTGTCCAGCAGCAACTCGAGCAGGCCGGCGATACCGCCGGGGCGCGAATGCGGCAGCATCTGGTAGTGCATCTGGCGCTGGTCGCGAACGCGGATCTGTTGATCGGGCGCCTCGGCGGGAGCCACATCGGGCTTGGTGAGCACCTTGTAAATGTAGTCGACCAGTTGCGTGAAGGGCTCGGATTTGCGGTCGCGGGGCTGCGCCAACTGTACGCGGAAGTCGGTGCGGATGTGGCCGGGGTTGCGGCCGAAGACGATGATGCGGTCGGCAAGAAGGACGGCTTCTTCGATGTTGTGGGTGACGAGAAAGACGGCCTTGGTGGGCATGGTCTTGTTGGCCCACAGCTCCAGCAGTTCGCTGCGCAGGTTTTCGGCAGTCAGCACGTCGAGCGCGGAGAAGGGCTCGTCCATGAAGAGGACCTCGGGTTCGACGACCAGGGCGCGGGCAAAGCCGACCCGCTGCTTCATTCCGCCGGAGAGTTCCTTGGGATAGGCGGCTTCAAAGCCGTCCAGGCCGACTGTGTCCAACATCTTCATGCTGCGGTCGCGGCGCACATCCGGGGCGACGCCGCGGGCCTGCAGGGGCGCTTCCACGTTTTCGAGCACCGTGAGCCAGGGGAAGAGCGCAAAGCTCTGAAAGACGATGGAGACGTTGATCTCAGCGCCGGCGATGGGCTTCTCGTGCCAGTAGACCTGGCCGGCGGTGGGCGTGGAAAGCCCGGTCAACATGCGCAGCATGGTGGATTTTCCGGAACCGGAGGGGCCGAGCAAAGCCAGAATCTCTCCGGGCACGATGGAGAGGTCGGTAGCCGAGATGACCTGAATGCGGTTCTCGCTGGGCTGCGCGTAGTACTTCTCGATCTTCTCGGCGCGAATGATCGCGTCAACGACTGGGACCGGGGCTGGGGTCTGGTTGGGGACGCCGGTTTCCTGCACGGCTGGTTCTCCGGTTAAAGGCATTTTCACAGATACACTGCAATACTCTGCTTTTGAGGAAGGTCGTCGCTCACTGCTGGTCGCGCCGACTCAGCCTCATTGGTCTCACAATACGCCATCTGTGAAAATGCTAAAGGTCCGCCTGTCTGGAGCGGCCGGTTATTGTTACCAGTCTATTGTTGGCTAGTTGCTTCCAGATGAATCGGCGTCCGCAGCCGCGCCTTTGGTCCACGGGGCTGGTTTGCGGCCGCTTGCCGGTGTCTTATGCCGCATCGAGGTCAAGAGCGCTTGCGGAGAATCGCTCAAGCTGAGCGTATCATTGTAGGAAAGCGTCTTGCCAGGGAAGTGTATTCTCATCGATCGCCGCCAGGCGGCGCGTTGTGGAGTTGCACAGCAGCGTGCCGTCCTGCCAACGCCATCATGAGTCCAGGAGAGTATGCCGGAAAACACCGCTAAGCCCAAGGTGCTGGTTGTCGACGACGAACGGGTGATCGCCGACTCGCTGGCCATGATCCTGAACCAGAGCGGCTTTGAGGCTCGCGCCGTTTATTCCGGCGAAAAGGCCCTTGAAGCGGCTCCCACCTTCAAGCCGGACATGCTCATCTCCGACGTGATCATGGCCGACCTGAACGGAATCGATGCGGCGATCCGGATCCGCGCGCTGCTGCCGCAGATCAAAATTCTGCTCTTCTCCGGCCAGGCGGCGACGGCCGATCTGCTGGAAAAGGCGCGCGCCAGGGGCTATGAGTTCGAGATTCTGGCCAAGCCCGTCCATCCCCACGATCTGCTGACCAAACTGCGCGGGTAAAGCAGCGCTCGACCCGCGCGGGATGCGGCCAAATTATCTTGGACGCGCGTTGAGCTTGTCGAGGACGCGCTTCAAATCGTCAAGCTTCTGTCCTGCTTCGGCCATCTTGCCTTCCGACGTGAGGCGCTGGTAATCGGAAAAGTCCTTGCCCGCCTGCGCGATGAGCGCATTGAGATCCGCGGCGGGTTGGGGCGCGCCTGCGGTTGCAGCGGCGGGTGTTGACTGGGGCGCGGTTTCCACGGCGCTCAGGGACGAGGACTCGGAGCCGAAAAGGGAAGCCAGCGCCGCCTCGAAGGTTGGCGCGTAGGCGAGCCGGTCTTGCAGCGCGAGCACAACGAGGCGAAGCTCCGGCATGGGGCTTCGCTCGGCCTGGAGGTATATGGGCTCCGCGTACAACAGCGCACGCCCGCATGGGATCACGAGCAGGCTGCCGCGCCGCACATGCGAGCCTTGCTGATTCCACAACGTGAGCTGCCCTGAGAGCTGCGCATTTTGATCGATGCGCGCCTCGATCTGCTGCGGTCCGTCAACCAGTTTAGTTTTAGGAAAGTCGTAGACCACGGATGTGCCGTAGTGCGCGCCGTCGCTGCGGCCGGCAATCCAGCCGATCAGGTTGTTTCGATTGGCGGGCGTGAAGGGCAGAATCTCAACGAACTCGAGGCCGGCCTCTCCGGGCAGTTTCATGAGCACGAAATTCGGCTGCATCGCCGCCGCCGCTTGTTCCCCGCCCTGGCCCATGGTTTCGGTGGCGACTGTCCACAGATCCTCGCGGTTGTAGAAGACCTCGGGATTCGTCATGTGGTACAGGCCGTAGACCGCCGCCTGCAACTGAAGCAGCATCTCGGGGTAGCGCACGTGTTTGCGAAGTCCGGCCGGCATGGCCGAGGCGTCCTTGAACAGGGCCGGAAAGATGCCGCGCCAGGCGGCCAGGATCGGGTCTTCGCTGTCGAAGACGTAGAAAGTTGTGGTTCCATCGTAGGCGTCGACGACCACCTTGACGCTGTTCCGCATATAACTGACGGAATCGCTGTCGAGGCGATAGTGACTGGAGTAGGGATAGCTGTCGGATGTTGTGAACGCATCCATGATCCATGAGAGCCGGCCATCCTCGCCGACCACGATGTAGGGGTCCGGATCGTAGGCGAGGAAGGGCGCGAGGGCGGCTACGCGATCGCGCACGTTACGGCGCATGAGCAGCCGGCTCTGCGCGTTTACGTCGTCGCTGAAGGGCAGCTTGGCGATATCGCCGCGGTCGAATGCGAGCAGGATGCGGCGGAAGGAACCGCCCACAACGATGCCGCCGTCGCCTTCATAGGAGGTGAGGTTGTTGGCCTGGCCCTCGGGGAAGTTGAACTCCTGCTGGCGCGTTTTTACGTAGACGTCTGTGTTGGTCATTTCGCCGAAATAAATCTCGGGGCGGATGATGTTGAGGCCGCGCACCGTGCTCTGGACGGGCATGTTCGAGAGCATCAGCGTGGGCAAGCCCTCCGGCGTGAACCCATTGACGGGGTTCATGGTAATGCCGTAGCCGTGGGTGTAGATGAGCTTCTCGTTGATCCAGTTGCGGCTGCTTTCGGGAAGTTTGTCCACGTTGAGTTCGCGCGTGGCCAGCATCACCTCGCGCATGGTGCCGTCGATTTCGTAACGATCGATGTCGATGTCGGGAAAGTCGTAGTAGGTGCGAATCTCCTGAATCTGGCGCAGCGTATCCTTCAGCGCCTGCACGTCCCACAGGCGGATGTTCTGGAGCGTGGGCTGGTTGTCGGCTGAATCGGTTGCGCCTACGGTTGTCTCCGCGGGGAACTCGCGCTGCGAGAAGCGGTCCAGGCCAAAGGCTTGGCGCGTCATCTCGATGTTGTGGGCGATATAGGGTTGTTCGCGCACCAGTTCGTTCGGTTTGACGAGAAAGCTGCTGACGTACCAGCCCACCACGCCGACGGCGGCATAGCAGAGTGCGGCCGGAACGATGGCCGCGAGAAGCCAGCGCCCTCGGGGCAGGAAGACGGCGCCGGCAAAGGCGATCAACGCACCGAGCACGAGGGCCGCGCAAACGAATAACATGCCTGTGAGCGTGACGTGGGCGTCGGTGTAGGTGACTCCGTCGAAGACCGTATGGTGTTCAAACAACCGCTCAAAGCGGCCGAGATATACGCGCAGCGCCAGGACGAGGAGCAGGAACCCAAGCGTGATGGAGAGCCCGCGCCAGGGCAACGGGATGCCGCCATCCAAACGTCCGCCGAGCGCGCGGGAGCTGCCCGTGATGAGGATGAACAGCACGGCAAGGATGCAGGTGAGGACGGCCAGCGTTAACAGCCATCCTGCAATGAGCTGCCAGGCGGGCAGGGTGAACAGGTAGAAGTTGAGCGGCATGCCGAATATAGGGTCTGCCACGCTTCCCGTGGAGTGAGGGGCATACCAGAAGAGCGCCAGCGTGGTCCACTGCGCCTCCATAGCCGCGCCGGTCACAAGCGCGATGATGATGGAGAGAACGATGGCGATCAGACGGAGGGAGGAAGCGACGGGCAGGTTGACGGCGTTTCCCGCGATGAAGATCGTGTGATCGGCAGGTAGATCGGCGGAGTGCGCCCGCTTGAGGGCTGAAATGGCTCCGTAGAGAATGAGGAATGTGACAGCGGCAAAGGCCGCGAAGATGCCCCACTTGAGGCCGAAGGTCTTCCAGAAGACCTCTGCGTAGCCGAGCGACCGGAACCAAAGCAGGTCAACCCAATACGACAGCGCGGTGCTGCTTCCGTAGACGATGACGGCGACGATGGCGATAAGGAAAAGGAGTGTGCGGCGGCGTGTCCGCGGCGGCTGTGTCTGGAGTGGCCAATCAATGGAATCGCGCAATTTTCTACCCCACCTTATTTGTTTTTTCCGACGGAGAGATTCAGGAGTTATTCAACGCATGAACGGGGAACCGTTTGCGGTTCGCGCCAGCCAAGGTTGAGCAACCTCACCCCCATCCACTCTAGTCCTCTTGAACCCTGTTTGCAGGCGGAAGATGGTTGATGAGGGAAATGAGCGCGGAGGGTCACGCGCGACCCGTTGGGAATATGCGGTCGGCTGGAAATGGCCTTGGCTCGCAAGTTGGTGAGTTTAACTTATTTTGTTTGTGATGGTTACATAGACTCAGGCTCTCATCGCCTAGGGTCAACGCTGCGGGCCTTGAATCCTCCATCGAGGTCCGCGAAGGGTCCGGGCAGCCTGGTTCCAATGCTGGCGCGGCCGAAGAAGTCGGTGTCGATTCCCTTGAAGATATCGAGCGGGGCCAGATTCCCTTTCACTGACAATGTGAGTTCCAGTTTGTCCGCATCGAGAGCCGCGTCGATCTCGGCCATCGTGCCGTTCATCTCCCACTTGTATTCTTCGCGCAGGGAGCTGAGATTGTGCCACTCGGGCGGCTCGGGGAACTTGACGCGCAGGAACGGCTGCGTGAACATGGCGAAGCCGGAAGCCGTGCCATAGACATTTCCATCCGCGTCGTTGCGGGCGTTGGTGAACTCGATTGCTGAACGGCCCATCTTGTAGAAGACGTTGCCGTGCACCATCAGATTGTGGTCGTCGTTGGTGTGGCCGAAGATGGGGCGCGGCCCGCCCAGTCCGGAGACGGTATCCACGCCCACCTCGTCGCAGTTCATGAACAGGTTGTAGGCGATGATGACGTTGTTGGTGTCGCGAATGAGAATGCCGCCGGTGAGGCGATCGAAGATGTTGTTGTCGATCTGGTTCAGGTCTTCGCTGCCTTCAATGTGAATGGCGTGCGGATTGACGTGGCCGGGTATATCGGCGAAGACGTTGCCGGTGATGCGCACGTTGGCGTTGCCAATGTCGAGCCAGATGCCGTTGGCATGGCGGATATGGCGGATGACGTTATTGCGGAAGAGCAGATTCTTTGCGCCGTGCATTTTGGTGGCGCCTGACTCCGACATCAAGGCCGCGTCCTGCCAGCCGATCCACTCGAAGAGATTCTTTTCGACGAGCGCGTATTGGGGTCCACCGGTCCCGCCCAGCCCCTCGATGCCGCAGTAGCGGAAGGTGTTGCCGCGAATGATGTCGTAGCCCACCGGCTGCGGCGGCCGCGAGGCTGCCCAGTCTCCGCTGCCGATGTCGAGGCCGACGCTGTTGGCCCACTCGAAGGTGTTGTCCTCAAAGATGAAGTGGTTGCCGCGGTTGGTGGAAACCATGCCCGTCTGCGGCATGGGATAGCCGTTGCCCGCATACTGGAAAACAATGCCCTTGACGCGGATGTAGGACTGGTAGCGCTGGGCCGGGGAGAACAGTTGCTCCTCGGTGGTGACCTCAATGACGTGCCTGGCGGGGTCATCGTCGTTGGCCAGGCGGATATGCAGGCCGGAGCCGTTGGACTCGATCCAGACCTTGCCGTTTTCGCCGGCAAACTCCTTGAATAGCGGCGTCCAATGCACCTCGCTGAAAAAATTCAAGGATCGCGGCGAGGGGCCGGCCATTTCGAAGGGCGTTTCGACCGGCTCCAGCGGCTTGCCATCGACGAAGACTAGGCCGCGCCGCCGGAAATAATTCGCCATATTGTCTTTGGCGTAGTCGATCCAGTAGCGATTGTCTGTCACATTGTCGAGCTGGAATGGATCGTAGCCGTGGAAGAGCGCGGGATCGAGACGCAGCTCCCAGGCGCGCACCGGCTGTTTGGTGACGGGGTCAAAGCCGAAGTTCCAGCCCTCACTGGGGCGCCAGCCGGTGACCACCGCCGCGCCCTTGACCACGACCTTTGCTCCGGGCGCAGCCTCGTAACTGATCATGGCGTCCGGGCCGGTTCCGCCGCGCACCGGGCGGATGCTCTCGCGGTACACGCCTTCCGCAATCACCACCCGTTCACCCGGCGCGAGCACCTGCGCGGCCTTGTTGATGGTGCGGAAGGGACGCTCCTTGCTGCCCGGGCCGTTGTCGTCGGCGTTTTTGGCCTGGCCGTCCACATAGTAGGTCCGAGAGAAATGGAGCGGCTTCTCCCACATGGGAAATTCGGCGCCGTCAGGCAGCTTGGAATCCGAGGCCAGCGCGACTCCCGCGGTGGCCAAAATCGCCAGTGTCCAGAACAGTCTCCATTTCATCGGTGCGTCTCCTTCATGCGCCGGCGCGGCAGTTCTCGCGGCAGTACCGTCCAAACATTGCCTGCCAATTGCGCCCCAATGGTAAACCGATTTCTCTGTTATTGTCGATGACGCCTTGCGGGATGGGGCTGGCGGAGCAGTCCGGCCGGCTTCAACCAAAGGGCCAGATACGGGACCGGCGAGAATGCAGAATGCGGACCATTTTATTCGGGCCGGATCAGTTGGATGCGGTCGCGGGTGCGGACCCAGGTGTTGCCGGCCATGCGGCCGACGGCGTCCAGGCCGGCTGGATCGACACGGAAGTCCTGGAAGAGGTCTTCGCGCAGGTGAAAGCGGAGCACTTCACCCAGCACGATGACGCCTCCGCCGGGCTCGCGGCTGGTGTAGATGACCTGAAGCAGCTTGCACTCCATCTGGGCGGGCGATTCGGCGACGCGGGGCGGGCGGATGGTTTCGCTGGGAATCGGCGTGAGCCCGGCCAGCACGAACTCGTCCACTTCCGGCGGGACCTCGGCTGAGGCGGCGTTGGCCGCGGCTGCGATGGCCTCGCTGACCACATTCACCGCGAACTCGCCGGTCTCTTCGACATTGCGCAGGGTGTCTTTGCGGATGTCGTGCCTGAAATCGGGCCCGACACCGGGAACGGACGGCTTGGGCGCGCGCACCGAGGGGCAGAACAGCACGGTAGGCGGGACAGAACCGACTCCATTGAAAAAACTGAAGGGCGCCAGGTTGGCCACCCCGTTGCGGTCCATGGTGGAAACCAGGGCAATCGGCCGCGGCACGATGATGCCGGTCATCAGCTTGTAGATCTGGCGGGGTTCGCAATTGGCCGGGTTGAGGCTGAACATGGGGCTGCGGGAAGGGATTGTGGCGTTCATGCTGTTAGCCTAGAACATCCTGCCGGCGCATGGCGCGTCCAATCCATATCGGGACATTCCGCCCGTGGGGCGTGACAAATGTGATACCGGGCACGAAATTCGCACGCCGGTAACATGTAATGGTGCACAATCAGGTATACGGGAGAATAGGCCGTGCCGCGCATTCACTTTCAACAGCAACTCGCCGAACTCAAGGACAAGCTGCTGGCCATGGCTGCCCTGGCGCAGCAGGCGGTGGAGTCCGCGGTAGACGCCTATCTGCAGCGCGACAAGAGCCTGTGCAAGTACGTCAAGCAGAACGAGACCGCCATCAACTCCGCGCAACGGGAGCTGGACGAGATGGCCTATGAGCTGCTGGCCAAAGAACAGCCCATGGCCGTCGACCTGCGCTTCATTCTGGCGGTGATCAAGATCAACGGCGACCTGGAGCGGATCGGCGACCAGTCGATGGGCATTGCGCGCCGGACCAAGGAAATCCTGAAGGCCGAGGAGGTCGATCTGCCGGTGGATTTTGCGGCCATGGGGGAGTTTGCCGGACGGATGATCCGGTCGGCGGTGCAGGCGCTTCTGGATGGCGATGCGCGGCTGGCCGACTCAGTGCGCGCGATGGACGACGATATCGACCGCATGAACCGCCGCGCCAACGCCGACCTGCTCAAACTTATCCAGGAAAAACCGCGCTTCACGCAGCAGTCGATGAACGGCATCCTGGTGGCGAAGAACCTGGAGCGGATCGCCGACCATGCATCGAATATCGCCACCGATGTGATTTTCTGGATTCGCGGCGCGGACGTGCGGCACCAGTTGAGCATATCGATGGATTGAGGAAGAGCAGGGAATAGCCGCTCTAGCGAGCAAATCTATGGGCGGAGTGGTGCGGCGTCGGCTCCGTAACTCTGTAGAAACGCATGGAACTCCTTAAGCGGCAGTGGGCGGCTGAACAGGTAGCCCTGGAAGGAATGACAGCCGAGCCCGACGAGGAAGGTGAGCTGTTCTTCGGTTTCCACGCCCTCGGCGATCACCGACAACCCCATGGCCCGGCCCAGCGAAAGAATGGTTTGCGCAATGGCGCCGCTGGACGCATCCACCAGAATGTCGCGGACGAACGCCCGGTCGACCTTCAAGCGGTCCAGGGGCAGGCGCTTCAGGTAGGCCAGCGAGGAATAGCCCGTGCCAAAGTCGTCCAGGGAAAAGCGCAGGCCATGCGACTTGAGTTGGGTCATCTTGGCGATGATTTCCTCGATATTCTCCACCAACATGCTCTCGGTAAGTTCCAGCCTGAGACGTTCGGGATTGGCTCCGGTGCGATCGAGGGCCGCCAGCACCTGTCCCACGAACTCCGGCTGGCGTAACTGCCGCGCGCTGATATTGACCGCAATCGTGAAATCGGCTGTTTGCTCCTGGCCTGCCCACGACGCAATCTGCGTGCAGGCGTTATTGAGGACCCATTCTCCCATAGGCAAAATCAGTCCCGTTTCCTCTGCCAGGGGAATGAACTCGTCCGGCGGCACGATGCCGCGCAAAGGATGCTTCCAACGGATCAGGGCCTCGGCGCCCGTCAAGCGGCCCTGCTCCACTTGAGGCTGGTAGTAAAGCAGGAACTGGTTTGCCTTGATCGCCTTGCGCAGATCCTCCTCCAGCGTGGCGCGGGCGTTGACGGCAGCCTGCAAGGCGGGGGAGAAAAAGCGCATGGTGTTGCGGCCGGCCGCCTTGGCCTGATGCAGGGCAATATCGGCCTGTTGCAAGATATCATCCGTGCTGTTCGGCCGGTCCCCGAAGACCGCGATCCCGATGCTGGCGCTGCTCAGGCATTCGCGGTCATCGAACAGGTAGGGCTGGTCAACCGAAGCCAGGATTTTCTCGCTGACGGCCTGAGCCTGGGCCGCGGCCTCCTCGGGAACTTCGCTCAGGTCTTCGAGCATCACGACAAACTCATCACCGCCCAATCGCGCCACGGTGTCGGTTTCGCGGACGCACGCGGCCAGACGCCGGGCGAATTCCTGCAGCACATGATCGCCAGTTTGATGACCGAGGGTCTCGTTCAACGTCTTGAGATTATCCAGATCGATCAACAGCAGCGCTTGCGAGCGGCCCCATCGGGCGCTGGCGGCCAGGGCCTGGCGCAACCTGTCCAACAGAAGGCGGCGGTTGGGCAGGCCTGTCAACGGGTCGTAAAAAGCGAGATTGTGAATCGTGTTTTCCGCTTCCTTGGCAGCGGACATATCCCGCGTGATGGAAACGATGCAGGTAACGCCATCAAGCTCAATCACCGCTGCCGATATAAGCGCCGAGAAAATCTCGCCGTTCTTTCTTCTGAGGTTGGCCTCTAAATTCCGGCAATTGGAGTTCTGGCGCAGCAGTTCAACAAAGCTCTGCCGATCACGAGGATCCGCCCAGATGTTGAGTTCCCACGACGTTCGCCCAATGATTTCTTCGCGCTCGAACCCCAAGATATCGAGGTATGCATCATTGGCATCGATGAATGTCCCATCGTCCAGACGGTTGATATCGACGAGATCGGGACTCATCTGGAATACGGTGCGGTAGCGTTCCTCGCTCGCCCGCAGCGCTTCCTGAGCTGTGGCCAGGCGCTCTTCCGCCGCCTTGGCAGCGGACGTATCCCGCGTGATGGAAATGATGCAGTAAACGCCGTCAAGCTCAATCACCTCTGCCGAAATCTCCCCCCACCTAACCTCCCCGTTCTTTTTTCTGAACTGGGCCTCCAAACCGCGGCAACTGTAGTTCTGGCGCAGGCTTGCGACCAGTTTTTGCAGATCGCGATCATCCACCCAGATGTTCAGTTCCTGCGAAGTCCGCCCCAGAACTTCCTCGCGCTCAAATCCTAAATTGTCGAGGAAAGCCTGATTGCAGTCGATATATTTCTCATCGCTGACGCGGTTGATACTGATTGCGTCAAGACTGGTCTGGAATACGGTGCGGTAGCGTTCCTCGCTGGCCCGCAGCGCTTCCTGGGCTGCCGCCAGGCGCTGTGCGGCCGCCTTGCCCTCTGAGATATCGCGCACGACAGAAAGGACGCAGGGAACGCCGTCAAGCTCGATTACCGATGCCAACAGCAAGCCCCAGAGAAACGTTCCGTCCTTCTTCCGAAACCGGGCCTCCAAATTCCGGCACGTCGAGTTCTGGCGCAACGACTCGAGCATCTTCTTCCGATCGTCCGGATTCGCCCAGATGTTAACTTCCCACACCGTATGCCCGACGACTTCATCGCGTGCGTAGCCCGTGTTCGTGAAGAGTGCCTCATTGACATCGATGAATGTCCCATCGTCCAAACGAGTGATGATGATGGCATCGGGACTGGTCTGGAATACGGTGCGGTAGCGTTCCTCGCTCTTTCGCAGCGCTTCCTGGGCTGCAGCCAGACGCTGTTCCGCCTCCTTGGCTTCGGAGATGTCCCGCACGACGAGCAGGAAGCTGGGCACGCCATCGATCTCAATCCGCTCCCCCGAAACCAGCCCCCATAACCTTTGCCCATTCTTCTTCGTATACTGGAACTCGATATCCCGGCATACGGACTCCGCGCGCAGAACCTCGACCAGTCTTTGCCGGTCCTGCGGTTCCGACCAGATTCGGAGTTCCAGGGAGGTTCGCCCGATAACCTCCTCGCGTTCATACCCAAACATGTTGAGAAATGTCTGATTGACGTCGACAAACTTCCCATCGTCCTGACGGCTGATGGTAATGGCGTCGATACTCGTCTGGAAGGCGATGCGGTAGCGCTCCTCGCTTGCCCGCAGCGCTTCCTGGGCTGCCGCGATCCGTGCTTGGGCTGCTTTGACCTCAGAGATCTCTTTTGTGAAGGTAATCCGGCAACGCTCTCCCCCAATCTCAAGCAGGGATGCGGACAACCGGATCCAAAACAGTTCCCCGTTCTTTTTACGGGATTGCACCTCCAGATCCCGGTACTCGCCTTGCTGGTTCAACTGCTCGAAATACATCTGCTTGTCGGAATCATTCACCCAGAGGCCGAGCTGCACCACCGTGCGTCCGATGACTTCGTCGCGCTCAAACCCCACGGAATCCAGGAACAACTGATTCACGTCGAGGATCACCCCATCGCTCTGCCGAGAAATGATGACACCATCGGGGCTGGTCTGGAATACAGTACGGTAGCGCTCCTCGCTTTCGCGGATCTGTCTCTCAGCCCGCTTGCGCCCGGTGATGTCTTCTATGAAGCCTTCAAGATAAAGCGCACGCCCGTCGCTCCCGCATACTCTGCGGGTATTCAGCGAAACCCAGATTGGAGTGCCGTCCTTGCGCTTGAACTGGCACTCGAAATCCCGGATGACTCCGTGCTCTTCGAGCTGCTGGAGGTACCGCGCGCGCTCCTCCGGATCCATCCACACATCGCGGCTCGTGCCTTTGATCGTCGATTTGAGCACATCCGGCCAATCGTAGCCGAGCATCTTTGCCAGCGCTGGATTGGCGGCCAGGGGTTTGCCCTCGGGGGTTGATTGGTAGAACCCTTCCACCGCCCCCTCGAAGATGTCCCGATACTTCTTTTCGGCCTCCCGGAGCGCTTTCTCCGCGGCCTTCCTTTCCGTGATGTCCTTGCCGAAGACGGAAATGCCGGTCACATGGCCATCGACAAGGATGGGGTTGAAAGCCAGTTCCAGGGTTCGGGGAAGGATCAGGGAATACTCGATCCGGAAAGGGCCTTCATGCAGCACACGCTCATAGAACGGAGGCCAAAGCGCCGCCCTCTCCGGCGGGAGCAACTCGTGCAGCCGCATCCCCGCCGCAAGCTGGACGCCTAAGGTTTCCTTGATATTCTCCCGCAAGGCCCGATTGAAGGTAATCAAGCGGTAATCGAGATCCACGGACCAGATCAAGTCTTCGGTGCTTTCGATCAAGGCCGCGAGATTTGCTTCAGCTTGATTGCTCATAGCGGCCTTCCTGTTGTCCGCGATCTCCCGTTACATCAATTGGAAACACACTACCTAAGGTTGCGCCGGAGCGAACCACTACGCCCATTTCGTGATGCCTCAAGATACAGTTTTCCCCATCGAATCGGTATACAACTTTCATCGTAGAAAGCCGGGATGACCTTTAAGGAACTTACGAGAACCTGAAAATTACTTTGGAGTGTACACCGCGCGCGGGTGTTATCCGCAGCATCCTTCTTCCCGAAGGCGGATTTGGCGCAAAATCCGGCGCCGGGGCTCTGATTGTCGCGGGCGCCCCGGGAGAGGCAGCGCCCTTTGTTTTCAGCGGCTTGGAGGTAAAACCATGCCTTTTACAGCGGATGGCTGGCATAGTGCAGCAGGACGGCCACGGCGCAACTGGTGAGCCGCGTCTCGGCCGAATCCGCTCGGCTGGTGAGGATGGTGGGCACGCGCGCGCCGAGGACGATGCCGGCCAGTTGCGCGCCGCCCAGGTATTCGAGCTGCTTGGCCAGCATATTACCGCTCTCCAGGTCGGGGACGACCAGAATATCGGCCTGGCCGACGACCGGCGAGACCAGACCCTTAATGGCTGCGGCCTTGGCGCTGACGGCGGTATCGAAGGCCAGCGGGCCGTCGAGGATGCCGCCGGTGATCTGGCCGCGATCGGCCATCTTGCACAGGGCTGTTGCGTCGAGCGTGGACTTGATTTTGGGGTTCACCGTTTCGGTGGCCGACAGCAGCGCCACCTTGGGCTCGGGAATGCCCAGTGCATGGGCCAGGTCGATGGCGTTCTGCACTATGTCGATCTTGTCCTTGAGCTCGGGCGTGATATTGATGGCCGCGTCGGTGATGAGCAGGGTGCGCGCATAGGCCGGGGTGTCCATGATGAAGACGTGGGAGATGCGGCGGGCGGTGCGCAGGCCGGTGTCGCGCTGCATGACCGCCTTCATCAGCTCGTCGGTGTGCAGGCTGCCCTTCATCATGGCCAGGGCTTTGCCGGAGCGGCACATGGCCACGCCCAGTTCGGCGGCCTCGGTCTCGGTGTCCGCCTGGAGGATGGGATAAGCGCCGATGTCCAGGCCAAGCTTCGCGGCCAGCGCCTTCATTTGGGCTTCGTCGCCGATGAGGGTGGGTTTGATGAGGCCCTCGACCGCAGCTTCGACGGTGCCCCTCAGAGCCACGTCGGAGAGCGGCCAGACCACGGCGGTTGCGATGGCCGGGAGATCCTTGCAGCGCTCAATGAAATTGTGAAAGACGTGGTAGTCGGCGGGATGGGCGACCAGCGGGTCAACGGTAACGGATTCAGCCAGCGGGGCAAGATCGCTCATGTGCATTCTCTCCCGGCCGGCGCAAGGGATGGCTGGCGGGCCTCACGCACTTATTCTCGCCTAACGGAGTGCGAACGCCTGTGCGGAAGGTCACAGTCCGGGGCTGTGCACCGAATGGCGACATAGGCTTGGGCTACGGCGCGGCTGTGTTGCACAGGCGCTGCCCGTGGGCGCAATTTTGAATCGGCCGTCAATCGCCTGCAATTGGCGACAGAGATGCAGAAAAGCCCGCAAACCGGGAGCTGAGGGGGCTAGTCAGAAGATCATCCTCGGCTTCGAGGGAGGATTCCGTGCGACCGGCGGGCAAAGGCAGTCCGTCATTGCCGCCTTCACCGGCCTCCAGGAAGGCATCGAAGAGGACCGCATACAGACCTTGCCTTCCCGCGAGTCTCTTGTTCCGCGCGCGCAGAAAATCGAAGTGAAAGGAAGAACCTGGTTCGAGTTCATCCAGGAATGCCGGAGTAAAGAATTCCTGCGCGCCGGCCACAGCCATAAGGATGAGCGATCGCCAACTCATCCGCAGCAGGTTCTTGAGCATCGCGGGGCCGTTGGGCAAGCGATCGATCCGGTCTGCAACTCGCTCGCTAAAGTTCAGCAGTTGAATTGCGAGGCTGTCCAACGGCTGGCCCGATGCGGCAGCGCGCGAGAACAGCGTGACCGAACCACGCCGCAGATCCTCGCGCACGTCCTGCAAATCGTCTCCTAACTGCAGCAATGCGCCCCACTCGAAGGAGAAGCCGCTTTCTTCCTCGCTCAGCCAGCCATGCGAGAGGCAGGCATCCGCGAGTACGGAAGTTCCGCCTTTGGCGCAGCTTATCCGCAACACCTCGGAATCATCGCAATGGCCGCAACTGTTGAGTTGCGCGATACTCAGCTCCTGTGCTCGATGGATGGCCAACAAGCATTCAAAGACCTGGGGGTAGCGCAGGCGGGGATATTGTTCTTCGATTAACTGAACCATCGTCCACACTGCCGCTTCCCGATGGTTCCGGGCTGCAAGCCTCCGGCCGCACAACCGGTCCCGAAAACGCGCACTGAACTGGAGTTTCTCCGCCTTGGATACATTTCCATCGTCCAAATAGTTGTCGCTATACGGATACAGGAGGCTGTATCCCAGGATTGATGGAGTGATTCCCAAGGGCTTGCCGAGCAGCGGTTGCAAGCCGCAGGCGGTCCAGGCATTGCGGCAGGCCTGGATGATATCGGCCATGCTCAGGCTTGCGTCGAACCGCCTTGCCCAGCGCGCAAACTGCGCGCCTATCGGCAAGAAACCGTCGGTGAGGAGTTGAACTGTCTCCCCCTCCAGGCCCAGCGCGAGGGCCGCGAAGCGAGGGAATGCGGCAACGATTCGCCGCTGTGCTTCGAGACGCTGCGCCTTGGTCCGCGGGGCCTTTCTCGCCTCCCGCTCGACGGCTCGCAACCCTTCGTCGTACGCTTTCTCTCTCTTCCGCTGCTCTTCCGGGCTGTACCGCGGCCCGCCTGGCCATAAGCGTCCGGCGCAGTCTTTCCAGACGACGATGGTCTGCGCAACCTGCGCCTCCACCCATGACCAACTGTAGAGCTTTTCCATTCTGTTCTAGTTTACGAAAGGTCGGGTCAAACGGTTCCAGCTTCGACTCCGGGCCCCGGATGGCGGCTCACTCGAAAACCGGACGAGGCTACGTTCCGCGCCCTAATCGCTGTCCCCGCGACGGTCCGGGATGATATGCTGACCAACACCGGAAAAAGCGATTTACGCAAGGGAGAGAACAGGTATGTGGTTCCTTGGAATGGATGTGGGCACGGGCGGCACGCGGGCCGTGGTCGTGGATGAAGCGGGCAAACTGATTGCGGGGGCGTCGAGCGAACATGCGGCGTTCAGGACGGCGCACCCCGGCTGGGCGGAGCAGGACCCCGAAGACTGGTGGCGGGCGGCGCAGGAGGCGATTCGCGAGGCATTGGCCGTCGCGCCAGAGCCGCGACAGCCTATCGCGGCCATTGGCCTGACCGGCCAGATGCACGGGGCTGTGATGCTGGACGAAGGCGGGAAAGTGCTGCGGCCCTCGCTGATCTGGTGCGACACGCGCACCCAGCCGCAGTGCGACTGGCTGACGGAGAAGATCGGCTATGAGCGGCTCATCGAGCTGACCTGCAACCCGGCGCTGCCCAACTTCACGCTGACCAAGGTGTTGTGGGTGAAAGAGCATGAGCCGGATATCTTTGCCAAGATCCGCCACATTATGTGCCCCAAGGACTACGTGCGCTACCGGCTGACGGGCGAGTTTGCCATCGACGTGCAGGAGGCTTCGGGGACGCTACTGCTGGACGTGACGCATCGCCGCTGGTCGCGGGAAGTGGCCGAGGCGGCGGGGATTCCCGAGAGCTGGCTGCCCAAGGTCTATGAGTCGCCCGAGGTCTGCGCGCGCATCAGCGAGGGCGCGGCCGGGCTGACCGGACTGGCCGCGGGTACGCCCGTGGTGGCCGGCGCGGGCGACCAGGGAGCCGGCGCCGTGGGCATGGGAATCCTGCAGCCGGGGTCGGTTTCGGCCACCATCGGCACCTCGGGAGTGGTGTTTGCGGCTACGGCGAACCCGACCAAGGACCCGAAAGGACGGTTGCATACCTTCTGCCATGCTGTTCCGGGGCTGTGGCATGTGATGGGCGTAACCCAGGGTGCGGGTCTGAGCTTGCGCTGGCTCAAGGAGACCTTCTTCCCCGGTCATGATTATGACTATCTGACCGCGGCGGCCAGTAAGGTTCCGGCGGGCAGCGAGGGGCTGGAGTGGGCGCCGTATCTGCTGGGTGAGCGGACGCCGCACCTGGACCCTGAAGTGCGGGCCGCCTTTGCCTGCATTTCGACCGTGCATACGGCGGCACATTTTGTGCGGGCGGTGCTGGAAGGCGTGGCTTACTCGCTGGAAGACACATTTACGCTTTTTGCCGAGTTGGGGATTCCGGTGAGCGCCATTCGCCTGGGCGGCGGCGGCGCGCGCGGGCCGCTGTGGCGCAAGATTCAGGCCGGCATCTACGGCCAGGCCGTCGAGGTTTTGACCGCCGAAGAGGGCGGCGCCTTTGGCTCGGCGCTGATGGCCGGCGTGGGCGCGGGCCACTGGGCCAACCTGGACGAGGCCTGCGGTCAGGCTATCGAGGTGGCCCAGCGCATCGAACCGGATGCAGCCGATCTCAAGGCTTACAAGGCTGGCTACGCCAAGTGGCGGAAGCTGTATCCGGCGCTGAAGAGTCTGCGGTAGGGGACATCGAATCTGGTCACAGAACAGGCCTCGCACGGCGAGCTTGATGGCGAGATTGCGCGCCTATAGAAAGTCCGCAAACAGGAAGCCATCGCGATTGACGACTTCGCCCGCTTCCAGACACAGCGGGGCCGTGAACATGGGTCCGTCGTAGACGCAGGTGTGAAACTCGCCGCGCTCTCCACAGGGGTCTATCTCCGGCGGGAAATCGCGCAATAGCGAGGCATCGAACTCGCGGCCGGCAAAAGAGCCCGGCAATTGCTTCGTATCCACGCAAGACAGTTTGGCGCGGAGGCTGCCGGCGATCATGTCGCGCGCCAGCGCGGCGGTTGGAATCTGCCACAGGGGAAACAAGGGTTCGAGGCCAGTCGGCTTGAGCTGGGTCTCGCGATAGGCGCGGACGTCGGGCAGGAACAGGTCGCCGAACGCAACTGCGTCGATATGCTCATCGACGGCGCGTTTGCAGACTTCGGCCATGCGCTGCTCATAGATTTCGTTGGAACAGGGCCAGGGCAGCGGCACAATCCACAACGGCAATTGAGCGGCTTCGGCCTGAGCTTCCAGAACGGAACGGCGCGTGCCGTGCATGGCGACACGCTGGAACTCGGAGTTCAGGGTGGTCAGCAGGCCGCACAACTCTATGCCCGGCTGCTGGCGCAGTAGATGGAGCGTCCAGGCGCTATCTTTACCGCTGCTCCAGGACAAGAGGACGCGCTTCATAGGACGATCATAATCTTCCGAGAGGCGTGGATCTCGAGTGCGATCGACGTCAGGGACCTGTGACCGGAGTCACAGCGCGGGGTGAATCGTGTCACTGATTGCTTATCGAGGCAGAGAGCAGACTCAGAGTCCAAGGGCAAGAAATGAGAGAGGCGCCGTGTGGCGCCAGAGGCATCCATGAGCTTTGCAACGGGCATGAAGACGATTGTCGTGGCCACAGATCTGAACGGCCGGTCGGAAGCGGCCCTGGAGTATGCACGCAAGTTGGCGGCAGGGTATGGCGCGCGGATGGTGCTGGCTCACGGCATTGACCCGCTGGACTATGCGGCCGTGGATACGGTTCCCGGCCAGGTGCTGAAGGGACTGACCGAAGAGGCGCGCGCGGCGCTGGAAAAACTGGCCGGCGAACTGCTGCGGGAAGGGATACCGAGCCATTCGGAGGTGCGACAGGGCGCGGTGGCGGCGATGCTGGTGGACGTGGCGCGGCAATACGAGGCCGGGCTGATCGTGATCGGCACGCATGGAATGCAGGGGGCCGGCGCGGTGATGGTGGGTGCGGTGGCGGAGCAGTTAGTGCGGCTGGCGCCGTGTCCGGTGCTGGCCGTGGCGGCGGACTGGAATGCGGGCGAGTTCCGCCCTACTCCAGGCGGGCCGGTGCTGCTGGCGATGGAGCGCAATGAGGCTACGCAGGCCGCGGTGGATACTGCATATTCGCTGGCGGAGACGTTTCATCGCACGCTGCTGGTCTTGCACGCGCGCGGGCCGGCCGAGGCATCAGCGTTTCTGAACCCCGGCGCAACCACGCTGAAGGAGTTTGGCATCCAGCCGAGCGGACGTTTCCCGGTGCGCTGCATGGTGAAGGACGGTAACCCGGCTGACGCCATTGTGGAAGCGATCGCGCAGCACCATCCCAGCGTGCTGGTGGCCGGGGTGAAGCGCTCGAGCGATACGCCGGGACCGCATGGAACAGCCTTTGCGCTGCTGGCCCGTTCTCGCGTGCCCGTGATGTGCGTTCCGCCGCAACCGGCGCCCGCCGTGCCGGAGCGGGAGGCTTGTACAACCGCGGAAACCAAATAGCGCGAGAGGGGCGCAGGAGCCGAAGGTTCGCTTTTGGCGGTGGATGGGCATGCGAAAGCGGAAATCCCGCCCCCCCATCTCGTTTGATTCGTTTCTCTGGACTTGTTGCATTGGGAGCGATTGCAGGACATGGATTTTGAACCATGGAGCCTGGTTCATCGCAAATCGGCAGTACCGAACGCGCTCGCCAAGGACCGGCCGGCAGGTGGATTGCAGACGCCAATCACCGCAGGACCGGAGATCGGGCGGAGACAAAGGGAGATATAGCCATGCAACCTGAGGCAAGATCCAGGCGAAAGGATGCGGTGACAGCGCATCCGCTGGCGGAGTTATTGGAGTGCCCTCCGGCGACCGGAAATCTGCTGAACAGCTCGGCCCAGTGTATGGATTTTGAGGCCGGGGCGATTGTCTTTCGCCAGTCCGGAATCTGCCGGGGGCTTTATGTGGTGGTTTCAGGGCGGTTTCAGCGCAGGACGGAGCGGCTGGAGACGCGGCTGACGCTCTCGCCGGCGCGGGCCGGGGACCTGGTGGAGCTGGCGGCCGTGCTGGGGGACGGCCGGCATACTTATACGCTGAGCGCGCAAACTCCCGGATCGGTGCTGTTGCTGCCCATGGAGGCTCTAAATCTGGCGTTTCAGTCCTTTCCGCCGCTGCGGATGCAGTTGCTGGAGGAACTGGCCCGCGAGGTCTCGCGAGCCTATAACGTTAGCTGCCTTACCCGTTCGGCCAGAGCACGGGGGCGAGAACCCCGAGCCGCGACGGCATAGACGGCCGTGTTGTCCTGCTGAATTCCTGCCGCGGGTCCACTTAGGGCCACAACGGGAATTGAAGGAAAGTCCCTGCCTTGCACACGGCCAAAGTGCGATATACTCAGATTGCACAGCGGCGAAGCCATGGCCTCATTTCATCCCCATCACCCTCCGGAAGATTGTGTCAATTGTGAGCATCGGCATTTGCGGATGTTCTGCAATCTCACACCCGAAGCGCTGGCCGATTACGACGGGATCGGGATCATGATGAGCCATGCGCGGGGCGCGAAACTGTTTACCGAGGGCGACCAGGCGCGAAATGTCTTCGTGATCTGTTTTGGGCAGGTAAAAATCTCCTCCACCTCCCGCGACGGCAAAACCATGATTCTAAAGATCGCCGGCCCCGGAGACGTAATGGGACTGAGCGCGGTGCTGGCCAACGTACCCCACGAAGTAACCGCCGAAGCCATCGAGCCCTGCCAGGTGAAGACGGTGCGGAAGCAGGAGTTTGTGGACTTTCTGGGCCGTCACGGCGTGGCCAGCATGCATGCGGCGCAGTCGCTCTCCGGCGAATACCTGACGGTGTTTCACGACGCCAAGCGGCTAGCGCTTTCCGGCTCGGCGGCGGGGCGGCTGGCCCGGCTGCTGCTCGACTGGAGCCGCGCGGCCTCCAACGGCAACGGCAAGCAGGAACTCCGCTTTACCATGGCCCTGACCCACGAAGAGATCGCCAACATGGCCGGCACCTCGCGCGAGACCGTGACGCGGCTGCTGAACCAGTTCCGCCGCGACCAGTGGATCACCATCAAGGGTTCCAGCATGACCATCGTCAAGCCCGACCAGCTCGAACGGCTGACCGCGTAGTCTCCTCCCTTTTGCTTTCGCACCAGACAAACCCCGACCCGCCCAGCGTCCTTCCGCGACAGATTGTCAGCACCCTCTCAAAGCACGGATTTCTTCTCAGTTGCCGGCCCTGCTAAGGATTTTTCCTGAGCGTCTTCCGTTCAGCGATGAATGGCGATGCGCCGGCCTTCGCCTTCGACCGCGGCCGGGTTCGCCGCGGGCTCACGCAGGGTGAGCACCGGGCATTGGGCGTGTGCCAAAACCCGATAGATGGTGCGGTCGCGGGTGAGATTATCCAAGACCGAGCGCCCGGTGGCGGCAAGGACGATCAAGCTGGCGCGCTGCCCGGCGGCGGCGGCAAGAATCTCGATGGATGGGTTGCCCTGGACGACCAGCGGCTCGACGCAGGAGCAGCAGTGGGCGCCGGTTTCTGCGGCCAGGGCGCGCAGCTCATGCAGTGCGGCCGAATCGAGGCTGGCAGGCTGACCGCTCCGGTCCGTCTCAAGCGTGGCGGGTTCATCCATGGGAGGCAGCACATGGAGCAGGACCAGTTTCGCTCCCTGGCTGGCCGCGATCTGGCAAGCAAGCGCCGCGCTCGGGCGAGAGGTCTCTCTGAGTGTGGTGGCATGCAGCACGACACGTTCGCAGTCGCCGCCTTGCACCGGGAGATGAGCCTCGGGTCCCACGGTCATGACCGGGAGGTTGACCGAGCGCAGCACTTGTTCCGCTACGGAACCCAGAAGCAGCTTGCCCAGCTTGCCGCGGCTCCGGGTGCCGAGAAGAAGGCGATCAACCTGAAACTCACGGAGAACGGCTTCAATCTGCCGTGCGGCATGGCCCTCGCGCACCAGGGCATCGCAAACGACGTTCTTCAGCCGCGCCAACTCGCACCAGGGTTCCAGGGTATTGGTGGCAGACTCCAAGGCGCCCACAGGATCGTAATACGGCATGCCGATGGCATCCGCCGACATGACCGCGGCAGAGGCCAGCACGTGGAGGAGAATCAGGCGCGCCCCCGTCTCAACTGCCTGCTCAAGAGCAAACGGCATCAGCCGGTCCAGGTCGGTAAGATCGGTGGCGACGAGGATGACTGCCGGATGGGTCCAGCGATCCTTTGCGGTATCCGGGCTTGAGTCCGGCATGGCATGCACCTTGTATTGGACAGGGTGCCACCGCAACAGGGCCGGAGATGTGCCAGAGCGCACCCGCAGATGTGACCTGGCTCACCAGTACGCCTCCAATGGTGCAGGAGACTCCGCGACTTTCTCGTGGGTAAACGCTCTCTGGAGTTGCACGAAGTATGCCTGAATCGACGGGGAGACAAGGAAGAAATCGCGCGGGGGATCGGTGGGCAGTGGAGCTATGGTAGACTTCGTTCGGTAAACGATTACTCAATTCCGGATGCGTTCTGCGTTCCGGGCTTTACGGTTTGAACGCAAGCGGTAAGCGGCGGTTGGAGTCTTTTCCCCCGGCGCCGGCTTGCCGCTTGACAAGTGTCGGAGTAAACCCATTTACTAAAGGGCGAACGTCCGCAACCTTCACGGACGAATCGACCCCCTTTCAGGTGACGCAATGTTCGGATCTGTCCCAGCCTACCTCGCCGCCGGCTCTTTCGGCTCCCTGCCTTCATTCCTGGCCTTCAGCGCAGCGCCTCTGGCGCGCCTGGCCCGGCTCGACATCGTCGTGATCGCCCTCTACTTCGGGATGGTCATATGGATCGGCTTTTACCTCAAGGGCCGGTCCAACACTAGCGAAGAGTTCTTCATGGCCGGGCGCCAAATGACCGCCTGGATCGCCGGTTTGAGCTTTGTCTCGGCCAACCTCGGCTCTCTGGAGCTGATGGGCTGGGCCGGCTCGGCCTACCAGTACGGCATTCTGGCTACCCATTGGTATTGGGTGGGCGCCATTCCGGCCATGCTCTTCCTGGGCCTGGTAATGATGCCCTTCTATTATGTCTCGAAGACGCACTCCGTCCCCGGCTACCTGTTTCTGCGCTACGGCGAGCACGCCCGCGTATTTGCCGCCCTCTCCTTCGCCCTGGAGATGATCCTGATGAGCGGCGTGAACATGTTCGCTATGGCTGTGGTGATGAAGGTCGTGCTGGGCTGGAGTCTGACTTTCAGCATCCTGGTCTCTGCATTCGCGGTCACGCTGTACGTTGCCCTGGGCGGATTGCGCTCGGCCATCTTCAACGAGGTGCTGCAGTTTGTGCTCATCTGGGGTGGGGCGCTGCTGGTGCCGATCCTGGGCATGATTCAAGCCGGCGGAATCAGCGGTCTGCAGACCAAGATCATCGCCAACATGCACTCCGATAGCTACTTCCACCTGTGGCGTGACACTGGCCATTTCTCATCTAACCCCATGGGCGTTCAATGGACTGGCATTATTTTTGGTTTGAGCGTAATTGGCTTTGGCTATTGGACAACGGACTTCCTGGTTGGGCA
>JBKQRH010000100.1:0-12959 GCA_052326045.1 Occallatibacter sp. | reverse complement strand
GTTCCAGCCGGGCTTGCCGCCGTTGCAGCCGCAATTGGAGCGCCAGCGCTCAACGCCGTGCTTGCAGCTCCAGGAGGTGTTGTCGGCGATCTCGCACTCGAACTCGGGCGGAAACTGCTCCAGAAAGCTACCGTAGTTGGTCAGCTTTACGGTCTTGTCCCGCTCCAGCAGGCGCAGCGCGTAGGCCAGCGCCATTTCACCGTACTTGTGATGATGACCGTACGATTCGCCGTCTGTGGCTACGTGCACCAACTGCGGCTGCGCGCTGTCTTTGAAGCCGTCCTTGAGGCGTGCGATGAGGTTGTCGCCAGAGTCCAGCAGCCCTTCAAAGGCGATAGCGCGCGACACCGGACCGTTGTAAAAGAAGACAGCGATAGAGGCGCCGGAGGCGAAGCGAACAAGATAGGGATGCGTGGTGTCGACCGTGGCGTCAGGCGTGGTGGTCCAGTTGACGTCGCCCTTGAGCGGGCGGATGCGTTTGCATTGGTGCGGCGCCAGGACGGTGAATTCGATGCCGTTTGCCGCCAGCAGCTCGAGCGTCGCGGTGTCGGCCGCGGTCTCAGGCAACCACATGCCTTCGGGCTTTATGCCAAAGCTGGATTCGTAGTCGGCAATGCCCCACCGGATCTGTGTGTTGCGATCGCGCGTGCTGGCCAGCGGCAGGATCATGTGGTTGTAAACCTGCGCCATGGCCGAACTGTGCCCTTTGTAGCGCCCGCGGCTGCGGCTTTCGCCATCGAGAATCATGCGATAGGTGCGCTGCGCGTTCTCTTTGAGCCAACTGAGCAGGGTGGGGCCGAAGTCGAAACTGATGCGCGCGTAGTTGTTCACGATACGGGTGATCTGGTTCTTGGCGTTCACCACGCGCGCCGCGCCGTTGGGAGCGTAGCACTCCGCGCAGATGCGCTCGTTCCAGTCGTGGTAGGGCGCGGCCGTGTCCTGGGTCTCGACCGTCTCCAGCCACGGATTCTCGCGAGGCGGCTGGTAAAAGTGACCATGAATGCAGATAAAACGTTTGCTGGCGGCCATGAAAAATAGCTCCTAGCCTTTAGCTTTTAGCTAAAGCTCCGGGCGCTTAACCTCTGACAAGGCGCTTCCGGCTTCGATATTCAAGCCTGCGCAAATCTTCTTCGGCAAACGAATTAGCTAAAAGCTAATAGCGAATAGCTGGAAGCGGCTTTGATTATTGTAGACTTGCCCGCCCTGTGGGCGCTGTGGTTTTGGCCAGATCGCAGGCCCGCCAAAGGTACCAGCTAGCCACGGAGCGGAACGGCGCCCAGCGTTTTCCCCTTTTGAGCAGCACTTCGGGCTTGGGCAAATCTTCAGCCGCCAGGGGACGGGTTTTCGGGATTCTTTGAAAAGTCAGCGCGAAGCCCTTGCGCACTCCGTAGTCGCTCACCGGCAGCACGTCGGGCCGGCCCATGCGAAAGATCAGGAGCATCTCCACCGTCCACGGGCCAATGCCGCGCACCGCCGTGAGCCGTTTCACGATCTCCGCGTCGCTCATCTTCCTGATCGCCGCGTTGGTTGGGACGGTTCCGTCCAGAGTTTTAGCGGCCAGATCGCGCAGAGCCTTGATCTTGTTGCCGGAGACGCCGGCGGCGCGCAGCGGTTCATCGGGGGTGTCGAGAAGAAGTTGGGGAGCCGGATCGCCGCCAAAATACTCGCGCACCCGGCGATGGATGGTGGCCGCGGCTTTGCCGTGCAACTGCTGATAGAGAATCGATTCCAGCAGCGACTCGAAGGGCGAAGGCGAAGGATCGAGCCGCAGCGTGAACGCGCCCGCCCGCTCAATCAGCGCGCCCAGCTTGGCATCGCTGGCCTTCAAGTGCGCCAGCGCCTCGGCGGGATCAAAGGGAAGTTTGCGGCTCCGGCCGTCATGGATCATAGGGGAACAGTGTACCGTGACGGGACTGGGTCGCAGCAGAGGCCGCCTGCGGCAGGAGAGAACCTGCCCACACTCGCCGCACCCTAGTAACATCTAGGCAGAGACGGAACGGGAGCTCCAAAGCCATGAAGATGCGGCCGGGAACGCAAACGGGATTTCTGCTGTGCGGCAAGGAGTGGATCGACGGAGAAACGCTGGAAGTGCGTTCGCCATGGGACCAGGGTCTGGTGGGGCGGGTCACCGTGGCCACCCGCGCCGACGCGCGCCAGGCCGTCAACCACGCAGCGGCCAGCCTGCGCCGCACCCGCGCTCTTCCCCGCTGGAAGCGCCGCGAGATCCTCGAGGACGTGGCTGCCGCGCTGATCGAACAGAAGGAGCGCTTCGCGCAACTCATCGTCGCCGAGGCCGGCAAGCCCGTCCGCCTTGCTCGCGCCGAGGTGGATCGCGCCGTCCTCACCTTCAAGACCGCCGCCGAAGAAGCCGCCCGACTCGGCGGCGAAAGCCTTCCCCTGGACCTCACCGAGGGCAACGAGGGCCGTTGGGGACTGGTGCAGCGCTTCCCGGTCGGCCCGGTCCTGGCCATTACGCCATTCAATTTTCCGTTAAACCTGGTGGCGCACAAGGTGGCTCCCGCCATCGCTGCCGGTTGTCCGCTGATTCTCAAGCCCGCCCCGCAAACCCCCTTTACCGCGCTGGCCCTGGGCGAGGTGATTCTGAAGGCTGGTTGGCCCGAGGAGGCGCTGGCCGTGCTGCCGCTCAGCAACGCGGATACCGCATGGCTGGCCGAAAAGGAAGATCGCATCAAGCTGGTCAGCTTTACCGGCTCGGCCAAAGTCGGCTGGGAGCTCAAAGCCCACTCCGGACGCAAGCGCGTGCTGCTCGAACTCGGCGGCAATGCCGCGCTCATCGTTCATGGCGACTGGCACGACCTGGACGAGGCAGCCCTGCGCACCGCCCACGCAGCCTTTGGCTATGCCGGCCAGTCCTGCATCAGCGTCCAGCGCGTCTTCGTCGAGCGCAAAATCTTCCAGACTTTCTTGTGGAAGGTGGTCGAGCACACCGCCAAGCTGGCTGCCGGAAACCCCTCCGACGAAGCCACAGAAGTGGGCCCGCTCATCCGCCTCAGCGAAGCCGAGCGCGTGGATGCCTGGGTCAAGGAGGCCGTCCATGGCGGCGCCAAGCTGGTCGCCGGCGGAGAATGCCACGGCTCCGTGGTGACGCCGGCGATTCTGACCGGAACCACGCCAGGCATGAAGGTGCGCGACGAGGAGGTCTTCGGCCCGGTCGTCGCCATCGAGCCCTATGACGATTTCGAGCAGGCGCTGGCCGATGTGAACCACTCGAAATATGGCCTGCAGGCCGGCCTCCTCACCCGCGACGCCGGCCGCATTCTCACCGCCTATCGCGAACTCGAAGTCGGCTCACTGATCGTCGGCGACACCCCCAGTTGGCGCCTCGATCACATGCCCTTCGGCGGCGTCAAAGACTCAGGCCTGGGCCGCGAAGGCATCCGCTCCGCCATCCAGGAGATGACCGAGCCGCGCATGTTGGTAATGGCGGGGATCAGCTAACAAATGCCGGCGGCGGCACATTCCTACTTTGCGATCATCTGCAGCATGGCTTTCACATCGGCGGCATGGGGGCCGTCAGGAGCCAGAGCCAGATACTTCTCAAGCGCCTCTCGCGTCTCGGGCGAGGCGACGACGTTGCCTTTGGCGTCTATAGGCGAATCGGCAAAGAGATCCGACCCCAGGATGAACCAGGCATTGGCTCTGGTGGGGTCCACTTGCACGCACTTGCGGCAGGCCGCCGCCGATTCATGCGTGTTGCCGTTGTTGTAGAGCACGGCGCAAACATTGAAGTAAGCCAGCCCGGCGTTGGATGCTAACCCGGCGGATTGGTTATACGCCTCGATCGCCTCCGCGGTGCGTTTGAGCTTGAGCAGCGCATTGCCCTTGCCAATGTAGATCTGTGACAGGCTGTCTTTCCACTCGTTCATTGGCTGGCCCTCGGCGGGCTTTTCCTGTTCCGCCGCGGCCAGGGCCCGGCCGTAAGTCGCCAGGGCTTCATCCGCCGAGCCGGAGTAAAGCTGCGCATTCGCCAGCAACTTCAGGTTCAGAGACGTTGCTTTTAGCGCTGCCAGTTGCTGCGCGATGGCGATGGCGCGGGGCCACTCCTTTGCCTGCATGGCCTGGTTATATTGATCAGTCAGTGCTTCCGGATTTTGTATACCGGCGCTGTTGGACGTTTGCGGGGCGGCCGGCAAGACGAAGAGCAGCGGCAACAGAGCCGCCGCAAGAATTGGAATGCACCTGCGCATCGCGTTCCTCCGTTGATTGCGGACGCTTGGATACTTGCAAGACATTAAACCCGAACGCGGCGGGAAGCAAGCCGTTTCGTCACGGAGTCTCTGGAGGGAGATAGTTGCGGCCTGGCATTCGCAGTGTCCGGTCTTGGCGCAACACCGGTATTGCCGGATGGCGATGGCTGATTATCGCCATCCGCCGGGCCGACCTGCTCCCGCAACACTAATAGCGGGCTCTTCTCGTGGGGTGGCGCTATCGGCCCATGATTCAGCGGCCTTCAGCGCATTGAGAAAAGAGGAAAAATAAGATGCTTACGCCTCTTACTTGGCCTTGGCTTTCTGCGCGGCCCACCGCTTGCGTTGTGCATCGGCAATCCGCTTGCGCGCCTCGGCGCTCAACACGCGCCTCTTCCTGGCCTTCCTTTTGGCCTTGGCCGGCGCCTTTTTGGTTTTGCGCTCAGTTACTTTGGTAGCGAGGTTCTCGATGTTGGCCAGCAGGGAGCGTGCCTGCGTCAGCGTTGCGATCTCCGCGTCGATTTGGGCAAGGATAGAGTCAATAGCCATAAGTCAAGCATAGCTCAGAATTTCGCTTTTGCGCAATTTGGCGGGATATTTTTTCAACTTACGCATGCGCAATCTGAATCATTTCATTCCGGCTTGCCCACCGTTTTCTCCAAATAAGCCCTCTGCAGAACGAAGAACGCCAACTTTTTCTGCCCTTGATCGGAGATAAGTCCCTTGCGATTGAACTCATCCTGGATGCCCGCCAGGGTCCTGTTAGGCGAGCGAAAATCCATCAGAATCCACGGGCTCATCCCCCTGAGTTGCGGAATACGGTTGAGCATGCCCAATTGATGGCGATAGATATTGGCCTGGTATTCCTCTGTCCAGCGGTCGTTGTCGCCGCCATGCAGGCCGGCCTTGGCGCCGCCGCCAAACTCGCTCACAATCAGGGGTTTCTGGTAGTCAATGCGCCACTCGGTCACGTCGGCGGTTTCCGGATGCTGCTCATACCAACCGATATATTCATTTACTCCGATGACATCCAGCGTTTTGCCCAGCGCATCGTCCACGATCTTGGTGTGTCCTTCCGCGCGCACCAGCAGCGCCGCGGTAATCAGCCGCGAGGAGTCAAGCGCGCGCGCGCGGCTGGCGAGAGTTTCGATAAAATGCGTTCGCGCCTCGGTGTTCGGCGTTTCGTTGGCCATCGACCACAGGATGATCGCGGCGTGATTGCGCGCGGTTCCGATCTCTTCGTCTAACTGCTGCTCGGCCTTGGCCAACACTTTGGGATTGTCAAACTGCAACGCCCAATAAACCGGATTCTCCGACCAAACCAGCAGCCCCATCCTATCGGCCGCGCGCAACATGGTTTCGTCGTGGGGATAGTGCGCCAGGCGGACAAAGTTGCAGCCCAGTTCCTTGGCCCAGCCCAGCAGCGTCTCCGCGTCTTTGTCCGTGTTGGCCCGGCCGGTGCGGTAGGGCGCCTCGGCATGAATCGAGATACCGCGCAAAAAGATGGGCTTGCCACTCAGCAAAATCTGCGTTCCGCGCGTCTCCACGGTACGAAAGCCGATGAGATCGGTGATAGAATCGGCGCCCGCGCTGATCTTCACCTCGTAGAGCTTGGGCGTCTCCGGCGACCAGCGCTCCAACCCCGGTGCGGGCAAGCGAATCGCGGCGCGTCTGTCTTCACCTGCAACGGCGGATGTCTTTACGCCTAGCTCGGGAATCTCCACCTCGGCCTTTGCGCCGCGCACAGGACCTTCCATGTGCACCCATCCCTCAATGACGTTGCTTTCCGTACGGCTCAGATGCACATCGTATTGATCGATGAAAGCCTCGGGCACCTCGATCAGTGAGACCGAGCGCGTGAGGCCGCCATAGTTCCACCAATCGGTTTCGAGCGTAGGAACATTGTCCTCGCGGCGCGTATTGTCCACGGCGGACACCACAAAGTTTCCACCCGCATGCATCGCCTGCGTCACGTCGCAGTTGAAGCTGGTGTAGCCGCCCTCGTGCTCGCAAACCTTCTGGCCGTTGACCCAGAACCAGGAGTGGTAGTTGGCCGCGCCCACGTGCAGAAAGATACGCATGTGCTCCTTGGGCTGGTAGGTGAAGTCGCGTTCGTACCATACCGGCCCCTCATAGAAGAAGAGCGACTCGCGCTGCGTGTTCCAGTCGGCGGGCACCTTCAGCGTGGGCGCCTTGGAAAAGTCGTACTCGATGGGGAATGGATCGCCGGGCTTGGCCTTCTGGTTGAGGAACCAGCCGTTCAACTTCTCCTGGTGATGAAAACTGAATAGGCCGGAGAAGTACGGGTCGACGATGGAGGCCCAAATTCCGTCAAGTGAAAGGGCTGGCCGCCGGTCGGCGCCGGTGAGAACGATCGGAGAGTTGGCGGGCGCAGCCCAAGCGTGGGAAACCGCCAGCAGCGCGGCAGCGATTGCGGCGAGAACAACCCAGCGGGCGATCAGTGCATCAGGGAGTGTAAACAGGCGTGCAGGCAGATGCTTCATTGCGGAGCCTCGGAGATTTGGTTTTGCATGGGAGCATGCGCCGCATTTCATCGTGCGCAGGCGGCCGCTCCGGACAGACTCGTAATCTTATCGCCTGGCAGGCCGGACTGTACATCCCGCCCATGCCGTCAGGCACAAGTACAACGACAAAGGGGACAGACCCCTCGGGCCGTCCCCTTTGTTGTGTTTCGTTTCTGCTTGTGTTCGTCCGCCTACATTCCCAGATACTCAACATGCACATAGGTGCCGAGGCGCACGTTGTAGGCCAGGTACCAGCCATCGTGGTCCGGGTCGGGGTAAATCACGATGTCGTCGGAGTCCCACAGCCAGCCGTCGCAAAAGGCGATGTCAAAGGGCGCAACGTGCCAATACCAGTTGTTGAACCAGAAGCGGGTTGGTCCGCCGCCGCCCATACGCCATACGTGCCCGTGGCCAACGCCGCCGGGAAAGCGGCCATGCGCGAAGGGGTAGTCGAGGTGATAATTCGCGTCGCCGCGGCCGGTGTCGTGGCCGACCCAGGTCTTGCCATCCACGTGCGGGACGTTGGGGTGGCCGGCCTGGTCGGCATAGTTGCGCTTTGGGTCGGGCGCATGCGGCGCGCCTTTATACACCGAAGGACCGTGCGATGGAATGGCTTGATGCGGTGCGGGTGCACCACCACCGCCTTCGTGACGCTGGGCAAACGCTGGAACAGCAAGAACGAGCAAAGCTGCGAGAGCTATCTGAATGAATTTCATCGATTCCTCCGGATGCCCTCAAGGAGAACAGCCTTCTCCGCTGCCCTTGTCCCTTTGCTGGGTCATCCTCAATAACATTAGATACAACCCGGCACTAACAAGCAAGTTGCGGCGCGATAATCTTTCGAGTCGCGCTCCAGATGCCGGACTTACGCCGATCTCCTGATAAGCGCCGTTCTAAGCTCCCACGGCTGCAGGCGCCCGCCGCCACGCATACAGCGGGAACCGGTTGGCCAGTTCGGCCACCTCGCCGCGAATCCGTTCCAGCGCCGCATCGTCGTTCCGCTGCTCCAGAGCCTTTGTCATCCACGCGGCAATCTGCCGCATCTCCGGCTCCTTCATGCCACGGGTGGTCAATGCCGGCGTGCCCACACGAATGCCCGAAGCCTTGAGCGGCGGATTGACGTCATACGGAATGGTGTTTTTGTTGACTGTGATGCCGGCCTTGCCCAGCGCCAGTTCGGCCTCGGAGCCCAGTATTCCCTTTTCAAAGACATCCACCAGCATCAGGTGGTTGTCCGTGCCACCGGAGACAATGCGGAAGCCGGCCTCCTTGAGCGCCGCCGCCAGTACCTTGGCGTTGGCCACGATCTGCGCGGCATAGGTCTTGAACTCCGGCCGCAGCGCCTCGCCCAGAGCCACAGCTTTCGCTGCCACGATATGCACCAGCGGGCCGCCCTGCTGGCCCGGAAAGACTGCCTTGTCCACCGCCGCGGCCAGCTCCTGCCCGCAAAGAATCAGCCCCGAACGCGGGCCGCGCAGCGTCTTGTGGGTGGTGGTCGTGGTGATGTGCGCGTGGGGCACGGGCGAGGGATGCACACCTCCCGCCACCAGCCCGGCGATGTGCGCCATGTCGAAGATATAAACCGCACCGACCTTGTCGGCAATCTGCCGCATGCGCTCGAAATCCCAGAGTCTTGGATAGGCGCTGGCGCCGCCGATGATCGCCTTGGGCCGTTCGCGCTCGGCAATGGCCTCCAGCTCGTCGTAGTCGATCAGCTCCGTGTCGCGACGGACGTGGTAAAACGTGGGCCGGTAGAGCTTGCCGCTGAAGCTCAGCCTGTGGCCGTGGGTCAGGTGCCCGCCGTGTGACAGGTCCAGGCCCAGAATGGTATCGCCGGCCTGCAAGACTGCTGCGTAGGCCGACGCGTTGGCCTGCGAACCGGAGTGCGGCTGCACGTTCACATGCTCGCCGCCGAAGATCTGCTTGGCCCGGTCGCGCGCCAGGTTTTCAACCACGTCGGCATATTCGCAGCCGCCGTAATAGCGCCGTCCAGGGTAGCCCTCGGCGTATTTGTTGGTAAAGATCGAGCCGGCCGCCTCCAGCACCGCCTGGGATACGAAGTTCTCGCTGGCAATCATCTCCAGCCCCTCGTGCTGGCGGAGAGTTTCCTGGTCAAGAGCGGCGGCCACATCGGGGTCGGCCTGGGCAAGGGAGAGAGACATGCGATCGGTCATATAAGAATTTTAGCGCGGGGGGCCTCCAGGTCAGTTTTGCGACCTGACCGCGGATGGCGATGCCGGGGCGCGCCAGGCGCTGGATATCGCAATGGATAAGATCGCTGGGGCGCTTGTGCTCATAGCGCAGCACCGGTCTTGATCAAATGGATAACCGGTTCAAACTTCGCTGCTAAGGGCGCCAAATGGGCGCTCAGGGCTTGGACAACAGCGCCTTCAACCGCTTCTCGATGGTCTTCAGACCGGTCTCGCCTTGAAACCGCGCACGAACTTCGCCATTCCTGTCGACCAGGTAGGTCAACGGCAGTCCAAGAACTCCGCCGTACAGTTCGCCGAGCTTTTCGTCGCCCATCGCTACGGGATAATTCAGCTTCAGCTTGGCAGAGAGTTTGCGGGCCAGCGCGGGGTCGTCATCCATCGAGATTCCGATGACCTGGAAGCCTTGTGGGCCGTATTGCCGCTGCCATTGGACGAACCTCGGCATCTCAACCTGGCAGGGAGCGCACCAGGTGGCCCAGAAGTTCAAGAGCACCACTTTGCCCCGGAAGGTGGCGAGGTCGAGGTTTCCGCCGTTCAAGTCGCGGCGTGTAAACTCGGGCGCCTTCTTGTTGAGAAGGGACTCCGCCGCGTAAGCTGTGCTCGAGCCGGCAGCGAACCAGGCTCCCAGCAGCAAACTTGCCATCAAGAAGCAGGAAATCCAGGCCCGCGCCCCAGTGGCCGCGTCCGGCCCGGCCGACGCCTCGCCGCGCGAACCGCCGCTAGCGGCCGCGCTCAACCGGATACCCCTTGTCAACCCAATCCGCTCCGAGGTTGTCAGCGATAAAGAGAGCCTTCACGTTGGTGAATCCCAGATTGCGCAGCAGCTTGAACGCGGGCCCGATGTTGGGACAGCGGTTCCACGGGCAACAGCCGCAATAGAGCACGATGAAGCTCTTCCGGGGGAGCGGCGCCACCCTGTCTTGCAGTTGCTTCAGGCCCGCGGTTTGCGACCCGGCCCCGGCATATTCTGCGCCCGCGATATGAGCCTCGGCAAACAGCAGATGCGAACCCACTTGCAACACCAGTGGCCTGTTTGCTCCCTGGGCGTGCAACAGGCGATTCAACTCCTCGGGCTGAAGCAGTTGCGCGCTGGGAATGGAAAAGGCGCTGTCGGACGACGGCGCGCCCCCGCTGAACTGCGCGTGAATCCGTGTGTGCGCGGCAAGCATGATTGCCAGAACGGCAATCGTTCCCGTTCTTTGAGCCAAGCCAAATCTCATCGGGGTTTCTCCGCAACCAGTCTAACCCGTCGCGCACGACCCCTGTGTGTAATCGCCCAGTTGCGGATAGGTTGAAGCGAACGGATGGTTCTATATGTCCAGGTTCTTCACGTCCAGCGCATTGTCCTCGATGAACTTGCGCCGCGCCTCCACGTCTTCGCCCATCAGGGTGGTGAAGATGGCTTCGGTTTCGGCGATGTCTTCGAGCTTGACGGAGAGCAATGTGCGGCGGTCGGGGTCCATGGTGGTTTCCCAAAGCTGCGCTGAGGTCATCTCGCCCAGCCCCTTGTAGCGCTGCACCTGGTAGTCCTTCTTGCCCTGTTCGACGATGTAGGCGAAGAGCTCGCGGGCGGTCTGTTTTTCGACCGGCTCCCGCAGAGCGCGGGCGGTGCGGCGAGCCTGCTTGGCTTCTGCCTGGGTTTCCGCACTTTCTGAGGCCTCGGCGGACTCCTCGGAGTCCTCAGCGGAAGTTTCGGCGGCGCTGGTTGAGACGGCGGCTTTGGCGGCGTACTCGATGAGGAAGGGCGTCTCCAGGAACTCCTTGATGAGTGTGTACTTGGCCATCATCTGGCGGAACTCGGGGCTGGAGGCCAGGGTCCAGTCGATGTGCCGCTCGGCGCCCTGCGAGTCGGTGAAGCTGATGGACCAGGTGTGGTGCTCCTCGTCCTCCACCGGATCGCCGAGGGCCTTAAAGCCGAACTCGTCGGCCAGCTCGACCAGATCGGCACGCAGCAGGACCAGTTTGGGCGGGATTTCACTCTCGGATTTGGAGGCGAAGTCGGCGCGATGGACAAGTTCAGCGCGGGCCAGCAGCTCGGTCAATTTTTCGTTGCGGATGCGCTTGTCCACCTTCTCGACGAAGCCCAGGTACTCGTTGAGGGTGCCCATGAAGCGGGTAAGGTCGCTGCCCTCGATGCGGCTGGCGAACTCGCCGTGGCGCACAACCATTCCTTCCGACGCGCGATTGACCATCACCCGTACAAACTCGCGGTCGTCCTTGATGTACTGCTCGAAGCGGCCCTTCTTGATCTTGTAGAGCGGCGGCTGCGCGATGTAGATGTTGTCGCGCTTGATCAGCTCCGTCATGTGGCGGAAGAAGAAGGTGAGCAGCAGGGTACGGATGTGGGAGCCGTCCACGTCGGCGTCGGTCATGAGGATGATCTTGCCGTAACGGATCTTGGCGGCGTCGAAGTCGTCCTTGCCGATGCCGCAGCCGAGCGCGGTAATCATGGCGCGGATTTCTTCGTGGCCCAGCATCTTGTCGTAGCGGGCCTTTTCGACGTTGAGGATCTTGCCCTTCAGCGGCAGGATGGCCTGGAAGCGGCGGTCGCGGCCCTGCTTGGCGGTGCCGCCGGCGCTCTCGCCTTCGACCAGGTAAAGCTCGCAGCGCTCCGGGTTGCGCTCCGAGCAGTCGGCTAGCTTGCCGGGCAGGCCGCCGCCGTCCAGCGCGCCCTTGCGCCGGGTCAGGTCGCGGGCCTTGCGGGCGGCCTCGCGGGCGCGGGCGGCTTCAATGGCCTTGTTGATGATGCGCCTGGCGATGGGCGGATTCTGCTCCAGAAACGCGCCCAGCCGCTCGTTGACAAAGGCCTGCACTGTGCCGGCGATATCGGAGTTGAGCTTGCCCTTGGTCTGGCCCTCGAACTGCGGCTGCGACAACTTGACGCTGACCACCGCCACCAGCCCCTCGCGCACGTCGTCGCCGCTCAGGTTTTCCTTGAGGTCCTTGAAGAGGCCGAGCTGCTGGCCGATGGCGTTGATGGTGCGGGTGAGCGCCGTGCGGAAGCCCGAAAGATGCGAACCGCCATCCACGGTGTTGATGTTGTTGGCGAAGCTGAACACGGTTTCGGAGTAGCTGTCGTTGTACTGCAGCGCAATCTCGATTGCCACGCCATCACGCTCAGCCTCCATCACGATTGGCTTCTCGTGCAGCACCTGCTTGCCGCGATTGAGATGCTTGACAAACTCGGCGATGCCGCCAGCGTAGCGGAACTCGGCGCGCCGGGCGTCGCCGGTCTTGGGATCGGCGGTGCGCTCGTCGGTGAGCGTGATCTCCAGGCCCTTGTTCAGGAAGGCCATCTCGCGCAGCCGCTGGGCCAGCGTGTCGAAGTTGAACTCGGTGGCGGCCATGATGCTCTTGTCGGGTAAAAAATGGACTTTGGTCCCACGCCTCTTCGAGGTTCCGGTCTGCAGTAGCTTCGAAGTGGGGATGCCCTTCGAGTAGCTCTGCTCGTAAGTGTGGCTCGGCTCGCCGGGTCTTTCCGGGCGCCAGATTTCGACTTCGAACTCCTCGCTGAGGGCGTTGACGCAGGAGACGCCCACGCCGTGCAGGCCGCCCGAAACCTTGTAGGTGGAGGCGTCGAACTTGCCGCCGGCATGAAGCTTGGTCAGAACCACCTGCACGGCCGGCATCATCTGGCCGTTGCCCACGGGCATCAGGTCCACCGGGATGCCGCGGCCGTCATCCACCACCGTGATCGAGTTGTCCACGTGAATGATGACATCGATCTTCTTGCAGTAGCCGGCCAGGGCCTCGTCCACGGAGTTGTCCACCACCTCGTAGACCAGATGGTGCAGGCCCATCTCGCCAGTGGAACCGATGTACATGGCCGGGCGCAGGCGCACCGCCTCCAGACCTTCGAGGATTTTGATGTTTTCGCCGGTGTAGCTGTCGTTATCACCGTGGATCGGGGTGCTCATAACTGCTTCAGTCGCCATAGGTTTCCGTTCGCAGGGCTTTCGCTTCGAGCTCCAGGCGGGGCGCGGTCTCCAGATTGCGGTTCCGGGTCGAAATTC
>JBKQRH010000099.1:0-7119 GCA_052326045.1 Occallatibacter sp. | reverse complement strand
GTTTACTACGCTGCGTCGCAGCCCATTGCGCTGGGACACAACTTTGTGATTCCGGTGGTGGACGCGATGCACATTGTGCCCGTGACGATGAAGGTGGAAGGCCGCGAGGTGATCAAAACTCCGCTCGGAGTTTTCAAAACCCTGCGCGTCCAGCCCACCGCCGATACCGGCGTGGTCAAGAATCGCGGCAACATCTGGATCTGGTACACCGACGACGAGCACCACCTGCCGGTGCAGATGCGCGCCCGCCTCTTCTGGGGCACCATCACCTTCCGCCTCACCGGCAACGAGAATAAGTAGACTCGGCGCGGTCTCCCCGGATCGGCATACACAGCGGGCGCCCACCTTTGCCGCGAAGCTGTAGGGCGAAACCACCGCCTTCAATCCGGGGTCCCCAGCGATGCCCGGAGGGCTCCTACTTCATCGCTGGGGTGGTTAACCGGGGTCCCCGCGGACTCGTGTCGGTGCCCGGGCACCCTTTGGGTGGGGCACGGCGAGCGATCTGTGCTCGCTGGGGTGCAGGGTGCGACGGGCCTGCACGACTCTCAAAACGCCACACTATCACTGAAAATGCCATAAACTGGCCGCGCCGCTTGTGTAAAGACTGCGAACTGCGCCATGTCTCAGCTAAAACCATGATCCACATAGCCTTTGCCCATCAGCTCCTGCGCCGATCTACGTAGTTCTTAGACAAGTTCTGAGAAATGGCGAGGGCTACCCAAAAACGAGAGACGATGCCCGTTTTTGGAATATGGGAGTCAAATTCTCCGCAATTTCATATTCGGCATATGTTTGTAGGGTGAATTAGATGCCGGCAAGTCTTTCATTTTCAACAAGAAACACTTATTTTCTTGCATGCGTGGAGATTGGCATCCGTCATGCAACATTTTTTGAGCGAGTTGTCCTTGGCATTTCGTGGTATTGTGTTTGGCAGAGTGCTATCCGCGGGGTGAAGTCAGACCTCATCTCTTCCTTGTTAACGTGTTCAGTTCTTGCATCTCACTGCGGATCGGGTCCACCCCCCCAATACCGAGACGCCGAAGCGCAATATGCGGATCGAAAAGCTTCCCATAAGGAGCCTTCCGGCCGCCACTAATCCTTTGGAGGAGTTCGATGCGATTTTTCCGGTTGCAGAAAATAGCCCTGGCGTTGAGCCTACTGGCCGTAGTTGGCTTAGTGGTGAGTACTACTGCCCCAGTCGCTCACGCCCAGTCCAACATCTCCGGCGACATTGTCGGCACCGTGTCGGATGCGACCGGCGCTTTTCTGCCGGGCGCCCAGGTGACAGTCACCAACATCGCGAATGCCCAGGTCAAGGTCGTAACGACCGACAAGCTAGGTTACTATCGCGTATCGTTGCTTGAGCCGGGCAGGTACAAGGTGTCTATTACCTCGACCGGGTTCGAAACAACAACCCAGGATACCACCGTTTCCGCGGGTGTCGTCACCCAATTGAGCGTCAAGCTGACAGTCGGCAAGGCCTCCACTACGGTTGAGGTCAGCAGCGGCGCTATCCAGGTTCTGCACGTGGAAGACGCGCAGCTTTCCACCAGCTTCGATTTGCAGCAGCTCCAGGACCTACCCAATCCCGGTAGCGACCTGACCTTCGTGGCACAGACCACTCCCGGCGCTGTGATGAACACCCAGGGCGGCTACGGCAACTTCTCCACCAACGGTCTGCCAGCGACTTCGAACACCTTCACTGTCAACGGCGGATATGAGGGCGACCCCTACCTGAACCTGAACAACTCGGGCGCAACCAATTTGCTGCTGGGCAACAACGACGTCGAGACGGTGACGGTGACCACCAACAGCTACGATGCGGCCTTCGGCGGCCTGGGCGGCGCGCAGGTGAACGAAATCTCCCGCTCCGGCGGCAGCAAGTACCACGGCAATCTCGAATACTTGTGGAACGGCCGGGCCATGAACGCGAACAGCTTCTTCAACAAACAAGGTGGCGCGCCGCGCAATTTCGACAACGCCAACCAGTGGGCCGCCGCGATCGGCGGGCCCTTGAAGAAGGACAAGATCTTCGGGTTCATCGATACAGAAGGGATCCGGGTTATTATCCCCAACATTGGCACAGTGGCGGCTCCCAGCGCGGGCTACCAGGCTGCGATTCTTGCTGCTGCAGGCAGCTCAGCCGACTCGCCGACGTACGCGCCCTACGGCAACCTCGCCGACAACGGCCTCTCTGCTGAGGCTCCGCTTTACCAGGCCATCTTCAGCTATTACAACAACGCCAGAAATTACTCCTTGGGCAAGATGGATGTCTATGGGGATCCCGATGTGTGGACCTTCCCCGGCCAGAGCACGAACTTTGCCAGTGAGTGGCTTGTAAACGACCGGCTGGATGTGAATCTCTCCGCCGCCGATCACATGTACATTCACTCCAAGGTGGATCACGGCATTCAGCCCACGGCGACCAGCTTCCTCAACCCGATCTTCAACGCGCAAAGCCCGCAGCCTTCGTACGAAGGCCAGCTGAACGAGACCCACACCTTCTCGCCGCAGCTCACCAACCAGTTTCTGTTTGCGGCCAGCTACTATCGCGCCATCTTCACCAACACCAACGCCACAAAGCTGGCCTCGACGATTCCCTTCGTGCTGATTCCGGAAGGCTATGCTTCAGGCGGCAGCTGGGACGTTTACGGGGGCCAGCCCAATTGGATCGGCAACGTGGACTATGCCTTCCCCCAGGGCCGCAACGTGACTGGCTACCAGTTCACCGACGATCTGAGCTGGGTCAAGGGCAAGCACAACCTGAAGGTCGGCTATGCCTTCCGCAGGGACGATATCACCGACTACACGGACAGCGAGCACAACATCAACTACGCCGGCGGCGAAAGCATCATCTACGACCAGGGCGACTTTGCGGCCGGATATTCCGACGCTTGGGTAGAGCGCTTTCCACGGCGTCTTACCGAGCCGGTTGCTCTCTACGTGGAGGGCTTCTATGTCCAGGATCAATGGAAGCCAATTCCGAACTTCACAGTCACTGCCGGATTGCGAATGGAGCACAACTCGAACCCGCTCTGCCGCACCAACTGCGTTGCTAACTTCTCGCAGGACTTCAGTTCGCTGCCGACCAGCAGAGCGACCCCGTACAACAGCCTGATCGCCTCCGGCCGGTCGCAGGCCTTCTTCCAGCAGCAGAATCTTGCCTGGGAACCGCGCGTGGGCTTCTCGTATCTCCCCAGCGGGCCCGGTTCCAAGACCACGGTCCGCGGCGGCTTTGGCATGTTTGCCGATTACTTCCCCGCGCAGATCATGGGCGACCTGGTCGGGAACGTCCCCAACGAAGACCGGTTTACCGTTCTTGGCGCGGCATACGGGAATTTGACTACGCTGGATTCAACCCGCTCCGACAGCGGCCACGCCCAGGCAGTCGCGTCGAACAACGCGCTGCAGACCCTGTTTCCCTCAGGCGGCTACTACCAGAATGCCGCCGGCACCTGCCCAGACTCGCTCAGCATCTATTGCGCAACCGGCGGAGTCTTCAGCCGGCCAGCCTTCATATCGGTGGCGCATAAGATTTCCTTGCCGACCTATGAAGAGTGGAGCCTGGCCATCGAGCACCAGATTGCCAGGAACACGGCGATCGCAGTGACCTACGTCGGCAACCGCAGCTATCATCAGCCGGTCTCCCGGTTGCCCCAAGCCTACGACACACACACAGACCCAACTCAGCTTGGCTCGAACGCAACCCTGCCCACTTCCCGGCCCAACGCCGCGCTGGGCACGGTTACCGAGTTCTACAGCGGGTCAAGCTCGAACTTCAATGGATTGCAAGCCACCGCTACCAGCCGCCTCAGTTGGGTCTCCCTGCAGTTCAACTACGTCTATGGCCATGCGCTGGATACCACCTCCAACGGCGGTTTTGACGCTTTTGGCGTCAATGGTGGTTCGCAGATCAATCCTTACAACCTTGCTCAGAATTATGGCAACGCGGACTACGATACGCGGCACTACATCAGCGCCAACTATTCCATCAGAATCCCGCATTTCGCCGGGCCGAGGGTTCTGGTGGACAACTGGGAGTTCGCCGGCACCATCTTCCACAACTCGGGATACCCGTTCTCGGTAACCGATAACACCGGCTCCAATGGCCCTACATACGCCGCTGTCCCGCTAGCGAGGCAGATCGACAACAACTTCAACCACCACTGCGGCGGCAAATCCCATACGCTTGGTGCAAATGGCACAGCAGCTCCTACGCCTTGCGATTTCGCGTCGCATTTCACGTTTTCCACTGACTACGGACAGCAGGGCCGCAACCAGCTGTACGGACCGAGCTACACGGACTTTGACCTCGATCTGTCCAAAGGCTTCCAAATGCCGAAGTGGGAGTCGGCGAAGTTGAAAGTTGGGGTGCAGTTCTTCAACACGTTCAACCACCCAAACTTCCAGATTCCTGACTTCGATGTGAACGACGCAACCGTCGGCGTTATCACGAGCGCGGCCAGCACGCCCACCTCGATTCTGGGCGCGTTCCTTGGTGGCGACGCTTCACCACGGCTGATCCAGTTGAAGGCCACCTTTGTCTTCTAATTGAATCGAAGACCACAACAAAAGGGCGCCCTTCGGGGCGCCCTTTAATATTGTTCTTCACACGGTACGATCCAAGGTCGTAGACGACCCTGAGCGGGAAGCGTCCTCAGTTCTTCTTTTCGAAACTCCTCTTTGCAGGAGACTTGGCCGCCATCTTCACAACAGGGGTCTTGGCGGCAGCCGGGTGCTTCTTTGCAGCTTTCTTCACCTTGGCCTCGGGCGCAGCCTTGGCGGAAGCCTTGGTGCGGGCGGCGCGGGTTCTGGCGGCGAGCGCGGCCTTGAGCTCGGCGTCGAACTCGGCCGGGGTGAGCGGGCGGGCGGACTTGCGCAGCCTTTCAATGTCGTAAAAAGTACGGCGCCCGGCGAGAAAGACGTGAACCACAAAGTCCACGTAGTCGAGGAGAATCCATTCGCCGTGGCGGCGGCCCTCGACGGAGTTAGGGTATGCGCCAAACTCCTTTTTGAGCTTGTGCTCGATTTCATCGGCGATGGCGATGGCCTGGCGGTCGTTGGCGGCCGAAGTCACGAGGAAGAAGTCGGACAGGCCGGCGTCGATGGGGTCGAGTTCGAGAATGCGGGTGTTTTCGCCCTTCTTGTCTTCACAAACGGCTGCCGCGGCCTGAACCAGGATGCGGGTTTGCTGCTTTGTCTCGGTCGTCATTCGTTGCGATTGTTCTCCGAGCTTCATCGTAGCCCTTGAATCTGGCAGGGGCAAGTCAGCGATAGAGTCCGTGGGCGCGAATGTAAGCCGAAACGGGAGCGGGAAGCAGTTTGCGTTCCGGCGCTCGGCCTCCAGCAGCCGCACGCACCTGCTCCCGAATCTCAGAGGCGCTGATCTCGACCTCCAGCCCCGGCAGCAGGTAAAACGGCGCGCTGTCGCCCGCCGGGTTGCGGAGCAGGCAGGAGCGGACCTCAATTTCCGACCCCACCCCACCCGGCCCCGGCACAGCCTCGACCGTCAATCCCTCCGGCAGCGCGGCCTTGAGGTCGTCCAGCCGCCAACGAGACTGGGAGGGCCGTGAGGCGACGATCAAAGGCGCGACAAAAGGAATTTCCGCCGACCGATGCCAGCGCCGCAGCCCGGCAAATGAGTCGGCGCCCATCAGGCAAAACAGAGCGCCCTCCGGCGGCAGTTCCGCGCGGAGGCCGAGCAGCGTCTCCAGCGTGTAGTTCGGCTTCCCCGACGGCTTTGGCGCATCGGCCAGGGAGATCGCGAAACCTGGCTCGCCGGCTAAGGCCAGCCGGGTCATAGCTAGGCGGTCTTCAAAGCTGGCCGTCGATCCATGCGGCTTGAGGGGCTGTGCGCCGACCGGGCCAAAGAGCACGGTGTCTAGGCCGAGCGCCGCCTGGGCAGCACGCGCCACAGCCAAATGGCCCAGATGGGGCGGGTCGAAGCTGCCGCCGAAGAAGGCTACGCGGCGTCCGCCGTGAGGCGGCTGGCCAATCAATTCATCCATGCGTCCATCGTAGCTTGCTCGGGCCGCTCTGGTAGCATCAACTCAAGACGATGCGCTATCTGATTGCAATCCTGGCCCTGGCCGGCGTGGTGGTTTCCGCGCTGGCGCTGCGCGTTCATTACTGCGCCGATACCGAGCCCTGCTCGATCAACGAGAAGTGGGACTGCGGCATTGTGAACCATAGTCCGTTTGCCGAGATCGCGCACATTCCTGTGGCGGTGATCGGCATCGCGGGTTACCTGGCGCTGGCAGGCCTGGCGCTTGCGCGGCAACGGTTCTTGCTGTTTCTGGCCGCGCTGGCCGGCCTCGGCTTTGCTCTGCGGCTCACCTTCATCGAGGAGTACGTCTTGCAGGTCTGGTGCCTCGATTGCGTCATATCGCAGGCGGTCATCGCTCTGATCGCGCTGCTCAGCCTGGGATGGCTGGCGGCTGAGTATCTGGCCCTCAAGCGGGCAAATCGCGCGGCCTGAGTGCGCTGCCCGTTCCGGCTTCATTCGCCGCTCATCCCCCGCTGATAAAATTGAACCAGACCAATGTTCAAAGAGAGATACGCGCGCTGGATGTATGAGTGGGAGACGCGGCTGACCACACGCGACGAAAATCGCGTGGTGCGCCCGCTGGAGTGGGGCTTCGAGTGGATCGCTCCCTTTCTCGAAGCGCACGGCTTTGGCGACGCGGCCCCCGAACCCGATGTTGTTCGCGACCCCGCGGCTGCCGAAGCCGCCATGGTCCGCATCAATCAGCTCCTCATCCGGCACAGCGGCGTATTTTTCGGCTACAAGCGCCCCACGGACTTCCGGCTTGAAGAGCGCCATCCGCAGCTCTACCCCACCAATGTGCGCCCTGAAACTCTTGCTCAGGAAGCCGCCATCCGGCAGCAGGCAGCCGAAGGAAAACTCCCGCCCGCGCAGTTTCTGCGCTTCACTTCGCCGGAGCGCACGCCGTACCCGGAAAACGACCTGGTGAACGCGCGCTGGTATCCCGCGCCCGCACACAAAGATCCCGCGCGGCCTAGACAGGCCATCGTGGTGCTGCCGCAGTGGAATGCCGATGGCTTCAGTCACAATTCGCTGTGCGAGATCTTCAACCGCATGGGCGTCTCGGCGCTGCG
>JBKQRH010000098.1:0-58633 GCA_052326045.1 Occallatibacter sp. | reverse complement strand
AATGCCCGGCCTGACTTCCGGCTTTGCCTCCACGGGAAAAGGAGATTCCGGAATAAGTGCTAGACACGCCTGGAGATTCAACATAACTCATTGATAATGCGTGAGCTATACATCTCCTCTTGCAGTTTCAGCGTAATTCATTGATAAGGAGCGAGCTATTCATCTACTCTTGCAGATGCTCTAAACCAAGACAGTTTATTTGAAATATCTTATCTCTTAGCCCCTCACACCCCTGAGGTTTCCCAAGGATCGATTCCCAGGCTCGCAAACAATTGCATCAAAACGGGATTGCCGCCACAATAAGTTATCCTGCCGTGGCGCCGGCGGCACGCGAGCCATTTAGGGTGTATTCTGAATGCAGTAGTGAAGATATATTTCTCTCGCCTCGAGCTTTCAACGCTTCGTTCCAGACGAGCATCGTTCATGCAAGCAACCGAAGGCCTGGAGTTGCGATGGGCATCCTCAAGATAAGCGGCATAAAGAATCATCTATCTGCGTGCTCGAACACGTGTCGGTGTTCGCCCAGGCCAGTGGGCCAAGCCCCTCGAGCCCATCCTAGAGCCAATCCTTTTGAGATCGAGCCTGACGGAACAAGGGCCGGCAGACTGACTTTTGCCGAAGACTTCACGCGGGAACATTCTCTCTCTGGCCTGCGCATCGCTTCGTACGGGATTTCAGGCAGTTTTTGAACCACGGCCGGATCTAAGTTGCCGCGGGTCCGGCGGAAAGCCGCAGGGGGTAGGTATGAGTTGCTTGATCTGCAAAGATATGGAACGGGATTTTGAAGCCAGGCACAGCGAGTATCTAGAAGCTCGTTCCTCTGCGTATTATGGGGTCAGCAGAAAGTTTGCGGCCCTTAAGAATGTCGATATGGAGCGCGCTAAGAACGACCTGGAAGAGCACCAGTTGGTATGCGTCTCCGCTGTCAAGCAGTCTGCGCTCTTATAGTTACCCAACCTGTCAATTTGCAGTTGTGTCGATTCCCTTCTATGCCCGCTCCCGGTCCAGCGACTACTGACCGCGGGCAACAACCGGGTTTCCTCTTCAGCTTCGGCAATGCCGCCTTCTCCTGAGAAAAGGCGGCACCGGTATTCCGGCTCCGTGATTGATGGGAATGAACAGCCCTCTAGCTTGCCGCGCCGGCCTTTGTGGCCGCTTCCACCTCGATCAGCTTGCCGCTCTTTACGTCATAGACGTAACCATAGATAGGAATCGAACGGGGAATGAGCGGATGGTTGCGTATGTGAAGCACGTCGTCGACCACCGCTTGCTTCTGGTCTCGGAAGGTAAGCCATTCGATGAATTCGCCGGCGCGCGAGCCGGGCCCCTTGCCAACGTCGCGAAAGCCGGCGGGGGTTAGCTCCGCGGTTTCCAGGCTGTTGTTGAGCAAGCCGCGGATGACTTCGTTGGTGAAGAATTCCATGCCGCATTCGGTGTGATGGATCACGAAGAACTCGCGTGTGCCAAGCAGCTTATAGCTGATGACCAGCGAGCGGATGGCGTCATCGCTGGCGCGCCCGCCGGCATTGCGGATGACGTGCGCATCTCCTTCGGCCAGGCCGGCGTATTTCGCCGGATCGAGCCGGGCGTCCATGCAGGTAAGCACGGCGAAACGCCGGGCGGGCGGAATGACAAGTTTGGCCTTGTCTCCAAACGATGCGCTGTACTTCTGATTCGCGGTTAAGACCTCGCTGAGGACACTACTCATCATTTTCTCCTTTACGGTTGAGTGAATCTGCCGCGCCGGGCTCGGCCAGTTGAAGGGGACAATGGTTGGCCATCAGCTCTTTGCGGCGGTTATCTTCCCCGGTAAAGCTTGCTTGATCTACTAGGGAAGGGCGGTTTGCCGTTTTCCTCTTCGGACTGCCCTGAAGGCGCATCCCGCGAGGCGCGGACAATCGGTTGTGGAGACATCGCTGTCTGATTTGGGTGTTCAGGCCGTCGAAAACATCCGCGCCGGAAGCCACGGATGGCCGCCTGAGAAAAATGCCGTTCGGGATTGAGTGCTTGAGTTGGAGCGGATTGCGCCGGATTCTCTTCCCAAAACAGTGCGGTTGCTCAACCAGCTTAAGCGCAGGAGCAACAACAACAGCGAAGAGCGGCAGTCAACATACGATCAGGCTATCCGAGTGATCGCGCTGCGTCAACTGAGTTTGTCGCCGGTCGTCTCTTGCCTTCGATTCGACCCCCCATAGAATCGGACGGCCTGCCCTGAGTTTGCCGAAAGCCTGCCCTGAGCGGAGTCGAAGGGGATCTCGCCCGACGCGGCGGGAGACCTGGGATTCCAACCGCGCCCTAGTTCTCGTCCGTGAAAATGGCCTCGATGGTGGTTTCAAACAGCCGCGCCAGCTTGAAAGCCAGGGGAAGGCTGGGGTCGTACTTCCCCGTCTCGATGGCGTTCACCGATTGCCGCGAGACCTCCAGCCGTTGGGCCAGGTCGGCCTGCGACCACTCCCGTTCAGCGCGCAACACTCGCAAGCGGTTTTTCATCTGTACCTCAGATAGAGCAGCCCGAATGCCAGGCCGCTCAGGATGCAGAAAAGCGGGTAAACCAGGATCAGATCCAGGTGCCGGAGGTGGACGAAGTTCTCCAGAAACCCCCACGTCACCGTCACGGCAAGCGTTCCTCCAATGCCCCAGAGCATCGACTTCACCCCGAGGGCAACCTGGAACTCGTCCTTTTCCTCGGCCAGGTACAAACCGAAGGCCGCAATTTGCCCAATGATGGCCAGCGCGGGAAGTACGGCCAGCAGCCAGGCCAGCGGGCCGGTCGGGTGATGGTGAACGAAAACCCATGCAGCAAGGACGAGGAACAGGATGTACAGCAGCATGGTTACGGAAAAGCGCCACATATAGCGCCGGGCAGCGGGATTGTTGGTTGAGCAGTTCATGGTTGGTCTCCTTTACATTACGACAACTTTACTTTACACAATAATCCAAACGTTGTCAAGTGTCATTGACAAAATATTTTTCTGGGTGTCTCAGGGCTTGGTCAAAGCCAGCCGAAGAGTCTCGTCTGCCGCGGCGTATGAATCCCTGGATGCGCCAGCATGCCGCCTTCCTTAACAATGCCGTGCGAAGTCAAGGCGCGCCCTTCTTCAGCCTTGACTGTTCAAAGACCCGCGACATTGCAAAGGTGGAGGTTCCCGCCTCAAACGGTGCTACAGTTCTCCTCATGAACTCCCGCACTCTCCTGGCTCTCGCTATTTTGCTCTTCAACATCAACTTGCAGGCCCAGCAGCCCGAATTAGCGCAGAAGCCTGACTCCGCGCAAGAGCCGCCCGCCGCCCAACAACCCGCCTCAACGCAGCCGCCTGATTCAGCTCAGCCGCGGGAGATGGAACTGTGGTTGTATAACGGAAAAGATCAAGAGCGAATTGATCGCCTTGTGAGCCTTGGCATAGAACGGGAGGTCGCAACCGAATTCACTCTCGCTAAGGAGGAGTATGCCAGGTGGTTTCCACTCCGCACCGGTCTGGGGCAGAAAAATGCGATCCTGTTTCTGCCGTGCGTTAGGGATAACGCTCACCTCTATCTGATGACACAGCAAAACACAATCTGGCGTGTGACGGATGTTGAAAAGCCGGATTGCCATTACGACATGTCTGTTTCAGTTGAGATCACGCCAATCCGGAATCCAGCCTTTGACGAGGTATTGATGCACCATGTCGGGGAGGGTCATGCGGGAAGTTACTCTCAGCAGGACTTTGAGGTCTATTCTGTCGCTCGTGGAAAGCTCAAACAAGTGCTGGATGCCGAGGAGGTTATCGTGGCGTCCCAATACGTCAGCCCGAATATTGATATGAACCGAATTACTCAGAAAAGTCTCTTTGTATTGGTTCCCATCGAGAAGTCCCGCTCCCGTATCATCGAGGAAACCAGAAGCAGCACTTTAAACGGCAAACTGAAAGTCCAGCGACGGCAATTCCGCTGGAACGCCGCAAAAAGCCGCTACCTGCCTACAAAATTCGTCCCCCTCGAAGCCGCACCCAATTAGGCAGTCGCTCAACCGCCGCCTGCCAATGCACTAAACTCAACCCATGGGTTTCCAGGAGTTTCTCGGCAACGCGCCAACCCTCACCCGTCTCCGCGAGAGCATCCGCGCCGGGCGCTTTCCCCACTCGCTCATCCTCGCTGGACCGCGCGGCGCGGGCAAGTACACCCTGGCGCTGATGCTGGCCAAGGCCGTCAACTGCCTTCATCCCACGGAATCCCCAACTGAATCCGGCCCCCTGCCCGACTTCTGCGGCGCCTGCCGCAACTGCACCCGCATCGGCGACGCCGCCAACCTCGACGCCCTCGTCGCCGAAGCCGTCGCCGCCCGCGAAGACCTCCGCGACACCGACAAGCGTGAGACCCGCATCCTTATTCAGACCCACCCCGACGTCCTTATCGTCCCTCCCGACCCGCCGCAGTTGCTTATCAAGCTGGGCCAGGTCCGCCAGGTCATCCACGCCGCATACTACCGTCCGCCCGTCGAGGCGCTCCACGCATTCACCATTTTTACTTCCTCGGCTTTTATGAAGGAGGCGGCCAACAGCCTGCTCAAAGTCCTCGAAGAGCCCCCCGAGCACACCTCCCTCATCCTGCTCACTGAAAACCCTCAGGAACTGCTCCCCACCATCCGCTCCCGCGCCGTCATTCACCGCCTTGGCGCGCTGCCAGCCTCCGGCCTTGAAGCCTTGCTCGCCCAGCGCCGCCCCGAGCTCAAACCTGCGGACCGCGCCCTCGCCGCCCGTCTCGCTGAAGGCGCCGTGGGCCGCGCGCTCACCCTCGACCTCGGCGTCTATCTGGCCAGCCGCCAGGACGCCCTCATCCTGCTCCGCACCGCCCTCCCCATCGGCGATCAAGCCCCCGACTACTCGCAGCTCTTCCACGCCACCGAAAGCTACCGCGTCGGCGCCGACGGCCAGGAAAAAACCATCAACCTCCTCCGCGCCCTGGGCAGCCTCCTCGAAGACCTGCTGCTCATCGTCGCCGGCACGCCGCAGCTCATCCGCAACGTCGACCTGGCCGCCGAACTCGACCGCCTGACCCGAGACTCTGACCTCAGCGTCGACTGGATCGACTCGGCCGCCCGCGCCCTCGTCCAGGTCGAGCAGGGCATGCGCCGCAACCTCCTCCGCTCCCTCTCGCTCGACGCCATGGCTGTCAGCCTGGACCGCAACTGACCTGAATTTCACCCCCAACCGGCCCGGCGTCCCTCCCGCTCTGCCGCTTCAAAATATAAGAGCAACCTGCACCCGGCCCCCTGCATCTCTTTGAATACAAGTCATCCCAGACATTGCACGGATGCGGGTCGTCGATAGGCCTTTCCCGCCATCGCAGCCTTCTATCCGCCGTTTCCTCAGGGAGGTTTTCCCCATGTCCAGTCTGCCCAGTCTGAGCAGTCACGCGATTCTGCCCCCCGTCCGCAACGGGACCGGCCCAAATCCCGCCCGGCCGCCAGCCCGCACCCGGAAAACCTCGCCCGCGCCCATTCCCTTCCGCTTCCCGGCACACACTCTTGAGGACGAGGCCCCGCGCCGCGATGCCGAACTCTTCTACCTGCAAAAGCAGATCCAGTCGCAGACGCCCATGGTCATCGTGCTCGAAGACGGCGAACGCATCGAAGGTTGCATCGAGTGGTACGACCGCAACACCCTCAAGGTCCGCGGCCGCTCCAAGACCCTCATCTACAAATCCGCTATCAAGTACATGTACAAGTTGGGCGAAACCGGACAATAGTCATTATCCCTGGGTAACATGCGCCGCCTTGAGCAGCCGGTCACGGATGGCCGCGCCAATCCCCTCGGCCGGCGGCATCGGACAGAGAATCACCGTGCATCCCTGCGCATCCAGCGCCCGCAGCCCCGCGTAGAGTTCCCGCGCCATCTCCTCCGGAGCAGCCCACCGCCCCCAGGCAAACACCGCAGCCCCGGCCGGCGCCGCAACCTCGGCCGGTAGCATTACGCCTATCTGATCGCCGGGAAGGTTCAGCGCCGCCTCGGCCAGCCGCGCCCCAATCTCTTCCAGCGGCCCCTCCACCAGCACCACCCTCGCCCTGGGCGCATAATGCCGCAGCCCCAGCCCCGGCGACGGCAGCATCTCTCTCGGCGTCTCCTCCAACCTCCCGCCGCTTCTGAAAACCTCCACAGCTCCTGCAATCTCTTGAATCTGCTCCGCCGTCACGGCCCCCGGCCTGTAGATCGTCATCGGACTTCTGCTTGGGTCGAGCACCGTGGACTCGACGCCGTGCTCGGTCGGCCCAGCGTCCAGCACCGCATCGATCCGCCCATCTAGATCGTGCAGCACGTGCGCCGCCGTCGTCGGACTCGTGCGCCCGAAAATATTCGCGCTCGGCGCGGCCACCGGAACCCCCGCCCGCCGGATCACCTCCAGCGCCACCGCATGCGCCGGCATCCGCACCCCCACCAGCGGCCGTCCCGCCGTCACCGCATCGGGCACGGCAGCCGTGCGCTTCAGCAGCAGCGTCAGCGGACCCGGCCAGAAGGCCTCCATCAGCTTGCGCGCCGCCTCGGGAACCTTCTCAACCAGCCCCTCCAGCATGGCCGCTCCGCCATCCGGCCCAGCCACATGCACAATCACCGGGTCCCATGCCGGCCGCCGCTTGGCTTTGAAGATCCGCTCGACCGCCGCCGCGTCCAGCGCATTCGCCCCCAATCCATACACCGTCTCGGTGGGCAGCGCCACCAGTCCCCCGCCGCGCAAGATCTGCGCCGCCTGCTCCAGCGCCTCCGCGGTCTCGGCAGTTTCCAGATACGCCGGGTCCACAACCAATCGCAGTGTCTTCACTCTTCTATTGTCACCTGTTCAAGCCCACGATGGCTCCGTGCCCCATCCTTTTCGCGTTCTTGGCGAAAAGGGTGGGAAACCACGAACCTCAACCGGTGTCCTGGCGGTATAGTGGATGCGAAAGAAGAATGCTCGTGGATCGCGAAACTATGCGGCTATTCCGGAGCAAAGCCACGCACCCGACCCGCCGCGCCGCCGTCCCGAAGGAGACCAAATGAGTCCGTTGAACGTAAGCCGTTTCCGGCGAATCATAGGGAAGTTTTTCGTCGGGGTATTACTCTGTTTCAGCGTTCTACTTCTTGCGGATTATGTGATATGGATGCCCCACCGAGTGAACAGGATGATCCGGGATTTGAAGGATCCGAATCCTGAGGTTCGGAGGTACGCCGCGCAAGCATTGGGTTGGAGCAAATCCTCCCGTGCGATTGAACCTTTGATCCTTACCCTTCAAGACGACGATGATGAAGTCCTGAGGTATGCGGCCCAATCGTTAGGAAAAATCGGAGCGCCCGCGGTCGATCCACTGATCCAAGCTTTGAAGAGCGAAAATGCGCGCGAACGATGGGGAGCGGCCGATGCATTGGGCCAAATCGGAACCCCGCGCGTGGTCGAGCCATTGGTTGCGACCCTTAAGGACCCAGATCACTACGTCCGAGAAAGCGCAGCCTGGGCTTTGGCACAGGTCAAGGATCCGCACATTTTCGAGCGCATGATCGCAGCCTTGAAGGACCCCGATTCCCGATTTCGAAGTGGCGCGGCGACGACGTTGGGGGAAATCAAAGATCCCCGCGCGATTCAGCCTCTGATTGCAGCCCTGAAGGGTCAGGATTATTACGTCAGGATGAGTTCGGCCGAAGCATTGGGCAAAATCGGCGCACCGGCGGTCAAGCCCTTGATAGTCGCATTGAAGGACACAGATCACTCGGTACGCTTTTGGGCCTCCGATGCGTTGGGCCAGATTGGAGCGCCATCCGTCGAACCTCTAATCGCGACCCTTGATGACGCTAATGAGGATGTACGCAAATCAGCAATCTCAGCGTTGGCCGGGACCAAAAACCCGCACGCAGTTGAACCCCTGATCGCGCTATTGAAAGACAAGCGTGCCGATATTCGCGAGAGCGCGGCGCGCGCGCTGGGAAAGATCAAGGACCCCCGAGCGGTCGAGCCGCTGATTGCAGCCATGAAAGACAAGAGCTATGAAGTTGCGAGGGATGAGGAAAGGGTGGATTGGCCGGGAGGGGCGGCCTCGGCGCTGGGAGAGATCAAGGATCCGCGTGCGGTCGAGCCGCTAATCGAAGCCTTAAAGGGCAAATATCCTATTTTCGTGTGGGATGCAGCCGGGGCTTTGGGGAAGATCGGGGATTCCCGAGCGGTTGAGCCTTTGATCGGAGTTCTGAAGAACAAGAATGCTGATTTCCGGGGGGTCGCCATCTGGCCATTGGGCGCACTCGGAGACACTCGTGCGGTCGAGCCGTTGATCTTTGCCCTGAAGGACAAGGACGCTGGTATCAGAAATGGTTCGGTAGCAGCCTTGGGAAAACTCAAAGATCCTCGCGCCGTCGAAGCTTTGATCCCGCTTTTGCGGGACAAGGAGGATTTTGTCCGATGTACTGCGACCGAGACGTTAAGCAAAAGCAAAGATCCCCGCGCCGTCAATGCTCTGCTGGCAGCATTCGAGGAGCGCAACAGAGATGCGATTAGAGTTGCTTACGACCTCTTCATACAAAGGGGGAAACCGGGATCAGAGGATGCGTTGATCGACACGCTCGATAAGTGCAGCAATGGGGTAATGGCGGAGCATATGCTGAACAGCAGAAACGCGAAGTTGGAAAATGCTGCACGCATATGGGCCGAGAAACACAACTATCAAATGGATCCGCAGGACAGGGGCCCCTTGTGGGGCAGCGCGCGCGAAATGCCGCCACAGACTTCGAGGAACTAGACCGTCTAGTCTGCGACTCGCTCAGCCCACCTGCCGTATACTCACTGCAACCGATGCCCATCGAGACCGAGATCAAATTCCGCGTGGACGACCTGGCCGCCCTCGCACAGCGCCTTGAAGCCGCCGGATTCTCCCTGCAAACCCCGCGCGCCTTCGAGTCCAACGTGCTCTACGACTTCCCGGACCGCCGGATGCGCGCCCGCATTGAAATCCTCCGCATCCGCAGTTACGCCGGCCGCTGCACGCTGACACACAAACGCCTGCCCGACGTTGGCCCCGGTGAAGACCGCCACAAGCACCGCATCGAAACCGAAACCGAGGTCTCCGATGGCGATGCCCTCGCCCAGGTCTTTCTTTCCCTCGGCCTGGTCGCCGCCTTCCGCTACGAGAAGTGGCGCACGGAATGGACCGACGGCGAGGGCCACTGTGTGGTGGATGAGACCCCCATCGGCAACTACGCCGAACTGGAAGGCTCCGCCGAATGGATCGACCGCGCCGCCGCCCGCCTGGGGATTAACCCGGAACAGTACATCACCCTCAGCTACGGCCGCCTTTTTGATCTCTGGCGGGAGCGGCGCCACTCCGCCGCCCAGGACCTGACCTTCGCCGCCGTCACCGGCGCCGGCCTGCCAAAGTAGCCGCCGCTCTTGCCCATCCACCCGCCGCCCGTAATGCCCTTGGTAACTGGATCCTGAAAATGTGCTGACGAAAGCTTCCCTTGCCGCCGATAACCCAATGGAGAAGGTTTTTGAGCTCCAGCAGAGCCCACCAGGAGGGCCAATGAACTGGGATCGCTTGGGAATGCGTCCCCGCGCGTGCCGCCGCACGGGGATGAGGCTGTTGCAGGCAGCCGCGCTGGCGCTGGCCGTGGTCATGGCCATGCCTGCCAGGGCGGCGGACGAACGCGCCGTCAAGTCGCGCGTGGCGCCCGTTTACCCGGAGATCGCCAAGCGCATGAAAATCACCGGCACGGTGATGATCGAGGCCACCGTGGATGTCGACGGCAAGGTGACCGATGTCAAAACGCTCAGCGGCAACCACACGCTGTCGATCGCCGCCGAGGATGCCGTGCGCAAATGGAGATTTGTCCCCGCTTCCAGCCCATCGACGGTCGATGTGAGCGTCAACTTCGCCCTCACGCAATAACAGAGAAGTGGTCCATTTCCCTGTCTCGCGCTCAACCGGTTTATTGGCAGGGATGCAGGCAACTGGGAGCAGCAAGTATGTTATGTCGGCCTTTCCTCAGATTCTCGACGCCCCTGCCGCTGCCGTTTTGTCTATCGCGCTCATCGGCCCGGAAGAGCAGCGCCGAAAAGAGGTAGCCGCCGCTCTGGCCGATGTCCAGAACGGCACGATCCGGGAGTTTTCTTCCTACCCTCCCGACCTGGTCGATCTGCCCCGGATACTGGACCAGCTTCATGACGTCATTCTGGTCGATCTGGACTGTGATCCTGATTACGCCTTCGGCCTGGTGCAGAGGATCTGCGCCCATGGCTCCGCAACCGTCATGGTCTATTCGGCTCGCGCCGATCTGGAACTGGCCATCCGCTGCATGCGTGCGGGCGCCCGCGAGTTTTTCACTCTGCCCCTGGCCGCCAACGACATGTCCGATGCTCTGGCTCGCGTCTCAGTCCGCCGTCCGGGGGCTTGCCACGCCAAAAGGGCTGGCAAGTTATTCGTCTTTCTGGGCGCCAAAGGCGGCTGTGGAGTCACCACCCTGGCCTCCAATTTCGCCATATCGTTGGCCCAGGAGTCCGGCCGGAAAACCCTGTTAATCGACCTCGGCCTTCCGCTGGGAGACGCAGCCATCAATCTCGGAATGGCCGCTGAATACTCCACTCACAACGCCTTGCACGATTCCAGCCGGCTGGATGCGAATTTTCTATCTTCGCTGCTGGCCACGCATAGTTCGGGATTGTCCGTGCTCGCGGCTCCAGGTGAATTCCCCCGGACCGACACCCCCATGGACGCCGTCAATAAACTGCTGGCCGTCGCCCGCCAGAACTTCGATTACGTGGTGGTCGATGCCGGATCGAGACTTGACTTGAAGGATTCGGCGCTCTTTGATGCTTCCGCCATCATCTACCTCGTCACCCAGGTCGGCGTTTCCGAGCTGCGAAACGCAAATCGCCTCGTCACCCGGTTCTTCGCTTCCCGTGACGGCAACCTCCAGATCGTCCTCAACCGGTATACGCCTCGCGCTCTTCTGTTCGATGAAACGCATATTACTAAGGCGCTCACTAGGCCGGCCCAGTGGAGGATTCCCGACGATTTCGCCTCTGCCCGGCGGACCCGGAACACCGCCACTCCCCTCGCGCTGGAAGACTCGCCCATTTCGATCGCCATCCGGCAGATGGCCCGAAAAGCCTGCGGCTTGCCCGAAATCCAGGAAAAGAAAAAAGGCTTCAGCATCTTCGGAATATCGCTCTGACCTTTTCCCAGGGCATGGCGCCGACGGGAACATCCGCCTCGCCCTCGCACAACTGCAAGCCGCCTCGGCGGATGCTCACTGCGGTGAAGGTAGAGGTTTTCATCGCAGCGGCGGACCCTGACGCCAACCTGCCCTTCGTTGCCAGGCCGCAGCTGGAGGATAACTGCGGTAAGTGTCTATCTCTTGAAAAAGAACTCTGCCCATTTGGCGATCTCAGGTTAAACTAAGCACTGTTGCAGGCATCTGGGAGCCGCATTTGCTCTATGCCGGGGTTTATTGAAGTTCCCGGCGCCCCTGGCGCCACCGTTTTGTCTATCGCACTCATCGGCCCGGACGAAGAGCGCCGCAAGGCGGTAGCCGGCGCTCTTGCCGGATGCCATGGTGTGGCGATTCGCGAGTTTTCTTCCTACCCTGCCGGCCTCAATCAACTGTTCCAGATGCTGGAGCAGTATTTCGACGTCGTCATCATTGAACTGGACAGTAACCCGAAACTCGCCCTCGAAGTGGTGAAGTACATCTGCGACGATGACGCCGCAACCGTCATGGTCTACTCGGCGCAAGCCAATCGGGAACTGGTGGTGCGCTGCATGCATGCGGGCGCACGCGAGTTTCTCGCTCTGCCCCTCGCCGCCGCCGACATGGCCGATGCTCTGGCTCGCGTCACCGTCCGCAGGCCGGAGGCTTCCGCCCCCAAGCGGACAGCCGGCAAGCTATTCGTCTTTCTCGGCGCCAAAGGCGGCTGTGGAGTCACCACCGTCGCCTCCAATTTCGCGGTATCCTTGGCCCAGGAGTCTGGCCGGAAAACCCTGTTGATCGACCTCGGCCTCCCGCTGGGAGACGTGGCGATCCATCTCGGGATCGTCGCTAATTACTCCACTGAGAACGCCTTTCGCGATTCCGGCCGGTTGGATGCGAGTTTTCTCTCTTCGCTGCTGGCCAAGCATTCCTCGGGATTGTCCGTCCTCCCGGCTCCAGGGGATCTCCCCCAGACCCAGGCCACCATGGAAGCCGTCAATAAACTGCTGGCCGTCGCCCGCCAGAACTTCGATTACGTGGTGGTCGATGCCGGATCACGGCTGGACTTGAAGGATTCGGCGCTCTTTGATGCTTCCGCCACTTTTTACCTGATCGTCCAGGTCGGCGTTTCCGAGCTGCGAAACGCAAATCGCATCATCTCCCGGTTATTCGCTGCCGGTGACCGCGAGCTTCAGATCGTCCTCAACCGGTATGCGCCTCGCGCTCTGTCGTTAGATGAAGAGCATATTACCAGGGCCCTCACCAGGCCGTGCCAGTGGAAGATTCCGAACGATTTCCCCACTGCCCGGCACGCCCGGAACACTGACACTCCGCTCGCCCTTAATAACTCGCCCCTTTCGATCGCCATCCGGCAGATGGCCCGAAAAGCCTGCGGCTTGCCCGAAATGCAGGAAAAGAAAAAAGGCTTCCGCCTCTTCGTAGGAGCGCGCTGAGAATTCCCCAACCGGCGCTGGGTTACTTTCCGGCCCCATGGCACTTCTTGTACTTCTTCCCGCTGCCGCAGGGGCAGGGGTCGTTGCGCCCCACTTTTTCGCCCGTCCGGCGCTGCGCGGGCTGGCTCGCGTCCCCGCCTCCCGACATGCTGGCCGCCTCCAGTTCCCGCTGCTTCTTGCGGTGGAACTCCTTCTCCAGCGCGTCGATGGTCGTCGAGGGCTGCCGCGTGGAAATCGAGATCTCTCTTGGCGCAGCATCCAGCGTCAGCGGCTGCGCCGCGCTCGCCACCGGCGGCGCCTTGGGAACCGGCCCCCTCGGCCGCGGTGCCGTGCCGCCCAGAGGCTCTCCATCCGGCCCCAGGATCTGCATCCGGAACAGGAACCGGACCGTGTCTTCCTGGAACTTGAGCATCATGGCCTCGAACATATCGTAGGATTCCCGCTTGTACTCCACCAGCGGATCCTTCTGCGCATATCCCCGCAGCCCGATCCCCTCCTTCAGGTGGTCCATTGAGAGCAGGTGATCCTTCCACAGTCCGTCGATCACGCTCAGCATCACCATCCGCTCGTGGTAGCGCATGGTCGCCGCGCTCAGTATCTTCTCCTTGGCCTCGTACTCCTCTTTCAGCTTCTCGAAGATCGTCTCGCCCAGCTCATGGCGGCTGATGGCGAAGGGCTGATTTCCAACCGGGCCGAGATTCAGCGAAGCCAGCTTCAGCCCGAAATGGTCGATCAGTTTCTCTTCCAGCCCCTTCATGTTCCACTGATCCGGATGCACCTTCTCGCCCGCAAACTCGTCCAGCAGCCCGCTCAGAATCCCGCCGACGTAATCTTCCAGAATCAGTTCCTTCTGGTCCGCTTCTTCCAGCAGTTGCCGCCGCAGCCCGTAAACCGCCTCGCGCTGCTTGTTCATCACGTCGTCGTACTCCAGCACGTGTTTGCGCGACTCGAAGTTCTGCGACTCCACCGCCTTCTGCGCCCCCTCGATGCGGTTGGAAATCATCTTCGACTCGATGGGCACGCCCTCTTCCATCCCCAGCCGCTCCAGCAGCGTGCTCACCCACTGCTTGGCGAAGATGCGCATCAGATCGTCTTCCAGCGACAGGAAGAACCTCGATTCGCCCGGATCGCCCTGCCGTCCCGCGCGCCCCCGCAGCTGGTTGTCGATGCGCCGCGATTCGTGCCGCTCCGTGCCCAGAATGAACAGCCCCCCAGCCTCGATCACCTGCTCGTGATCCGTCTGCGCTGCCTCCGCATGGCCCTTGAAAGCCTCCGCCCACTCCGCCTGGCCAACCTCGTACTCCTGCCCCTGGTAATAAAACCGCAAAAATCCTGCCGGCGCCATCGGGTTGATCGCGCCCTCGTTGGCGCTGATCGCCCGCGCCTTGCTCTTCTTCACCAGCTCCTGCCGGGTCATGAACTCCGGGTTCCCGCCCAGCAGAATATCCGTGCCGCGTCCGGCCATGTTGGTGGCGATGGTCACCGCCCCCAGCCGTCCCGCCTGCGCCACATACTCCGCCTCACGCTCGTGGAACTTCGCGTTCAGCACCACGTGCTTCACGCCCTTCTTGCTCAGGATCCCCGACAGCCGCTCGCTCTTCTCGATCGACACCGTGCCCACCAGCACCGGCTGTCCCTGTTCGTGCAACCGCTCGATGTCCTCCGCCGCCGCCTTGTACTTCTCCTTCTCCGTCCGGTACACCACGTCCGGATTCTCCAGCCGCCGCATCGGCATGTTAGTCGGAATCACCACAATCTCCAGCTTGTAGATCTTCTCGAACTCCGCCGCCTCGGTCTCCGCCGTGCCCGTCATGCCGCTCAGCTTCTTGTACAGCCTGAAGTAGTTCTGGAAGGTGATCGTGGCCAGCGTCTGGTCTTCCTTGCGGATGTTCACGCCCTCTTTGGCCTCGATCGACTGGTGCAGTCCGTCCGACCACCGCCGCCCCGGCATCAGCCGCCCGGTGAAGGTGTCCACGATGATCACCTCGCCGTCCTTCACCACGTACTCCACGTCCCGGTGGTAGAGCGCGTGCGCCTTGATGGCCGTCTCCACGTAGTGCTTAAGTTCCCAATTCTCCGCGTCGGCTATGTTGCCGATCCCCAGCACCTTCTCGATCGTCACCCAGCCCTCGTCCGTGACTCCGATGGTCCGCTGCTTCTCGTCCACGATGTAGTCGCCGGTCAGGTACTTTTCGCCCTCGTGCAGTTGCAGGCCAAGCTCCGCGACGCGCTTGGTATCGCTGGCTTCGATCTCCTCGCCCTTCTCCAGCTGCGGAATGATCTTCACCACCCGCGCATATTTATCCGTTGTCTGGTCCGTCGGCCCGGAAATAATCAGCGGCGTCCGCGCCTCGTCGATCAGGATCGAGTCCACCTCGTCCACAATCGCGTAGTAGTGCCCCCGCTGCACGCAATCTTTTAACTCGAACTTCATGTTGTCGCGCAAATAGTCGAACCCAAACTCGTTATTCGTTCCGTAAGTGATGTCGGCCGCGTAAGCCGCCCGGCGCTCGTTGTCGTCAAGGTCGTGGACGATCACTCCCACCGTCAGCCCCAGAAACTCGTATATCTTGCCCATCCACTCCGCGTCGCGCTTGGCCAGGTAGTCGTTCACCGTCACCACGTGAACCCCGTGCCCCGCCAAAGCGTTCAGGTAGCAGGCCAGCGTCGCCACAAGCGTCTTGCCCTCGCCGGTCTTCATCTCGGCGATCTTGCCCTGGTGCAGCACCATCCCGCCAATTAGTTGCACGTCGAAGTGCCGCATCTGCACCGCGCGCCAGCCCGCCTCGCGAACCACCGCAAACGCCTCCGGCAGAATCTCCTCCAGAGCCTCCTTCTCCACCGCGGCCTGCGCAACCGCCCTCTTCTCGGCAGCCTCCCGCGCCTCTACTTCCTGCCCCTTCGCCCTCAACTCCTCCGGGTTCTCAAACTCCTTCAGCCGCTCTTCGACCCGCTCCGCAATCCGCGCCCGGAACTCCACCGTCTTGGCCCGCAACTCCTCATCCGAAAGCTGCTTCGTAGCCGGCTCCAGATCGTTGATCTTGGCCACCAACGGCCACAGTTTCTTCAGCGTGCGCTCGTTCGCCGTGCCAAAAATTTTGGTCAGTACTTTATCGAAAAACACAGGATTCTCCGTCTACCAGTGTAAATGCTGGGGGTTCAGCACAGATTGCGATGCAACGGGAGACCGCACCTGCCACAAAAGCTCCGTGCCCCATCCTTGCGACTTATTTCTGTCGCAAGGGTGGGAAACCACAAACCTCAACCGGGTGTTTCCACCCCATCCACCCTACTCAAAGCCGCAGAACTAGCCTCTCGACCGGCTCTCCGCGCCGAATCCGCCTGAGCTGCCGGTGCAGTTGCTTCGCCAAACCTTCCGGACCGCCCTCATCGTCCTCTTTTACGTCCACTTTCTGTCTGGCCTCGATGGCGTGCGAGATGCTCGGACGCCAAAACGCCTGCAGGAAAAGAAACGCCATTGCCAGGCCCACGGCGGAAGGTTGTACCCCAAAGAGCCGTCTTCCTGTTCGCGTGGAGCGCACCCAAGGCACACGGCGGATCAGGTAGAGGCACAGAATTGCCGCTATGGCAACAAACGGCGCGGAGGAAAACAGACTCAAGATAGAGAGAACATCCACATGCATAAGCGCCCTCGCGAATCGCAGACAGAACTTCACAAACGAATAAGTCGCGGCGGCAAAACAGCATGAAGCTGCCCTGCAAAGCCGGACCAGTTCTTTAGTTTTTGGAGTGTTAGGCGAGTCGGAAGGGTGGTGGCCGCTGGAAGAGCGTGTGTAACGCCGGAGCGTCGGGCCCGCGGCCAACGTACTCATCGGCCAGCGGCGCAAACAGGCTCAGAGGAGAAATCACTCCGACAAACAGAAGCGGCAGAATCGCCAGCCAATCCGGAGAACCCCCGGAATGGCCGTGCGGAACCAGCATCAATACCAGCGCGATTCCGATTGCGATCGCCGCAATCAGAATCCATCCCCGCCGCTGCCGGTTTTGAATCATCGTTGAGTATCTCTCGCACTCAGTATACAGGTCTCGCGGCCTTCCGCGATCGATCATAACCGCGGCGTGTATAACTGGCGTATGAAACCCTTCGGGTACGGCTGGCCCATGCTGGCGTCCATCGCCATGTGGTGCGTCCTCGAAATTTATTGGGACGTGGCCAAAAGGAACGCCGTTCCGGCCTCCAGTTCAGAGTCCCGGGGATCACGGTGGCTGCATCTCATCTTGACAAGCGCCGCCCAGATTCTGATCTTCATTCCCGTTCATGGGTTGCGGCAGCGGTATATGCCCGCTTCCGCCGTCGTCACCGGAACCGGACTCACTCTCAATGCGATGGGTCTGGTGTTGGCGATCTGGGCGCGCCGCCGTCTCGGCCGCTACTGGAGCGGCAAGATCACTATCAAAGTCGATCATCAACTGATTCGCAGCGGCCCTTATCGCCTCATTCGCCATCCCATCTACACAGCCCTGCTCGGCCTTTATCTCGGCACAGCGATTGTCTCCGGCGAGTTGCACGCGCTGATCGGCTGGGTGTTGGTCCTGATCGCATATCTGCGCAAGATACGGCTGGAAGAGGCGAATCTCATGAAGGCTTTCGCCGCGGACTATCGCGACTACCGCCGCGAAACCTGGGCTCTGCTTCCAGGCCTGTTTTGACAATCCAGCCGGGTGCCCCAGGTTCGGCGCAGCGGGTGCCCCATCCTAGCCGCGTCTTTGTTTTCGCGGCTAGGGTGGGATATCTACAACTACAGCCTTTTATTGTCTTTATCGGCGGGTGCCCCATCCTAGCCGCGCCTTTGTTTTCGCGGCTAGGGTGGGATATCTACAACTACAGTTTTTTATTGTTCTTGTCGCATTGACCGCGGCTTCGAGAGGCCACAGTCCGGTAAATCGGGGGTTTGCAGCCTCCGGAAAAACTCGATCTGGAAGGAGGCGGGTTTTCAACCCCGGCAGAAACCGCGCGGCCATCTCAGCCTGGGTGTGTGATGCGTAGGTCAACGCGTCTGAAAACACGATGGCCCGATCAGGATTCGGCCGCCTGCGCAACCCAATCCAGCGGCTTGTGCCGGCCGAGCGTCAGGTGCAACCGAATCGGCTCGCCTTTCTTCAGGTGCAAGTCGCACGAGATCGCGTCCGGCGGGGGCGTCTTCGCCAGGACTCCGGCCGGCGCCGAGATCTTTTCGATTCCGTGCCGGACAATCAGCGTGATCTCCTGGTCCTTGAGCGAGGTGACGGCCAGGTCCGCGGTTCTTGCCGGCATATCCCATGCAAGCCTGTCCACCCTTGCAAAGGTCTTGGCCAGCATTCCATGGATGGATCCCTTCTCCAACGAGTCGGGAACGGCAGGCAGGATTTCGATGACGCCGGGCCGTGAGTAGAGGAGCATCTCCATCATGATGGTGGGAATTCCGCCCTGTGCATCGGGCATGGGCCAGGCCCAGGGGTCGTGAGAACAGCGCAGCGTCGTGGCCACGTAGCCCTGCTCAATCAGTTGCCGCAGTTCGGTGTCCACCATGTAGCAGTCCTTGAGCCGCGCCCCTACCAGCGCGCGATGGCAACGGCCGTGAGCGGCCAGCCTCTCCGGCACTCGCCTGCGGTCGGCCATCATCGCCCCCAGAGCCAGTTTCGGTGTCCGGTCCGGATCGATCTCGTCCCCCGGCCAGGCCCCATACAGATGCGAGATGTGCCGATGGCTGTATCGCTCTTCGAGCGTGGGCCATGCCCATTCCTTCAAGGTGCCGTCGGGCTCCATCAGGTACGGCGGCATCTTGGCCAGCATGGCCTTCCACTTGGGAATGCTGCCGGCGTCGCTGCCCAGCACTTCGCACGCCTCGATCAGGTTGGTCAGAACTTCCCGGCAAACCGCGATGTCCATGGTGGCGTTGATCACCAGCATGGCCGAAGGACTCGTGTTCGCGGGATTGTTCTCCGGCGAGAAGGATGGGACGAAGACGTAATTCCCATCTTTGCCGGTGACGGTCAGGAAATCCTCGTAAAACAGCGCCAGCTCTTTATATGCCGGCACGATGCGGTTGCGCAGGAAATCCACATCGCCGCTGGTCAGATAGTGATCCCAGAACGGGCGAAGACACCAGCCTCCGGCGGAAAGCCAATAGGGATGAGGCCATATCTCTCCGGTCGAAGCGGCGGTCGAGTAATGGAACGCGACGCCGACTCCTTGTTGCGGGCAGAGGGAATAATGGGTGCCGCGCATCCCGAAAATATTCTTTGCGTTCACCCGGAAGTCCGGGGCCAGGCTCTCCATCCAGTTGAAGTAGGCGTCCATGCCTTCGCGCAGATCGGCCTGCACGCCGGGTGCAATTTGTAAATTGATATTGGCATTCACTTCCGCCGCCATGCTGCAATACTTGCCGCTGGTGTACATGAACCAGTAGCGTCCCATCTCAAAGATCTTCTCCAGCAGCGCCGGCGAGTAGTCCTGTCGCGACCGCTGATCGGCCAGCAGTTCCTCTGAAGACATCCCATATTGAGAGGCGCCGCCGAAGTCCACGGTGACCCGGTTCATCGCTTCCGACTGGACCTTGCGGTGCCGCTCCAGGATCGCGTCATACTCCGGGCTCAACTGCTCCACAGCCTGCCGCAGCGCTTCCACCTTGTCTTCGCTATAGTCGGCGAACCATTCGATGCGCGTCAGCAGCAACACGGACGACGCATTCTCGATCACCAGCGTGTCGCCATCCATGCGCGCCGAGCCGCCGTTGCGCGCCACGCGCACCACCCCGGCGTAGCCGCTCGAATCCACGGAAGGATCCAGACGGCACTTGTAAATCAGGCGTTGCTCGTTGAAGTCGTGCTCAACCTCGCTTGTTCCTCCCGCTCCCCCAAACATGCGCATCCGCGCCGCGGGCTTCTCCACGGCGATGCGGGCGTTTACCGTTTGTCCCTTCGGGGCGGTGAGCCATTGGATCACGACGTTGTCGGGCCGGGACGCAAAAGTCCGGCGTACCCAGTCGCCGCGCTCATCGCTCCAGTGCGCGTTCACTTCGCCGCTCGCGAAGTTCACGGTGCGGAGATAGTCTTTGACCGCCGCCGTCTTCGGTAGATCGAGACGTATCGTGAATGCCGGAACAGTCGGGTGCGGGAAAGTATTCACCTTGACCGGGCCCTTGTCCATTTCCTTGAAAGCCAGTTCAATCGCTTCCTTGTATTTCCCCTCCAATATCATTTGCCGCACTTGCGGAAATATCTCCGCGGCCTTGGGAGCCTCGAACGGTCTCTTCCACGGCATCAGAAGGCTTTCGTGGTGGAAAAGTATCTGCTCCGAGTACGGATCGCACGTCGCCTCGATAACCATGTGTCCATTGCCGGAGGTGAGTCCCTCGCTGACCGTCGTGCCGGGAATCGTGCTGCAGAATCCCCGCCGCGGCACAATCCCGCGCCGCAGCCGTTCTTCCAAGGTCATCGGCGAGATCTTCACCTCGGGCGACAGGCGCGATGCCGCGAACACCGGCGGCTTGGGCGGGAACTTGCTTTCCGGAGTGCTGCCCACACGGGCAACTGAAGAGCCGCGGTCGGTAACGAGCCCCGCTTTGGCCGCCGGCGGACTGGAAACCTGGGTCGAGCCTTGCTGGCCTCCTTCGCCCGCCGTGGACGAATGAAGCAACTTTTCAGAACCGGCCAGGCCAACAACAGCCGCAGTGCTCTTTACCAGAAAATCACGCCGTTTCATACTCCTCCTTTTGTGCCTGCGCTCGTGCGCGCCTGCGTCATCGAACCCTTGAGTTTCCTGCCGCGCGCCTGCGCCTTTTCGCGCTTGTCCTTGTCCGCTCGTTCGCCGTGCCAAACGTTTTGGCAAGAACTTGATCGAAAAACACAGGATTCGCGTCTACCAGTGTAAATGCCGGCCGCCCGCCGGTGCCCTGTCGCTCGGAGACGTGATCCTGTACGCAGCACAGCTTTCTTGATTTGTCATCCTGAGCGGAGGTCGCCGCGGTGACCGCGGTCGAAGGACCTGTTCTCACCTTAAGAATCCGCACCCGGTGATACGATTCGCCTGAACTACCCTTCCCTCGAATCGCGGCGCTCTTATGTCTGTGGCCTTGGAGGAGATCGGTCTTATAGGATGGAATGGATCGGAACCCTCGCGCGCCCATTCGCAGAATTCAGCGACTCGTGGTATGCTTCCTCCTTCCGGAAGTAAGGTGCAATGTGCCTGTGCGCTTTGGCTCGTTGTAGCCTATCGCGCAGGGGGAGAAGCTCAGGGGCAAATGCGGCAACACGCGAGGGGCATAAGGCATATCGATCTGACGGATGTTCAGCTTGCATCCAGCGAGACCGCGCGCCACATCAATCGCGATATTGTGTTGGAGCTGATCCGGGCGAATCAGCCGATTTCCCGGGCCGATTTGTCGCGCCGTTCCGGGCTGCAGAGAAGCACGGTTTCGCAGATCGTCGAGCAACTCATCCAGGAGAAGTGGGTTTGCGAGGGCGCTGTCGCTTCTTCACCACGCGGACGCCGCCCAACACTCTTAGGACTGAATGAAGACCTGTTGGTGATTGCGGTCGACATTCATCCGAAGCAGGCGACGATTGCCGCGGTGGACCTCAATGGCCGCCTGCTTTCACGCTCCCAGGTGCCGCTTACTTCCGATCCCGGCGCCTCGACACGGCTGATGACGGACTGCATGGCGAGGATGCGGGATGCGCTCGCGGGCAAATCGATCGAAGGAATCGGCATCAGTCTTCCCGGCAGAATCGATCCCGGCACACAGCGCCTGATCTTTGCGCCCAACCTGCACTGGCCCAACTTCGATCTGAAAGGCATGATCGAAAAGAGGATGGGCCTGCCGGTGAACATGGAAAACGCGGCCACCGCGAGCCTGCTGGCGGAACTCACCTTTGGGCACATCGACGGCATTCGCGACATCGTGCAGGTAACTGTGTCGGAGGGCGTGGGAACCGGAGTATTCGCCAACGGGCAACTCATCTCGGGCCTCCACGGAATGGCCGGAGAGTTCGGACATATTTCGCTGGATCCCTCCGGGCTCCGCTGCGGGTGCGGCCGCAGAGGCTGCTGGGAAACGGTCGCCTCGTGCAAGGCCGCGCTCCGCTACTACCAGGAACTCCAGACTAAAGCCCCTGCAATCACATTTCACGATTTGCTCAACAAGGCCGAGGAGGGCGACAAGTATGCCGCCCAGGCGCTGGCCAAACAGGCGCTGCACATCGGGCGGGGACTGGGGCCTATCATCGCCGGTTTGGCTCCGAGTTTAATTCTGATAGCGGGCGACATTAGCTCTGCCTGGCACCGCTTCGCCCCAATTATTGAAAAGGAGGCGGCTAAACTCGCGCTGGCAGGGGCACCTCCACGGATTCTTCCTACGCACGAAGGGGAAATCGCCCGGCTCCGGGGAGCGGCGGCGCTCGTGTTTCAGCGCCGGCCTGTGCGCGAGCAGGCTCAACCGGCGAACTAAAGCCCTCGCTGGCCCCTGGCCCCCAGGAACTTCCCCAGACATAGCAGACGTAGCCGTGGGGAACCAGCCTTCCCAATACACTTGATGATTAAATTTTTAACGCCAACAAAGCAATTAAAACCAACAAAATAATATAGATATGTACGAGTTCAAATTCACGCTCGCTCGGGAACGAGTTGCCTCCGATATCGGGATACATAAATAACCCCTTTTCCAGCTTGACAGCCGGAGCCAAACGCTTCTATAGTTCGGATCGCAAATTAAAGTGCAGCGGCAGATTGCATCTGGATACGAAGCGTGTGGAGCAGTTTGCGCGGATCAGCGGCTTTGGCGAATTTGGCAGATCGTTTGCCAGGTAATCTTCGCAAGGCTTGACAAGAACGCAGGAAATAAACAGCTTTTCGGAGGGAATTATGTCAGGAAGGCCAGGGATCAACCGTCGAGTCAACACAGGTGCGATCAGAATACTGCTGATGGCGGTCGCGCTTCTAACGCTGTTTCTCGGGAGCAGCACCGCAAACGCGCAGATTCTCTACGGCTCAATCACGGGAACAGTTAGCGACACAGCCGGCGGGATCATTCCCGGTGCAACGGTAACAATTACCAATCAAGGTACGGGCGAAACCCGCAGGACCACGTCCACCGGATCGGGCACTTACGTGATTCTCGACGTGCTGCCCGGGTTATATACCGTGTCCGTCCCGGCCAAGCAGAGCTTTGCCGGGTTCACGGAAAAGGACATCCAGATCGAAGTCAACCGCCAGGTGCGTGTGGATATGACGCTGAAACCGGCAACCGTCACGACACAGATCATCGTGACCGAGGCGCCTCCGGTATTACAGACGGAAACAGCCGAAGTCAATAGCGAAATCAGTCAAACAGAGATCTCGCAACTGCCGATGACCTCCAGCCAGGGGCGCAGTTTTGAGTCTCTCTACACGCTCCTCCCCGGCGGGTCCAATGTGAAGGAGCAGAACTCAACCGCTTCCAACCCGGCGCGCGCCATGTCGGTGAACATAAACGGCGTGAACATGAACGGCAACACGACGCGTATCGATGGCGCGGTGAACTACTACGGCTGGCTGACTTATCTCATCGCTTACGTTCCGCCGGCCGACTCGATTGAGAACGTCAGCGTCACGACCAACGACTTCACCGCCGAGCAGGGCCAGGCGGGTGGCGCTTCGATCAAGATCACCACCAAGAGCGGAACGAGAAACCTCCATGGCAGCTTGTGGGAGTACTACCAGGATGCGTCGATCAACGCCCGTCCGTATACCACCATCTCCGGGTTGCTCCCGAAGAACGTCTTCGACGAATTCGGCTTCAACATCGGCGGCCCCGTTTACTTTCCCAAAATTCTTACCGGCAAGAAGAAGCTCTTCTTCTTCGACAACTGGGAGCGGACGACGCGGCGGACATTGATCAGCGGCAATCAGACGGTTCCGGACGCCAACATGATCGCGGGCAACTTCTCCGAAGTTCCGGCGACTTTCACGAATCCCAGTGGTTCGACTACATATAATGGATCGATTTACGATCCGCAGCCTCAGGTAGCGGGTTGGGAGAGCCTGGTCAATCCCACGACCTGTCCGAGTCCCGACACTTCGTACACGAGCGGCTATCTCAATTATGCTTGCCGGCCTACCTTCACCGCCGAATATGGCGAGACGGGAAGCAACGTCAACACCATTCCCGCTTCGCGCATCTCCTCTGCCGCCGCAACGATGATCGCCAACCTGAGCAAGATCGCGACGTCGATCGGCTCGGCGACGACGAACGAAATCGAAAACCAGATGGCCAACGACTACTATGGCACCGGCAGCTTCGCCTATAATCGCACGAGCAACGACGCCAAGATCACTTATCTCCCGAACGACACCACGCAGATCTTCGGCAAGTACAGCATTGAGCCGTTCCAGGTGAACGATCCGCAGGAACTGGGCCCGGCGGGCGGCGGCACCTTCGACGGCGGCCAGCCGGGCGCAGGGCATGGCCGCATCCAGAACCTAGGCCTGGGCATGAGCCACGTGATCAACCCCAACATGGTGGTCGACGCCGATTTCGGCTTTACGCGCCAGGTCTCGGGAGCGCAGTCCACGCTCGACCTCTCTTTGGGCGACTATGGACTGAACGTACTGGGGATTCCGGGAACGAACATCAACTCGAATGATCCGGATTATTACGGCCAGCCGGTGTTCAGCTTTAACAACTCCTTCAGCTCCATTGGCAATTCCAACACTGCCAATCCATTCCTCTTCCGCGACAACCAGTTCACCGGCGATGTGAACCTGAGCTGGGTCAAGGGCAAACACACGACCAAGTACGGGTTCACCTACTACCACTTCGACCTGAACCACTTCCAGCCCACCAGCGGCGGCGGCGTCTCCAACGTGCGCGGCGGCTTCTTGTTCCAGGGCGGTATGACCTGCGGCGAACTCTCTGCGGCCACATCAGCTGTGTGCAAGGTTACAGCTTACAACTCGCTGGCCGACTTCCTGCTGGGGCTGCCCAATAACGGGGGTGGCAACGCCGTTCAGAAGGCGCAGCAGACCTTCGATCCCAACTCGCTGCGCTGGACGGAACTGGGCGCATACGCGCAGGATCAGTGGACTGTGACTCCCAAACTGACCATCACCTACGGCGTGCGCTACGAGAGGTACCCGGCGGCGTATCGCGACCACACCGGTATCTACGTTGTGCAGTTCAACCGGCCGAATACCTCCAATGTCGAGGTCGGCGGCGTCATGGGTAACCCCAAGAATGCCGGCGTCGATACGGGAAACGGATTCTTCGCGCCGCGCCTCGGCATTGCCTATCGCCTCAATGAAAAGACGGTCGTTCGCGCCGGTGGTGGTATCACCTCCGATCCCGACAGCATGCGCTACCTGCGCGACTCGTTCCCCATGGACTTGGCGCCGAACTACGCCGGGACCGGAACGGGAACCATCGCGGTCGATACGGCTAACACCACCAACTATGCGACGGGCCAACCCATGCCCCTCACCTATGGCATCCCGATTCCGGCCGTTCCCAACTACAGTTCCGGTTTTGCGGGGCTGCCCGTTACAGGGTCGACCAACTCCGTGTGGCCGAATTTCCGCCGCGGCTACCTCGAAAGCTGGAATCTCTTTGTGCAGCGGGAAATCGGCCTCGGCTTCGTGGCCAACCTCGGTTACGTGGGCGATCTGTTCGTCCGCCAGCAGGCCGGCGTCAGCCCCTACAACGCGGCGCCGCTGCCCAGCGCGAGTACGCCTTGCATGCCCAACGGGCACTGGAATACCTCCCTGACCGGTCAAACAGGGACGTGCAGCTTCGCCGTCAACGAAACCATCAACTGGCTCAACTGCACCGGCAACTGGGCGTCCTGCACTTCCACCAGCAACTTGTGGAACACCGGCGGCATCACCATGAACGGGCCGATGTTCAGCTCGAACTACAACGGCATGCAGGCGCAGTTGACGCGCAACGCGGGTAAGAACTCTACCTTCGGCGCGGTCTACACCTATGCGCACGCCTTCGATTACGAGGACAACGGCGCCGGGACTGGTTCGAGCGGAACGACGTTCAACTATCCCGGGTACTACAAGCTGAACCGGGCGTCGGCGAGCTACGACGTCAAGCACAACATACAGGTCTACGGCATCTACGGCCTGCCCTTCGGCTACGGCCAGAAATACGTAAACCACGGCCCGCTGGCGCAGATCGTTGGCGGATGGCAGTTGAACGGCCAGTACAGCTACTTCGGTGGCCTGCCATTCTCAGTGACCGCCAACAGCAACCTTATTGGCAGCGTCACGCCGGGCTGGGGCACAACCTACGCGCAGTTGGTTGCGCCCTATCAGAAAGAGGGCGGCCACAACCGGACCCCCGGCAATGCCACAGTTTCGAGCGGCAACCCGTGGTTCAACCCGGCCTCGTTCGCCAACCCGACCGAGCCGGCGTCCAGCGCCAACGCCACGCCGGTTCTGCCCAACACCCACCGCAACGAATTCCGTGGGCCGGGGAACATGCAGGTGAACGCCAGTATCTTCAAGTCCTTTCACCTTTACCATGAGAGCGAATTCAGATTCGGCATGGAGGCGTTCAACATCCTCAACCATCCATACCTGAGCAACCCGAATGCGACGGTCGGTGGCGGAACGTTTGGTTACATCACCAGCTTCGGCCAATCCTACTCACAAACACAGGGCGCCCGTTCGCTGCAATTCGGCGGCCGGATCAACTTCTAACTTCACTTCGATTCATCACTGCGGCAGCTCGTTCGCGGGCTGCCGCACATCTTTTTGAGGCTAAAATGGGACGCGCAAGTACTGCTAGAGGGGCAGATGATTGGAGTGCCCTGCAAGTTTTGCGCCATCGATAGATCAAGGCAAAGATGTACTGCCCGCCTCCGGAATCGCTTCCTTCTCCGCCGGCAGCAGTTCCTTCAGAATCTCCTTCGATAACCTGTCCATCTCTTCTCCGTGTAGGCCAGATGCCGGCCCGGGCGCCGGGTATCTCGATTGTCGAACTGCGCGAGCTCTGAAGACGTGAACGGGCCATTTCGCTATCGCTAGAAGCGCAGCTTGGACTAAGCGCGCGAGGCGACCTTTCCCTGTCGGCGAACAGTCGTAGTCTTCTTGGGATGCGTGGATTTGCCAGGAGCCGGCAAGAAGTGCATTATTGCGCCGCAAAGGATCAGTAGGAGGCACTGATCGAACGTAACCACACCGCGAAACAGAAGTAGAAGGCATGCGCAAAACGATGCTTTGGGCCAGCCGATTGCTAGCACTGCGGCGCGGATTCTTAGCGGATCCCACATCCTCGCTTCTCACATATAAAACCGATACTCCGGGCGAATTTTCATGCCAGCGGGGACCTCCGCGAGGATTTGCCCTACTCGCCGCGAAAATGCCGTCGTAATGGGGTCCCAGCAAGCGAAATCTGCCGTATTCCAGTTCATCTTCGTCAGCGCCAGCACTTCCTTCAGCACAATGTCCCAGGGGCTGTCACCAACGTGCTCCAAAACCTCCAGCGGCTGTGGAACTCGCGCGCCCGGGTACGTCCGCAAGAATGGCACGTACCCCACCGTGTACAGCAATAGGTCGGTCTCGCTGAACTTCACGTATGTTCCGCGTAGAGGTGGATAGTCGCCCTTCCGATAGAACTGCAGACCGCGGGAACCGAGAGCCACGAAATCTCGTCGTGGAACGAGTTCACATGCCTCTTCAAATCCTGCGAGCTCGCCTTCCCAAAACCGCGAGCTCTTGTGCACCACAACTCGTGTGGGTAAGCTGCCGCGATTCTGCTTGCGGTATAGCTCAATCACGTCGCGCAATAGACTTGCGGCCAACTGCTTGTCAAGGTGAGGCGATCTGCCCTGACGCTTCTCGTCCCATTCAAATGTACCTCCGCGCAGCACGTAACCATCACCTGCGGCGTTAAACGCTTGAGCCATGGAGGTCTGAATGCGTGGAGGTTCTCCGAATACCTCACGATAGAAAGACACGCCGACAAAACAAACTCCGGGTTCCAACTCCGCCAGGCGCCACGGCGAGCCGCCGGCCTTGTGGTATAGCGCTGTCGAGAGATTCCAGGCGCGAGTCGCCACGTCCTGTGTTCTCTGGCCCGGGCCGGCCGGAGCAGCCGTTAGACGCAGCGTCCGCGGCCACACTAACTGGGTGGGGATACCGAATTGCATTGCCTCCGCCTTGAGTCCTCGCCGCAAGTTCTGATGCCCGGCCTCCTCTTCCTCCAGGTTGCCGGGCTCAGTACCGGCAAATAAAGGCAGTTGCAAGGAATTGACATCTGACCTCCTGTTGCGTTTCGCGCGCAAATCATGTGCGCGCTTAACACGCGCGCGCCGATCCTCGACTGTGCAGCGATCGATGACTTCTTGCGGCATACAGCAAAGGACCACATCTGGTCGCTGATCACGCGCCGCAAGCACCTCTAAGGCGCGGACATACAAGCCAACTACACTTCTTACGCGCTGCGCGTAATCGTCATCTGACAGAGCACTCTTAATGTCCATATCCCGGATGCTCTCACGCCAAGCATCGCCATAGTTCAGTTCGCACTGGAACGGGCTGGTGGAGTTGATTCCAGGGAAATGTGGGTACAGGAAAGGCTGCATTCCATCATTTGTCAATATGCCGCGACACGCATTGAGCCACGCTTCCGCGTCGGCGATCATGGCCGAAGGGCCGATGATACCAACGATAATGTTCTTAAGCGTCGGTCCCGATTGTCCTACGAGGCTGTAGGGGCCATACAATGCAATTCCCGTCTTCGGGTCAACATGACGCTGTTGTCCGCCAAACGCAATGAGCGGCTCCGAAATCAGACCGGATTCGAAATTCGGCACTCGTACTGTCGGTCGGGGCACGGTGCGTCCTCTACGATAATCAGTGCGATTCATCTTTCTCCTCGTCATCTATCGATGTCACTTCGTCAGCTTCGGGTTCGTCCAATTCTTCTAGTTCCACCTGACCTTCGAGAGTGGCATCAAGGACAATTTCCGCGCGTTCCTCTTCATCGGCAGCAATTACTGGTGCCTCCTCGTCTAATAGACTCATCAAATCGCGTTGGTCGTTGGCGATTCCGAACGGAAGCTGGATTTGAGCGGGTGCAGTTGCAATCTCCAAGAACTGATCTCCGGCTCGGATCGCTATTGGTCCTCCGCTGCTACCCCGAAGAACGCTAGTCCAGAACCGAATATGAAACAGCACCTGCATGTTTCGCTCCGGCCCAGTCCAGCGTATTGCCTTGCGACCAATGTCAGGGCCTTTCGCGGCAGTGTGCCCGTCGCTTGTTATTACCCATGTCGGTAGCACTTGTATGTAGAACTTGTTCGCAAGAAAGATCAACTGCACATAGGCTCCAAGATTCCTCCAGAACATAACGCGATCGTCTTTCACAACGGGTTTGGCCACCGTACGCAGAGCCTTTTTCTTCCGTGGCGTCCAGGTAATTGTCCTTGCCTGTCCATCACGGTCCGGAAAGTAGAATCGACCGCGCTTGTCTTCATCGATCACCAGACCTGCCCGACCAAGGTGGCGCGCAATTGCCATGTTGAAGAGTGATACCACCATCTTGCGTAGGTCCTCGTCTCGAACGAATGTTGCCATATCCACTACTTCGACCGTATTTTCATCGATCACTGAGGCCAAGACTCCCTCGGGATCCTCCAAGTCGTGGAACGTGACGATCCGCTCTTCGTACATCCGAAAAGCCGGCATGAAACGTCGTTCCTGCTCGATCCCGTCACTCTCTTGAGCTGCCCGGATCACTTGCTTGATCCGGTTTTTCGCGGGCGCAACAGTTTCTCCTTGTGCGTTGACTCGTATCAGGTCGCTGGCAATCTCTGCGGTGTACACATATCGAGGGAGTCGTTCAATCGGAAGTAGGTTGCAATACAGAGTCTCCGTTATCACGTCCGGATCTGCATCCGGAACGGCCCGCTCAGCAATGAGAGTGGCACGCTCGATCCGGCCGCCAGCGGTGATCAGCTGGCCCCGATGCATGACTGGACGGGGCAAAGGCTCATTCCGCAAAATTGCCAAGAGCTCGCGTAACCCTTCAGTGAACCGTCCGCCTCGAAGATCAATGGTCCTGAGATGTCTTAAGAGGAATGGAATGAAGGGACAGTCCATCACCAACAGCGGGATCAGGCGCGTTTTGCGGTTGTCGGGATCGGTATGTAAAACAGAGTGCCACTCCGCATCTGTCCAGCCGCTAGCGCTTTCAAAATACGACGGTGTCATCACCGCTGCGATGAAGCGACTTTTTTCCAGGCCCTCGTTCACCTTGCCAGGGATACTCTCGCCTGGTCGGATCTCGGCCTCGTCAATCCATACCGTGAGTTGGCGTCCATCATAGGATTCTGACTCGATCGCTCCCGCCAACTCGCGCGCGACCAATTTGTCCTTCGAACTGTGAGAAAGAAATAGGTCCCGGGTTGCTGGGCCAGCATCGGGTGCATACCCTGCAGCCCTCATAAGCGTTTCGTAAGGAACCTCGTATAGCTCTGCGAGCTTGCGCAACACAGCTGGGGATGGATTCTCTGCCTTGCCTGTTTCGAGCTGCGACAGATAGGCATTGGAGACGGATGTCTCCGCTTCGACAGCACGCAGTGTAAGACCGGCATCGGTTCGAGTTTTCCTTAAGACATCACCTAACGACTCCAACATTCAGGTAGGATACTCTCTTTGCTTGAAATGTCAAGCAAAATGATTTCCTGATCGATGAAACAAGCAGGTATGCCGAGTCCATCTATTCCCCGCGTCCTTGGCTACGGGTGAATCGGTACCGCCAAACGCCCTTACGTGAACTGATCGACGGCCCTCCGAAGAACCCCAACCCGGAAACCGGAGCCCAGGCAACATCCCCCGTCCCTGTTCTCTGATCCCTGTTCCCCGCGTCGAAAATGTGCGCAAAAAGCGCGCAAAATGCGCTCAAAAAGGGGTCAAAAAGCGCCTAAAAACACCTTATTTCTCCTTCTTTTGCTCGAATTGGGAGACTTCCAGGGCGCCTATCATGGTTGTTATGTCTATCTGCAACAGGATTTTCTTGCAAATTTGTAGCCGATCAGGCTGTTTGTCGCCCTGCATGCCGACAAATGTGTCGGCTTCCAGGCCGACTTTTTCAATCTCCAACTGACCCCTGACGCTTGCCCGCTACAATGGAAACGGAAGCCGAACCCCACCCACGCATGGCTGACGAAGAGCAAAACAAACCTAAAAACCCCGATCCCAGGAAACGGGATGAAGACCCGGTCGGCAAGGTCTACGACTCCCGCCTGGTCCGCCGCCTTGCCCACTACCTGCGCCCGTATTGGGTTCAGGCTACCGTCTCCGCCGTCTCCATCAGCCTCAAATCCATGAGCGACGTCACCGGCCCCTACCTGGTAAAAGTCGGTATCGATCGCTACCTCACCGGCAAGCCCGGCCTGGCCACCAACTGGCTCACCCGCCGCCTCCCGGTTGATCCCTACCGTGGAATCACCGCGTTGGCCGCCATCTGGCTCGGCGCCCTGCTCTCAGCCTATCTCTTTCAATTCATTCAGACTTACCTCATGCAGTGGACCGGCCAGAAGGTCATGTTCGATCTCCGCCGCGACATCTTCCGCCACATGCAGCGCATGCACATCGGCTTCTTCGACACTCATGCAGTGGGCCGCTTGGTCACACGCCTCACCTCCGACGTGGACGCCATCAACGAGATGTTCACCGCCGGCGTGCTGGCCATTGTGGACGACTTTCTCAACCTCGCCATCATGGCCGCCGTCATGCTCGCCATCAACTGGTGGCTGGCGCTGATCGCCTTCTCCGTGCTCCCGCTCATCCTCATCGTCACGCGCATCTTCCGCAATCACGTGCGGGAGAGCTTCCGCCGCGTCCGCGCCGCCATCGCCCGCATCAACAGCTTTATCCAGGAATATGTGAGCGGGATGAGCGTGGTGCAGCTCTTCAACCGCGAGCAGCGCGCTTATGACGACTTCGAGGCCGTCAATCGCCTGCACATGATCGCCTTCAAGGACACCATTTTCGCCTACGCGCTCTATTATCCCGCCGTCGATTTCCTTTCCGCCGTAGCCATCGCCCTGGTCATCTGGTGGGGCGGCTTCGGCGTGCTCTCGGGCACGGTGACTATCGGCGTGCTGACCATGTTCATCCAGTACTCGCTACGCTTCTGGCGTCCCATCCAGGACCTGAGCGACAAATACAACATCCTGCAGGCTGCCATGGCCGCCTGCGAGCGCATCTTCAAGCTGCTCGACACCCCGCCGAAGATCGTGAACCTGGCCCATCCAGTCGAAGGCGACGGGTCCAACAGAATTGAGTTCCGCCACGTCTGGTTCACCTATCAGAAGTTGAGCGCCGCGCAGAGAGCGGCCGTGGACCGGGCAACCGGGAATGATTCCGCAGGCGCCGGGCTGGGGGCGATTGACGGCATCGAGTGGATTCTCAAAGATGTATCTTTCACCATCGAGCCGGGCCGGGCGGTAGCCATCGTAGGCCACACCGGCGCCGGCAAGACCACGCTCATCAGCCTGATGATGCGCTTTTACGACGTGACCGCCGGCCAGATCCTGCTCGACGGCGTGGACCTGCGCGAGCAAGACCTGACCGCGCTCCGGCAGCACTTCGCCGTCGTCCTGCAGGATCCGTTCCTCTTCACCAGCACCCTGGCAGAGAACATTCACCTTTGGAATGAGGATATTACAAGCGAAGAAATGCGCCAGGCGGCGCACGACGTGAATGTGCTGGACTTTATCGAGGCGCTGCCGGGAGGGTTCAACGAGCCGGTAAGGGAGCGCGGGAATTCGCTCTCCACGGGGCAGAAGCAGCTCATCAACTTTGCCCGCGCGCTGGCCTACAATCCGCGGATTCTGATCCTGGATGAGGCTACTTCGAGCGTGGACACGGATACGGAACTGCGCATCCGCGGCGCTCTGGAGAGGATGGTCGAAGGGCGCACCAGCGTGCTGATCGCCCACCGGCTGTCCACTGTACAGAGAGCGGATACGATTCTGGTGCTGCACAAGGGGCAGTTGCGGGAGATGGGCTCGCACCAGGAGCTGCTGGCCCATCGCGGAATTTATTGGAAGCTCTACCAGTTGCAGTACAAGGACCAGGAAGGAGCAGTTGTCAGTGGTCAGTTGTCAGTTGTCAGAGGATAGTGCTCAGTGGTCAGTTGTCAGCGGACAGAGATCAGAGATCAGGTTTATCTTCTTCAACATGACGTCGCCGGCCGCTTCGTAGTTCAGAAATCGGCCGACATTTCTTATCGAGACGAACTTGGTGAGGATCATCTGTGACTTTCTTGCGGACGCCTCAATTTGAGCGCGCCGAAGGGTGTCCGGATTTTCTGACCTTGGAAGGATCGCACTCTCCCAATCCCTTTGCCCGCTGCTGAGTTATGCGGCGCCCCGGCCTTTTGACCTGATGAGCCGGTTGGCTTCCATGGCGTGGCGCAGCAGCAGATTGGCCTTGGTCTGGTAGCCGCGGCCATAGCTTTTCAGCCACTCGATGACATCGTCGTCCAGCCTCATGGTCACGGGGCGCTTGATGGGCCGGTAGAAGCGGCCAACCTCCGCGCCCGTCCAATCGACAACCTCGGGCATTTCGGAGAAATCAATCGTAGCGTCCGTTTTGGCGGCGATGGCGGCTACCTCCCGCCTCCGCGCGGCTGCGAGCTTCTTCATAGGACCTCTTTTCCTGGGCGGATGCGCCTCGCGCCGAGATAAAGCGAATGGCTTCCTCTCCATCCTGTTCCCTCCACGTGTAGACAACAAACAAAATCACGCCGGGCGCAATTTCTCCGAGCGCGTTGTAGCGGTCTTCCGCGTCGTGATGCGATAGATCCTTCCGCGAAAGAATCCACTGGTCTTCAAAGACCAGCGAGGCGGTTTCAAAGCCGACGCCGTGCTTGCGCCGGTTTTCCCGGTTTTTCACCGGATCCCAATCGAATCGGCTCATCTTCGCGCCTGACCTCAGTGTGCCACTTGTACATATAAATGTCAATACATCGGTTCTCGAACTACGTCCAGAAGATTTCTATGCCTTTTGCGGTGACCCGGATGCTGGGCGGCTTATGGCTGGTGAGAATGCGAATGGCCGAGAAGCCTCCGCCGAGCACGCAAACCGCTCCGCCGCCCACCAGCAGACCCAGCTTGCTGGTCGGTTCCGGATCAAGGATCGCCAGGACCACCATGGTGACGCCGATGCCGCTCATGCCGAGCGCCACGCTGACACTGGCAATTTCCCGCCGGGAGAGGCCGGAAACCCGCGCCATCTGCAGCAGAGTCTGGTCTTCCGGATTGATGCCGAGGTGAGCATCGTCAATGAGCACCCCGGCCTGGCGGGCCCGGTACAGGAGCGCGAGCGTTCGCAGCCAGCCCGGATCGGAGGTCCTGACAATTTTCTCGAGGGATTCGCTCATGGGAGAGAGTCTATACCCTGGGATCGCGCATTCACTGACGGTTCACGGTGGGGCGCCCGGCGGCGGACGAGACCCCCTTTCGGCTCCGCTCAGGGCAGGCTTTCGGTAAGCTCAGGGCAGGCACCCCGGCACCAGGGCCGGCATCTGCCCTAAACTGAGGGGATGGACAGGTTATCGAAGGAGATTTTGAAGGAACTGCTGCCGGCGGAGAAGGAAGTGGTTCCGGAGGCGGCCAGCCTGCAAGCTCGCCGCCGGAATCCAGTGGATCACTGGTCCCCGGCCATCCTGCTGGAGCGGGCGGCGTACCTGCGTAAGCTGGCCAGGCAAGGAAACGGGGAGGCCAGCGAGACGCTGAAGGAGTATGCGCAGCATTCGACCATGCTGGCCTTTCGCAGCCGGAGCGGCGGCGGCGAAGTGCATCAAAACTTCGCCGACCTGTTCTACATTCTCGACGGCCACGCGACGCTGATCAGCGGAGGCGAACTCGCCGATCCGCAAACGACCGCTCCGGGCGAGATTCGCGGCACATCCGTGCAGGGTGGAAGCAGCCAGGAGCTAAGGAGGGGCGACGTGGTTCACATTCCCGCCTGCCTGCCCCACCAGATGCTGGTGGCGGAGAGCGAGTCCGCCACCTACCTGGTTATAAAGATCCAGGAAAACCAATAAGGCCGAAACGGCAAAGGCTGGAGGCAGGACGGGAAGGCGAAAGGCGAGCGGGGGAAAGGTGGAGCGGGAGACCGGGATCGAACCGGCGACATTCAGCTTGGGAAGCTGACGTTCTGCCACTGAACTACTCCCGCCCAGTGACACTCATTATATACACCGCCGAGTGGAATTCCGCACAGCGGCTGGAGCGGCTTTTCTCTTGGCGATAGAGCCTTTCCGCCCTGCTCCGGCGGCGCGATTCCGCCCGAAGCTCCCGGCCTGGTTGCGGCGAGACAAGCCTGACTGGGGCGGTTTGGCGTAGAATGGCACCGCCTCCCGAATACGCTTCCCGGGCGCCCTGAAAAACTGCCCCGGAGCCGATTCCGGAGAATCCGATTGCACCCCAAGGATGGATTGAGATGACGATTTTTGTTCGCGCACTTGCCCTGCTCCCGCTTGCCTTGCCGGTTCTGGCGGGCTCGCTCGCTCTCATCAGTCATGCCCAGGCCGTCACGGAGATTGGCGGCGAGAAGGTCGTCACCATCAGCCGCACGGCCACCAGCAGCACCAGGCCGGAGTTCACCAGCGTGACCGTGCTGCCCGGCCGCGGCATGGAAGTCCTGCAGATCACCGCCAACTTCCCCGGCAAGGGCAATGTGGATGTGCTGGCTTCGCCGGATCTGGCCGGCGCCAAGAAGATGCTGGACGTGGACGATGACGACTTCGGCAATTTCGGCTACCGTCTGGGCGCGGCCTTCCTGGTTCCCTACCCCAACCGGATTCGCGGCACGCTCTCGATCGACGGCAAGACGCTGATCACCGAGTGGCAAGGCCACGGCATTACCCTGCCGGCCAACAACATGGGCCACTTGCCCACGGCCGAGCGCCACGCCATGCACGGGCTCATCCTGAAGGCCAAGGCCGAGGATGTCAGCGTGGACAAGGTCAAAGACGGCGAAGAGGTCGCCGGCGTCATCAACGCCGGCGACTTTGGCGGCCACTGGCTGTCCAAGACCCAACTGGTGATTACCATCCGGCTGACCGCAGAAGCCGTGGACCTGAGCATCGCGGCTCGCAACGTGGGCAGCGAGGACGAGCCCATGGCCATAGCCTGGCACCCGTACTTCAAACTGCCCTCGGGCGACCGCACCCAGGCCCGGGTGCGCATTCCGGCCTCCACCGTGGCCGAGGTGGACAACTACGACAACGTCTTTCCCACCGGCAAGGTTTTGCCCGTGGCGGGAACCAAATTCGATATGCGCGACGCCGGCGGAACGCCGCTCGGAAGCAACTTCTACGACGACAATTGGAACCACCTTGAGTGGGCGAACAAGGCGGTCACGGTGCAGGTGATGGACCCAGCGGCGCGCTACGGGGTGATGATCGAGGGGCTTTCGCGGGAGATCAAGGCCATCCAGATGTACGCGCCCCCCAGAGCGCCCTTTGTAGCCATCGAGCACCAGTACAACTTCGGCGACCCCTTCGGCAAGGAGTGGGGCTCGACCGATACCGGCATGGTGACGCTGAAACCCGGCCAGAGCACCAAGTGGCATGTGCGGCTGCATGTGTTTGTGCCGTAAAAGCAGTGGACAGTGAACAATGGACAGTGGACAGTGAACGGGCCGGGGCGAATGCTCCGGCCTGCTCTGTTTTGTGGGATTCCCGCGGAAACCGGAAGAACCGGGCGAAGCAGCTAGTGGCTGGAAGCTGCCTTCCGCGTAAACCCGCCCGCTCCGATTCTCGTCCATCCCTTCGTGGGGGCTTTGGCACAGGTTCGTTTTCGCTGCCCGTGTTGCGGGTACAAGACGCTGGAGGCGCCCGGCGCCCTGGGGTTGTGCCCGGTCTGCTGGTGGGAGGACGACGGCCAGGAGGATGCGGACGCCGGCGAAGTCCGCCTGACCGTGAACGGCGCCCTCAGCCTGAGCGAAGCCCGGGAGCACTACGCCCATTGCGGCGCGGCCCACCCCCGGTTTCTCCCTTACGTTCGTACGCCCATAGGGTCTGAATTCTGATCTCCCGTCGCTGGCCCCCAGATTAGAGTTCAGACCTTAGGGTCACTGAACAGTAACGTGCCTTTCGCGGTGCTCTGCCGCGCCCAAATCGCCTCCGCCGGTTTGACCCTTCCCGCAAACCCTCTTACCATGAAAGAAGGGGTTTCCCCGGCTATGTGGGCTGGTTTTGCCTCCCTCGACAGCCCAGGGCGAAGGCTTGCAGCTGGAATTGGCAGCTTGCAGCCCGATTCGGCCCAAAGCGGCAGTTTGCAGCCTATGGCAGTTTGCAGTCCGGAACGGCAGTGGGAGTCCGGCGTGGCAGTTTGTACGGCTCGCCGCGGCGAGCCTGGAAGGCAAAACGTTGAGTTCTACCGACACCCTCGAAGGCAACCCCCAACCTGACCCGGCCGAGGCCACGCACGATGCCAGCCTCGAAGATACGCGCGAAGGCGGCCACGCAGACGAGCATGACCACGCGCATGACGGCCATGAGCATCAGCACGGGCCCATTCTCAATCCGGACTGCACCCGCGAGCTGGTGCTGGACGTTCCCGCCGAAGAGGTCTCCAAGGCCTATGGCACGGTGGTTGGCAATTACCGGAAATATGCCAAGATCCCCGGCTTCCGCGCCGGCAAAGTGCCGGAAACGGTGATCAAGCGCCGTTACGCCACGGAAATTCGCAAGGACGTGATCGACGGCCTGCTGCCGGAACGGTTCAACAAGGCGGTGCGCGACCTGGGCGTGGCCCCCGTGGGGCAGCCGCAGGTGACCGAGCTGACCGTGGAGGACGGCGCGCCGCTGCACGTCAAGGCGGTCTTCGAGTTCATCCCGGCTTTCTCCATCGAGGGTTACCAAAGTGTGACTGTGGAAAAGCCGCCGGTGGAGATCACCGAAGAAGAGTTCCGGCTGGAGATGGCGGAGTTGCGCGAGTCGCGCGCCACCATTGAGCCGGTGGAGGAAGATCGCGCTCTGGTGGATGGCGACTGGGCGCAGATCACCTACAAGGGCCAGATTGAAGGCGACGCCGAGGCAGCGCCGATACTACACCCCACGGACGAAGACCTATCCGCGGGGACCCCGATTGCCGGCGAAGACACGCTGGTGGAGATCGGCGGTAAGGACACGGTGGAGGCTTTCTCGACCGCTCTGCGCGGCGCCAAACCGGGCCAGGAACTGAAGGCTAAGGTGATCTATCCCGCCGAGTACGCCGACGCCAAGCTGGCCGGCAAGACCGTAGCCTACGACGTGGAAGTGAAGGCCATCAAGAAGCGCACCCTGCCCGAGCTGGACGACGATTTTGCCAAAGAACTGGGCGCCTATGAGAGCTTTGCCGACCTGGAAAAGCGCGTCCGCGAGCACATGGCCATCCGCAAGCGGCGCAGCGTGGAAGGCGAAACCAAGGACCGTCTTTTCGCGGCGCTGATTGAGCGCTACCCGTTTCCGGTTCCCGAGTCGCTGGTGCAGGAGCAGATCGACGCGCGCCTGGAGCGCGGCCTGCGCGCTCTGGCGGCGCAGGGCATGAACACCGAGCAGATGCGCAAGCTGGACTTTCCCCGGCTGCGCGCGGCCCAGCGTCCGAGCGCTATCGCCGAGGCAAAAACCAATGTCCTGCTGGACCGCATCGCGAGCGAGGAAAACATCGCCGTCAGCGACGAGGAACTGGATCAGGCATTGCAGTTTGCGGCTCTTCAGTCTCGCGAGCCGATGGATACCCTGAAGGTGCGATTGACGGAGGACGGCGGACTCGCTAGAATGCGGGAACAATTGCGGCGCGAGAAAACCGCGAGTTTGCTTTACCAACGGCTGCCCGCGTAGGGCGGCAACCAGGGCGCCACGCCGCCCGCTTTACGACGGCGGGAGCGCGCGGACAACAAAAGAACCGGGGCAAAACGGCCCCCAACCGCAAGAACGGGAAGAAGACTCAATGGCATTGGTTCCCATGGTGGTTGAGCAGACGAGCCGGGGCGAGCGCGCCTACGACATCTACTCCCGTCTGCTGCGCGACAACATCATTTTTCTGGGCACGCCCATCGACGATCAGATAGCCAATCTCATCGTGGCGCAGTTGCTCTTCCTCTCCGGCGAGGACCCGGAGAAGGACGTGCAGCTCTACATCAACTCCCCGGGCGGCTCCATCTCCGCCGGCCTGGCTATCTACGACACCATGCAGTTCATCAAGAACAACGTGGTCACCTACTGCATCGGCCAGGCGTCCAGCATGAGCGCGTTTCTGCTGCTGGCGGGCACCAAGGGCAAGCGCTTCGCCCTGCCTAACTCGCGCATCCTCATCCATCAGCCGTCCATGGGCGGGCTGAGCGGCCAGGCCACCGACATTGACATTCACGCGCGCGAAATTCTCCGCATTCGCGAGATCACCAACAACCTGATTGCCAGGCACACCGGGCAGCCGCTGGAGCGGATTGAGCGCGATGTGGAGCGGGACTTCATCATGAACGCGGAGCAGGCCAAGGAATACGGCATCGTCGACGAAATTATCGACCGGCCCCGCGCGTAACCGGCGGACTGGCGATTTTCGCCAGCTTGCCGCCTGCAAACCTGCTAAACTAGCCGGGGCGCAGGAGTAAGACCGGAAACAAGCTCGTCCAAGGGGAGCAGTATGATGAAAATGCGCACGGGACCCGAAGAAGCACTGCGCTGCTCGTTCTGCCACAAGTCGCAGGACGCCGTTGCCAAGCTGATCTCATCGCCCAGCGACTACCCCCGGGCCTACATCTGCGACGAGTGCGTGGCCGTCTGCAACTCGATCCTCGAGGACGACCGCGGCGACGCCGCGACTCCAGCCGCCACCGCCGGCCACCTGCCCAAGCCGCAGGAAGTGAAGGGCTTTCTCGACGACTACGTGATCGGCCAGGACCAGACCAAGAAAAAGCTCGCCGTCGCCGTGTACAACCACTACAAGCGCATCCAGATGAACCGCATGCGCAACAATGAAGTGGAGCTGACCAAGTCGAACATCCTGCTCATCGGGCCGACCGGATCGGGTAAAACGCTGCTGGCGCACACTCTGGCCAAGATGCTCGACGTGCCCTTCGCCATTGTGGACGCGACCACCCTTACCGAGGCCGGCTACGTGGGCGAGGATGTGGAGAACATCATCCTCAAGCTGCTGCAGGCCGCCGACGGAGATGTGACGCGCACCCAGCAGGGCATCATCTATATCGACGAGATCGACAAGATCGGCCGCAAGGACGAGAACCCCTCCATCACCCGCGACGTCAGCGGCGAGGGCGTGCAGCAGGCCCTGCTCAAGATCCTGGAAGGCACCGTGGCCAACGTGCCGCCGCAGGGCGGACGCAAGCACCCGCACCAGGAGTTCACCGCCGTCGATACCACCAACATTCTCTTCATCTGCGGCGGGGCGTTTGTGGGCCTGGAGCGCATCGTGGGCCGCCGCGTGGGCAAGAAGGCGCTGGGTTTCAAGGCTGCCGATGCCGAGGCCGACGCCGCGACCAGCCGTTCCCATCGCGACACCGAGCTGCTGCGCCGCACCGAGCCGCAGGACCTGATCAAGTACGGACTGATTCCGGAGTTTGTGGGCCGCCTGCCGGTGGTGGGCATCCTGGACGAGCTGGACGAAGCAGCGCTGATCGAAATTCTCACCAAGCCCCGCAACGCCATCCTCAAGCAGTACCAGCGCCTCTTCGAGTACGAGAACGTCCGCCTGCACTTTACCGTGGAAGCCACCGCCGCCGTTGCCCGCGAGGCCCTGGCGCGCAAGGTGGGCGCGCGCGGACTGCGCATGATCCTGGAAGAGTTGATGCTGGACCTGATGTTCCACCTGCCCAACAACAAGAGAGCCCGCGACCTGGAAATCACCAGCGATATGGTCGAGCGGCGCGATCTGTCGCTGTGCCTGCTGGAAAAAGCGGGCTGATTCCGCGAAACCCTGGCCCGGGTGCCCCAAGTTTCAACTTTCAGATCTGGATTGGAACGCGCCTTCGCCTCGCGTGATCCCATTTCACTGTACAATCCCAATAGGCCCCGTTCCGCCCCCTCCCCCCGGAGCTGTCTTCGCGCGTCCAATACACTGGGGAACCCTATGACCGCATCCCGCGAAAAGACCGAAGCGCGCAAGCTGCCCATGATGCCCATCCGGGACATGGTGATCTTTCCCTACATGATGACGCCCTTCGTGGTGGGGCGCGAGTCCAGCGTGCGGGCTCTCGAAGAGGCGCTCACCGCCGACCGCAAGATCTTTCTCGCCACCCAGCACGACGCCAGCGTGGACGAACCCAAGGCCAAGGAGATTTACCAGGTCGGCTCGATCTGCAACATCGTGCAGAGCGTCAAGATGCCCGACGGCAATATCAAGGTGCTGGTGGAGGGCGTGGAGCGCGCCAAGTCCACCGAGGTCAACGACCGCGACGGTTTTTTTGTGGCTACCGTGCGCACCGGCAAGACCGACTTTGAGATGACCCCGGCCGTCGAGCAGTTGATGACGCGCGTGACCGGCCTCTTCGAGCAGTACGTCAAGCTGCAGCAGTCGCTGAACTACGAAACCATCATCGCCGCCGTGCGCATGGATGAGCCGGCCAAGCTGAGTGACACCATCGCCGCCAACCTGCAGCTGGGCATCGAGGAGAAGCAGGAGCTGCTGGCCATCTTCGATCCCGCGGCGCGGCTGGCGCGGATCGCGGACGTGCTGGACATCGAGATTGAAAAGCTGGACCTGGACCGCAACATCCAGTCGCGCGTGAAGCGGCAGATGGAGCGGGCGCAAAAAGAGTACTACCTCAACGAGAAGATCAAGGCTATTCAGAAGGAACTGGGCCGCGGCGAAAAGAGCGAGTTCGACGAGCTGAAAAAGAAGATCGAGGCCGCGGGCATGCCCAAGGAAGTGCTGGACAAGGCCATCCAGGAGCTGAAAAAGCTGGAGGCCATGCCGCCCATGTCGGCCGAGTCCACCGTCAGCCGCAACTACATCGACTGGCTGCTGGCCGTGCCGTGGAAAAAGCGCTCCAAGGAAACCCGCTCCATCGACTACGCGGAAAAGGTGCTGAACACGGACCACTACGGCCTGGAAAAAATCAAGGAGCGCATTCTGGAGTTTCTTGCGGTGCGCCAGTTGGTGAAAAATCCCAAGGGGTCCATTCTTTGCTTCGCCGGACCGCCGGGCGTGGGCAAGACCTCGCTGGGCATGTCGATCGCCAAGGCCACGGGGCGCAAATTCGTCCGGCTCTCGCTGGGCGGGGTGCGCGACGAGGCCGAAATTCGCGGCCATCGCCGCACTTACATCGGCGCGCTGCCGGGCCAGATCATCCAGCACATGAAGAAGGCCGGGACCAAGAACCCCGTCTTCCTGCTCGACGAAGTGGACAAGATGGCCTCGGACTTTCGCGGCGACCCGTCCTCGGCGCTGCTGGAAGTGCTGGACCCGGAGCAGAACGTCGCCTTCCAGGACCACTACCTGGACGTGGACTACGACCTCTCGCAGGTGCTGTTTGTGGCCACGGCCAACGTGATGCACACCATCCCGCCGGCGTTGCAGGACCGCATGGAGGTTCTGCGGCTGCAAGGGTACACGTAGCAGGAAAAGCTGGAGATCGCCCGCCAGTATCTGGTGAAAAAGCAGCGCGAGCAGACCGGGCTGAGCGAGAAAAACCTCGTCTTCACCGATGAAGCGATTCTGGAGATCATCCGTTCCTACACGCGCGAGGCCGGAGTGCGCAACCTGGAGCGCGAGATCGGCAACGTCTGCCGCAAGGTGGCGCGCAAGGTGGTCAAAGGCGGCGGCAAGCTTAAGGAAGAGCTGACGGCGGCGAACATCGGCGAGTTCCTGGGCGTGGCCCGCTTCCGCGATTCCGAAGCGCACGAAAAGAGCGAAGTCGGCCTGGTGACCGGCCTGGCCTGGACCGAGGTGGGCGGCAGCATCCTCACTACCGAAGTGCAGGTGCTGGACGGCAAGGGCAAGCTCACCGTCACCGGCCAGCTTGGCGACGTGATGCAGGAGTCGGCGCAGGCCGCGCTCAGCTACATTCGCGGGCGCGCGCAGGCGCTGGGGCTGAACCGCGAGTTCTATCGCACCGTGGACCTGCACCTGCACGTGCCCGAAGGCGCCATCCCCAAGGACGGCCCCTCGGCCGGCATCACCATGGCCACAGCCATGGCCAGCGCCCTGGCCAAGATTCCGGTCCGGCGCGACATCGCCATGACCGGCGAAATTACCCTGCGCGGCAAGGTGCTGGCGATTGGCGGCCTGAAAGAGAAGCTGCTGGCCGCGCTGCGGGCGGGCATCTTCGAGGTCATCCTGCCCCGCTCCAACGAAAAGGACGTAGCCGAGCTGCCGGACAACATCAAGAAGTCCATCAAGCTCCACTTCGTGGACCAGATGGACGAGGTGCTCAAGCTGGCGCTGGAGAGTCCGCTGCCCTCGGCGCTGCCCGCCGAAACCGAAGTGCTCGCCGTCGTTCCTCCGCCGACGGAGATGACCACAAGCGTGCCGGCTCGGCAGTAGCTGCTCTTTGGGTAGCCCCGGGGCCTCATAAGCGAGCCCTGAGGGACCCGGCCGCAATGCGGAAATGCCCCGATATGATTTTCGCACCGGCTCAGGATTCACGCATACGGCAAATTTGTCACTTGCAGCAAGAAGATTTGAGGCCGTGCCATGCACATGTGAAGAATGTCCGCTCCCAGGCAGGCCTGATTGTTCGAAATGAAGGCCTCGAGCGGGGCCTTGCATGTACGGTTCTTGGCCATTTATCGAAATTCATTGAAAATGTTTCGGACCATACTGAAACCAACCTTCCGATCCAAAGTCCCTGATGTGAGTAGGCCGAAGTGCGCTTCCGGGTCAAGCCATGCACTTGTGTTGCTGTCCGTTAGCTCGTGTATGCCGACGAAGATGAGCCCTTCTCTCCCCATCCGTTCATCCCATCGCCTCAAAGCACGTTCCAAGTCCTGAAAATACCCTTCCTGTTTTGCGTCGCCCCTCCACCCCTGAATGTTGGTTGAATAGCCCGTCTCGATAATTGCGATGGAGCAGTGATAAAGCGGCGAGTTCTCCTTCATTCTCATTGCGTCAATGTCATCCGCCAACCGATTCCACCCCGAAGACACGGAATCGGACGAAATGGCCCACGTGCGGGGGTAGTAGTCCAATCCTACTATGTCGATTGCGGTGCTACATTGAGCGAAAAGTTTGTTCAGATACGACCTCCAGCCAGGAAGATCGACAAGGATGTTGATGGCGGTTTTCGCTTCAGGATTGTGTTGCCGAATTAATCTAGCGGCAGAAACGATTGCCGTTGAGGTCGCGCTCGTCGGGAAAATCTTGAAGACAGGGTTGTTCGGTTCGTTCAAGATCTGATACAAACTGCACGCCTGCCTCAGGCGCCCCGCCACCTGGTCAATATACGTCCCCCAGCCTTTCAGCCGCGACTCAACTGAATCGTGCAGAACCTTCTCCGGCGGATTGGAGAGCACTATGATCGGACGAAGCCCATACCAATCACGCGCCACTGTCAAGTAGTTCTGGTACCAGTTCCACGCAGCCTCGTCGACAATCCGACCATCGGGAATCAGGTCCTTCCAGCGAATATCGAGACGGATATACCCGGCGCCGAGTTCTGCCGCTTCCGCCAGGCAACGGTTTGCTATCGATGGTTTGAATTGGTGGTACCAGGGATGATAGGTGATTACTCCTCTCGATTGCGAAGGGGGGGACTCTTGAGGTCGCCGAAGAGTTTGCCATTCTGAAGCCAGAGCCCCGAAATCCGGCGCCGCATCGTGATGAAGGAACTTACTTGTCGCAGCCGCCGCGATAAAACTGCCCACCTGGAGCACACGGTACCGCCAAGCAAGGAGTCCTGCGACCCCGACCATCCCGAATGCGACGGTGCGTCTTGATAGCGACATTGGAACCTGACAGTGAACTTCATTTTACCTTGCCGATCCGTTTGAGCGGTGTGCCAAGCGGGCGTTATGAGGGAGAGATCGCGCAGGTGTGCCCGCCGGCGACCGATTTGCCTCAGCAAGGGGAGAGACCGAGGGCCGGTTGACTTGCAAGTCGGCCACCTCGCCCGTCCGCCTCGGCAAGATGCTGCTGGAGAGGACTCGATTCGCCCATCCCGCATCCTCCTTTCGCGGGGCAAGTCGATGAAAATTCCTCCTCCGCAGTCTGTGCTCGGTCGGATATATTCGTTCTTGTGAATCGTCCCAAGTCAAATCCACCCCGAGCGCACGGAATTCGGAAGAAAGCGTCAAGTGTGCGTCGCACGCCCTCAAATCCGAGGACGCTCGCGATGGCCGACAGGCGGAGCGCATTATCCGATTGGATGACGATAATCAATTTCGCCTGTTGGGTGGGCGGTGGAATCTGGTTCGTGATACACCTCATGGAACCCCAGGTTGGCTTGCCAAGTTTATTTGGGCTCGCAAGAGTTCAGGCGGTACTCGTCATCGGCCTCGCCGCCGCTGCGGCTCACGGCATATTGTGGACTAAAATCGAAGGCATTTCCGGTTGGGATCACGGTAGCGGTGGTGGTGAATCATTGCCTGAGGGCTGGTCTGCGGTCGTGCAGTCTGCGACGATCACAATCCCATTAGCTGCGTTCCCGCCCTTATATGGCTACCTCTTCCACGAGCCTATCGTACCGCGTGGTCACGCGTTAGCGTCGTGTTGCATGATCGCCGCCGCCGCTGTCGGCCACTTAGTGCTTTATGGAGTTAAATCGCTTAAGATTCCTGGGCTCAAGAGGATGATCTACCCACTGAATTCACCAGCAAACTTGCGACGAGCGTTAAAAATGGAACTCATCTACGCAGTCATCCACTTCAGTTCAATTGTTTTGACCTATAGACTTGCCCTTCAGTTTCAAGGCGTCCAATCGAGTACAAATCCCTTCCTTTCTGCCCTAATATCCGCATCCTTATGGCTCATGGGCGTCAGCGTCTTTATCCTTCTCCGGTTTCCGAAATCCTTGATCGAAAAGAGATCCATAGAACTTCGCGGACTCATCAATGGGTTGATGCTGCTCATCACTCTTCAAGGAGGCATGATGATGTAAGGCGATAGTATACGGAGGCGGGTGGCCCAGATCTGACCAATCAAGCCGGGTGCCCCATGTCTGGATTTTCAGACATGGGAGACCACGAACCCTGACCGGCCCTCTCTCTTCGGACCGGGTGCCCCGGAGGCCGTTTTGCGGATAATTACCCTCCCGTGGCGCACACTACCAATAGAGCGAAATTCCTGAGCCTTCGGGAGAGCCGCACCATGCGAACCGTCAGAAACATCACCGTAGCCGTCGAACCCGAGCTCTACCGCCAGACGCGCAGGATTGCCGCCGACTACGACACCACCGTCACCGATATGGTAAGGTATCTGCTCCTGGCCCTGCCCCAAGCGGTGAAGGCCGCGCGCTACCCCGGCGCTGCCCGCCGAAACCGAAGTCCTGACCGCGGTACCGCCGGCGGAGATAACCGGCAACGCGCCCGCGCCGCAGTAATCGTTAACGGGAATGCCACAGATGCGGGTTGTCCATCTTCTCCTGTAGAATGGCCGCGTGTTGATCGCCGCCGCTTCCGACTTGGTGCGCAACGATGCCTTTCGCCTCGTGGTGGGCGAACTCATCGTGAGTGCTGGCCTGGTGGCCCTGGTCCTGTACCGGTTCCGCTCTCACGCAACCGATCGCTCGACGCTCTACTTCGGGTTGGCCTCCCTGTTGTATGGGCTGTGGCTGATTGTCGAGTTGCAGGCACTCCATTCGGCTTTTCCCTCCATTCCCTGGCCGATCATCGATTTCTCGATCAACCTGGTAATCGGGATACCGTTCGTGCTGTATATCGGCAGCACGATAGGCCGTGCCTACCCGTGGTTTGTACGGGGAGTGGTTACCGCGAATGTATTGCTGGCCATACTGGGCACAGTCAGACTGGTCCAGCAAGCGTCCGTGGACCGCATCCAGTCTGCATGCTGGGTACTTGCGGTAGTGAGCCTGGCTGGATGGGTTTACATTGCTGTCTTTCCAAAGATCCCGATCGACAGGGAGGTGCGCGCTCTGAGAATAGGTCTTCTGGTCCTGGCGCTATTCGCGCTCTACCAGCACCTTTCGGCGATGGGCGGTCTGCCCAGGGCCGATTTCCTGGAGCCTATCGGCATGGTTTTCCTGTTGGGGACATTTTTCTACGTGAGCGCCGCGCGCAGTTATCGTATGGAGACCAACTTCATAGCCATTCGCAACGAGCTGGATATCGCCCGACGGATTCAGGCGGCGCTGCTGCCAAAACTTGATAGGTCAATCGCCGGGCTGGAGGTCCATGCTCGCTATGCGCCAGTGGGTTCAGTGGCAGGCGATTTCTACGACGTTCTCTCCGACGGGTGCGGCTTGGGCGTGCTGATATCCGACGTCTCCGGCCATGGCGTTCCGGCAGCGCTCTCGGCCTCTATGCTGAAAGTTGCACTGCGGGCGCAGGCCGAGCAGATGGCCAGCCCCGCGGAGGTTCTAACTGGGCTAAACCGGACCTTAAGCGGCCTGTTGGAAAATCAGTTCATCACTGCAGCCTACGTGTATTTCGATACTGTGCGGCGCGAACTGCGCTATACCGGGGCCGGGCATCCTCCCGTGCTGCTGTGGCGCTCCGGCGCCAGGACGGTTGAAGCTCTGGAAGAAAATGGGCTGTTTCTCGGACCGTTTCCCGAGGCCGAGTACGTCTCGATCAGTTCATCTTTCGAGCCGGGGGATCGCTGCCTGCTTTATACCGATGGACTGACCGAGGCTTCGAACCGCAAGGACGAGGAGTTTGGCGCGGAACGGCTCAGCGAATTCCTGGCCCGAAATTCCGGACTGGAGGTAAACGAGGCTTGCAGCGCCTTGCTCGACCAGGTGACCGCATGGTTGGGTGGCGGATTGGAGAACCAGCAGGACGACATCACCTTTGTCCTCGTCGAGTTCCGGCCGGCTGAGTGCCTTGCTTCGAGCTGAGCCGCAGATGCCTCATCCTGTATCCTCAAGACGGAGCCTCTGCCAGTTTCCCACACTTGCGACAGAGAAAAATCGCATGGATGAGGCATGGGAGTCCGGTTAACCCTGCCGACTTGCTATTCAAAACCCCTATGCGCTATACGACACAATTTCTGCTTTCGGCCCTGGCGGCGGAGCAGTTTCCTGCTCCCGATGTGCCGGAGATCGCGTTTCTGGGGCGCTCGAACGTGGGCAAATCGAGCCTGCTGAACATGCTGGTGGGCGAGAAGGCGGCTAAAGTTTCGCGGACGCCGGGACGGACGCGGGCCATCAACTTTTTTGCCTTGCTGGATCAGAGCCAGCGGCGCAAGCTGGTCTTTGCCGACCTGCCGGGCTACGGCTACGCCAAGATTTCAAAGTCCATTTCGGCGGGCTGGCCGGCCTTCATCGAGCCTTATCTAGCGGACCGCGAGACGCTCAAGCTGTGCATCTGCCTGCTGGATGCGAACGTGCCCGCGCAACAGAGCGACCAGCAGTTGATCGACTGGCTGCGCGCCGCCGGGCGGGAGTTTGCCGTGGCGGCCACCAAGATCGACCGGCTCAGTGGCAATGAGCGCACGCGCAACCTGCTGGCGCTGAAGAAGGGCCTGGAGCTGGATGAGGTGCTTCCGGTGTCAGCGAAGACGGGCTACGGAATCAAGGAATTGTGGAGCAGGATTGAGGCTGCGGGCGGGGGGGAAGGCTGAAGCGGCCGAGCTACTGGAGATTCCTGCTTTCCCAGGTCTTAGAGGCGAGACCTGGGGCACCCATGTTTTTTGCTTAACCCGCGCTGCCTGAATCACCGGACGGTAAGGGCCCGGACAGAACGATTTCCTCGTTGTTGTTCAGGCTGATTTGCACTTCGACGCCAATTTCCCCGCACCGGACCCCAGCCCGAACACGCGTAACGAATTCTCTTGCAGCTTCCGGTGCACAGTAAAGAACTCTGACGCCCTGCGCCAGACGGCCCAGATAACGCGGGGCCAGGCGCAGCCAGCGGCGGGCGGACCATTCTTCAGGACCTAAACAATTGAGGGCGATGGCGTCCAATTTGGGCAGCCAATGAGCGGGAGCGGCGGCGACGCTCCAGTTCAACCTGGCCTTGCTGTTATCAGAAATGGCAAGCTCAATCTGCCGTACGTCCCGGCCAAAGGATATTGAGAAGCGCGAAGCTCGGGAAAAGTCCGGCGGCAGCAGATCGGGCAGCACGCCGCGTTCCTCCATCTCTCGCTCGACGGCCTCCGGCGCCAGCGCCACGCAAACCGCAACTGTTTCGCGCTTACGAATTTGGTTCTTGAGAATGCGCAGGGCTTCGTCGAGCGAGGTCACCAGGAAGTCGGCGACTCCATCGCGGACGGCCTGCTTCCCGGCAGCCGCATCGGCGGTTGCGGCCAGCGACGCCGCGCCGGCGATGTTGCCCGCCACCAGCAGCGCGCGGCCATCCTCATCGAGTTCTCCGGCGTAGAGCAGTTTGCCGCCCAGTCCCGGTTCTGAATTCGGGCCGGGGTCCGGGTTGGCAGCCGCAATCAGGGCCGCGTAGAGCCGCTCAGCCTGGAGGGCGAAATCGAATGCGGCCGATTCGTTGCGATCAAGCGCCAAGGGAAGATTCTCTCCGCGGTCCAATCCGCCTCTCCGGCTTCAGTGCGACGAAAAATCCTGCGTCTGTTCGCGCCAGTTTTGCTTGCGGACAAAGAAGACAAACTCTCCGGGTTTGGCGAGGGCCGTCCGCTTGCCGCAACCGTTGGGAGCCGCGACTCCCGAGGTCAGTATGTCGGAAACCGCGTACCAGCGCGGGACTGGGAAGTCCTTGTCCTTGGCGGAATCGCAATTGACGTAGAGCTCCGTGCCAAGGGCGTATTTGGCTTGAGCCGAGAGGACAGAGGCGTTTTGCGGCACGGTCAAGTTCCCCGTGCCATCATCGTTCTGCCGCACCCAATTGCCATGCTCAGTTTGTTCGTGATTGATGCGAATCAAAAAATCTGCGGTGGCAATGAGATGGCCGGTTCTGCTGTCCAGCATCCGGATGGTGATGGTCTTCTCCGTTGGCGCGGGCTGAGAGCCGCAAAGCGCGGCCGCGCACAACAGGAGGGTAAGCACGCCAAGAGTCCGTCGAACCATGATTGCCTTTCAACTTACCAAGAAGAATACGGCTGCCCGTCGGAGCCCGTCTCCTGCGACCCGGAATGGATGTCGTCGATGCCGGGATCGGTCTGGTCCAGCGAGTGCAATGAATCGCTCGTGTCGGTCACCCAGGTTTCCTTGCTGTGGGTCATCGGGTCCTGGGGGATTTCTCTCAGGTAGCCGTCCTGGAGCAGGTCGTCCAGCGACTGCGGGGCCTTCTGTTTATCCATGGTATAAGAATCGATGGCGGCGCGCAGGACCTGCAGGTCCTCCTTGAGCACGGCTTCCCGGGCATGCCTGACGGCGCCGATATAGCTGGGCACGGCAATTACGGCCAGCACGCCGATAATCGCCATTACGATCATCAGCTCCATCAGCGTAAAGCCCGCGTCTTGTTTTTGAATCCTGCGCACTGAACCCTCGCCATGCCGTAAAACCCGGTTGCCTGAGACCCGGCTACCAGGTGGAATACTTGGTGCCGTCCAGGGCCGTCCCCTGGGACTTGGAATACACATCGAAAACGCTCTGCCCACCATACGAGTCCGAATCGGGATCGTCCTGCATGGAGCGCAAACCCCACTCGGTGTTGCCGGTCATGGGATCCACCGGAATGCGGCGCAGAAACCTCACCTTCTTGCCCTGCACGTCCACCCCTTTCACCAGCGTCTCCAGGTCGGGCGGGTAGTTCTGGCTGTCCACCTTGGTCTGGAAGGCGTGCATGTCGGCCGCGTCCTTGTAGTGGTCGATGGCGCTGCGCATCTCCCACAGGTCGCGCCGCAGCTCACGCTCGTTTTGGCGCTTTACCTGGAAGCGCGCAATGGGAACCGCCGCCGAAGCGAGGATGGTAAGAATGGCCACGGTCACAATCAACTCGACCAGCGTAAGTCCCCGCTCCCGCTGGCGGCCGGCCCGGATTGCAAGCGCCTTTCTCATTGGCTCAGGTCTCGTTGGCACAGGGCTCAAGCAAGTCTATTTCACCACAATACCGACCCGCCCGCCGCTGGCCTGCAGCGGCTGCCGGGCGCTGTTTACCGCTCCCGGATGGGTAATGTCGAGGACGCTTTCTCCCGCAGCCTTGGCCTGGAAGCTAAGGACGCAGACCACGCCCCCGCCGCTCACCCCGGCCGCTCCCGGCGGACGAGAGGCATTGATGAAGACCAGGCCCAGCCCGTCATCGCGGTGGGAGAGCAACGGCGCCTGCCCATCGCGGCCCATAAAGTCCCCCTGGTCCACATTAACCAGGGAAAGCCTGGCTGGATCGTACTGAATCTGCAAAGGAACAGAGGCAATATCCGTTCCGCCGCTGAGCACGACTGGAACCTGGAAGGTGGCGCCCACGGTCAGGGGACCGGGGGGCACACTGAGACTAAAGTTCACCCCCCCGGTGCGCGGGGGGGCGGGCGGAGTGGGCGGTGGGCTGGCGGCCGCGGCAGTGGCAGTGGTTCCATTCGCATCCGCGGACTCTCTCAACTGCGCCAGCGCCGCAGGGGCTGCCGCCATAGCGCTTTGGCCGGGAACCGTGCCCAGGGTGGACCGCGCGGGAGCGGCCGGACGCGCGGCGGGGGCCGGATTGGAGCCGGGACCTTCGCTCGGAACGCGACGCAACTCAATCGTCGTGCCAACGCCGGTGTCGATGGCGCGCAGGTTCGCCTGGTCAAGAGATTGCGCGCGAACAACGTGCGGCACCACCAGAAAGACGAGCTCATCGTCCGTAATGGTGTGGTCTTTCGAACCGAACAGGTACTTGAGGATGGGAATCGAACTCAACCCCGGAATGCCATTCCAGCTCACGATCTCTTGCTTGTCCTGGATGCCGCCCAGAATGCTGGCCTCGCCCTCGCGCAGGCGGATGACCTGATCCACAACTTTCTGGGCGATGATCGGCTCGGTCACGCCGCTGATGGTCACATTGCCGTTCTGCGAAGACATATCGATCTTGATCTTCAGGGTCACATCGTTGTTGTAGTGGACCGTCGGCGTCACCTCGATATTCACGCCTACGTCCTGGTACTGGAACTGCGTGTTCACCAGCGAGCTGACCATCGCGGTGGCCGCGCCCGTCTGGTAGGAACCGGTGGCGATGGGAATTTTCTCGCCGATCTTCTCCGTGGCCTTCTGGCCGTCGGTGGAGCGGATGCGCGGATTTTGCAGAATCTTGGTATTCGAGTCGGTCAGCAGCAGGTTGGCGGTGGCCGCGCCGATGGTCACCGCAAAATCCGTCGCCTTCAGGTGGGACAGATCGTAGAGCGATGGGGAGGTGGAGCTGCCGGAGGAGGACGAGGAAGACGAAGAAGAGCTGCTGCTGCCGCTGGATGTGGGCGGCTGCAGGGCAACGCCCACGCTGCTGGGCCAGGAAATGCCCAGGGTCTTCTCCCAGTTCTTGCTCACCTCCAGCACGGAGATGTCCACAACCACCTCGGGCCGCGGCTTGTCCAGGTCGTTGATGAGCTTTTGCGCCAGCAGCAACTCGTCGGGCGTGCCTCGCACCACGATGGCGTTCTGGCTTGGCACGGGGTAGATCTTGAAGGATTGGTTGCCGCCCAGGACGTTGCGCAGTGCGGTGTTCACATCGTTCAGATCGTTCTGCTGCCAGGCGTTGGCCAGGTAGAAGGTCTCGACCGCCTGCTCCTCCATCTCGGTGTGCTTGGCGCGGGTGTTGGCGGCGACAAAGATCGTATTGACGGTCACCGGCCGCCAGAAGGTGTTGGACATGGCGCCCACAACGCGCAACGCATCGAGCAGCGTCATGTTGCTCAGGTCCACCTGGATGCGCTTCGAGGTGTAGTCCGGGTCGAACAGAACATTGATGCCGGCGGCCCTGCCGATAGCCTGGTAGATCATCTTGGTGTCTTCCGTCATGTGCAGGGTCAGCGGCTCGTTGGAGATCGGCTTGAGCTCGACGGGCGCGCCCATCGAATCGATTGCCTCCTGCTTGCCTGGCTGCAGGGCAAGGCTGCTCTCGGCCTGCTGCGCAACCTCGCCCTGCGTCTTGCGCACTTTGGCGATCTCCTGCTGCGCGGCCTCGTCGCCGGGGTCGATCTCAATGGCATGCAGGAACTCCACCAGCGCCGCCTGTTGGTCGCCGTCCCGGAGCAGCTTGCGGCCCTTGGTCAGGTGCATCGCCGAGGCTGTAACCCGCACCCGGGCGAGCGCAGTGCGGTAGGCCAAGTCCCTGGGCGCCTTGACGCAGGCCTTCTGGTAGTTGTCGAGGGCGGCATCGTAGTCCTCGCGCGCCTCGGCAGTCTGGCCGCGCTTGAAATAGGAACTGGCCGACTCCGCGCGCAGGGAAACGCTCGACAGGCCGAAGACGGCCAGGACGGCCAAGAGCGCAATCCAGGAGGCGGCTCCCGAAAAAACTGATCCGGAGGCGGCCGGAGCTTGAGCGCGGCGTTTCATCCTACTCCCAGGCGTCTTAGCCGGCCCGCATTCTGCTACGGGCCCTTGCGGGCTGCCTTGGCCGCCCGGGACGCAATTCTTCTTATTGGCGATATTCCGCAACCAACAATGCCCCATTTTAGCAAAGCCTCGCTCGAATACTGAGAAAACCCGCGCCAATGCTAGGATGAAGACTCGAGGATGCTTCCCGATGGCCCGCCAAACCAGCCACGTCATCGCCCAGCCCGCCGCGGCGGGCCCGCAGAAACCGGCCCGGCCTCGAGACCCGGTGGCCTCCGGCGAGCGGGACGCCGCGCACAATCGCGCCGCCAGCCATAACTATTTCCTGCTGGAACGGTTCGAAGCCGGCGTGGCCCTGCGCGGGACGGAAGTCAAGTCCATCCGCCAGGGCAAGGCCAACCTTAAAGACTCCTACGGCCTGATCCAGAACGGGGAGGCGTTTTTGCTCAACGTGCATATCGGTCCTTATTCCCACGGCAATATCGCCAACCACGACTCCACCCGCACCCGCAAGCTGCTGCTGCACCGGGACGAGGTTCGCAAGCTACTCTCCAAGACGCAGATCAAGGGCCACACGCTCATCCCCACCCGGCTTTACTTTCGCAACGGAAGGGTGAAGTGCGAACTGGCCCTGGCCAAGGGCAAGCAGGCCTGGGACAAGCGCGAGACCGAAAAACGGCGCGAGGCGGACCGGGAGGCGCGCGCCGCCGTCAACTTGAGCAAACACCGCAGGGGGCGGTAAAGCCATTCCAGCCCGGAAAAGGCGTCCAGCGCCGTCCACACGACTACTTTTCGTCGCAAGAATAGGAAATTCTTGGCCTTACACGTCCGTGTTATTCCACCATCCGCCTCAGCAGTGAAATAATGACCGGCATGCGGACACAACTGTCCTTTGCCAACCTTGCCGAAATCGAGACCGAACTGCTGGCCGTCCTGGCCGCCGACACTCAAACCTCCAAAGCCCCCGACGCCAAGCCGGAGCCCGTGCTGCTAACGGCGGACGAAGCGGCGAAAGCCGCCGCGAAGGCCGTGCTGGCCAGCGGCGAATACAAGGCCGGAGCCAACGAGATGCTGCTGCTGCACGCTCCGGCCGGCCTGGCCGCCAAACGCCTGCTGATCGTTGGCCTGGGCAAGCAGGCCAAGGCCACGGTCCACGGCGTGCGCAACGCCGCCGGCGCCGCCGTCCGCTTCGCCAAGCCGCGCGGCATCCGGGAGCTGGTCTTCGCGCTGCCCGAACGTGCGTCAACTGAGCCGAAACCCGCGCCTGCTGCGCCGGAACCTGCAGTTGCCGTGCCGGAAACCGCAACTGCTGGGCCGAAACCCGCGACTACCGTGCCGGAAACCGCGACTGCCGTGCCGGAAACCGCAACTGCTGAGCCGAAACCCGCGACTACCGTGCCGGAAACCGCGCCTGCTGCTCCCGAACCCGCGTCTGCTACGCCGGAACCCACGCCTGCTGCGCCGGAACTGGAGACGCTCCCCCTCCCGCGCTGCACCCGCGCCGCCGTCGAGGGCGCGCTTTTGGGCGACTTCGACCCTGACACCTATCGCAGCGACCGCAAGGACCAGAGCGTCCGGTCCTTTACCCTCGCGGCTTCCGGCAATTCGGACCAGGATGCCTTGAAAGCCGCCTTGGCCGAGGGCGTGATCGTGGGCGAGAGCCAAAACTTCACCCGCTCGCTGGTCAACGAGCCCGGCAACAAGCTCACTCCCGCCGTCCTCGGCCATTCCGCCGCCCATCTGGCCCAGGAAGTCGGCCTCAGATGGTCAATCTTCTCCACCGATAAGCTGCGCGATCTGAAGATGGGCGCATTTTGGAGCGTCGCGCAAGGCTCCGCCGAGCCGCCGGCCCTGATCGTCCTGCGCTATGAACCCAAGGGCGTGACCGAAGGCCCGGTGCTGGGGCTGGTCGGCAAGGCCATCACCTTCGACTCCGGCGGCATCTCCATCAAGCCCTCGGACAAAATGGAGCAGATGAAGTACGACATGGCCGGCGGCGCCGCGGTGATCGGAGCCATGCGGGCCATTGCGCTGCTCAAGCCCCGTGTGCGGGTGATCGCCGTCGTATGCGCCGCGGAAAATATGCCCTCCGGCTCGGCGCAAAAACCGGGAGACGTGCAGACGGCGATGCCGCTCTCCGCCGACAAGCCCGGAAAGACCATCGAGGTCATCAACACCGATGCCGAGGGCCGCATGGTTCTGGCCGACGGCCTCACCTACGCCCGCCATCTCGGCGCCACTCACCTGATCGACGCCGCCACCCTCACCGGCGCCTGCGTAGTGGCCCTGGGCACGACCAACGCCGGCGTATTCTCCAACGACGACGATACGTATGCGAAGTTTGAGGGCGCGCTGGCCACCTCCGGCGAAAAGTTCTGGCGACTGCCGCTGGGCGAGGAGTACGCCGAGCTGATCAAGAGCGACATCGCCGACATCAAGAACACTGGCGGACGCTATGGCGGAGCGATTACCGCGGCCGAGTTCCTGAAAGTCTTCGTCGAAGATACTCCCTGGATTCACCTCGACATCGCCGGAGTGGCGTGGGCGGAAGACGCGAAGCCGTACATCGCCAAAGGGCCGAGCGGGGTTGCGGTCAGGTCGATTCTGGAGTGGGTGAGGAGCTATTAACTGCTAGCTATGTTCTACATCGCCTCCGGGCTTTCGATACCCAGCCAGCTTAGTACAGTTACTAACTCGCGCAGCGCGACGGCGGCTGTGGCCAGCAGGAAAATCTTCCGCTTCGGGTCTTCTTCGCTGAGGATATGGTGCTTGTGGTAGAAGTTATTGAACTCCTGGGCTAACTGGAAGGCGTGCCTGGCCAGAAAGGCAGGCTCGGAGGTGGCAATGCACTGCTCCAGCACCAGCGTCCGGCGGGCGGCGCGTAGCCACAGCGCCCAGATATCTTCCGCGTCCTCACCCTGAAGATAGCCGTCTAACTCCGCTAACCCCGCGAACTCAGCCAGCACGGCATCCGGCGTGGTTTCCCCCTTGCGGAAGATGTTGCGGGCGCGAACCACGGCGTACTGAATGTATGGGCCGGTTTCGCCCTCGAAGCTCAGAGCATCCTTGAAATCGAAGGCGATGACCGAGTTGCGCGTGAACTTGAGCATGAAATAGCGCAGCGCGCCGATGGCGATTTGCACGGCGATCTTCTGGCGTTCAGTCTCGTCGCGGCCGGTCTGGCGAGCGTCTACCTCGGCGCGCGCCTTGTCGATGAGTTTGTCGATCAGGTCGTCGGCCTTGACGCCGAAGCCCCTGCGGCCGCTGACTTCAATGTAAGGCCGGGCTTCATCCTCGGGGGAAATATCGTATCCCAGTTCCCTGGCGCAGCGCGGCGTTAGCGCAACCATCTCGTAGCTGAAGTGGGTGTAGTGCGCGGCTTGCCCGGTGTAGCCCATCCGGCTCAGCGCTTCGATCACGTTCGCCTGGGGATCGGACTGGCGCGAGTCGATGACGTTGTAGATGGCCTGCGCACCGCCGAAATTGGGATGGTTGGCTTCGCTGCGCTCGGCGGATATCCAGCACTCGTGATTCGGGTAAGAGAAGAAAGGCTGGTAGCCGAAGTCTTTGCCCAAGAGACCGAATTTCCATAAGTGATAGGCAATATCCTTGCCCACGTAGGTGACTGTTCCGTTGGAGCGGACGATGACCTTGGCGTCTTCATCTATGCCCTTCGGGCCGTTCTCGTCTTGGACTGGCGCTGTACCACGCGACATGACCCAGCATCCCTTGTTCTTGCCGTCGGTTTCGAGGTAGAGTACGCCCGTTTGCTTCAATTGCTCGAAGGCCGCGTCCCAGAATTTGAGGTGCAGGATTTCGCTTTCGCGGGGCAGGAAGTCGTATTCGATGCCCAGCCGCAGCATGGTTTCCAAGTGCCGGTGCAGGACCGCGGTCGAGATTAGCTCCGCAGCTTCGGCGGTCTCATTGCTGCTGTGCTCGATCTCGTGCAGCGTGGCGTAACGCAGGCGCTTGCGCGCTTCTCTCTCTTCCTCGGTTCCCTGCTCATACCACTGTGAGGTGCGGGCATAGAGGTCCCAGCAGTAATAATCAATTCGCTGACCTTTTTGCTTGAGTTCATCCAGAAGCAGACGCACTCCCGTCAACGACAGACCCTCAAGACGCATGAATCCCACCACCACGTCGGCCACCTGGACGCCGGTGTTGTCGATGTAGTTCTGCACGTCCACCTTTTGTCCGGCGGCGCGCAGCAGGCGCACGAAGGTATCGCCCAGAATGGCGTTGCGCAGGTGACCGATGTGCGCGGCCTTGTTGGGATTGATGCTGGTGTGCTCGACCAGCGCGTGCAGGCCGCTGGAGGGCCGTTCCGCGACTTCGTGGCTGGCGGCCTTGCTGACCAAGGCCGCGCGGTCCAGCCGCGCGTTGATATACCCAGCTCCGGCAATCTCAAAAGACGCAAAACCACGGAGTGGGCCCAGCGCAGACACGATCTCCTGCGCAATGATCCTGGGCGCCTTGCGCAGCTTGCGGGCCAACTCAAACGCGATGGGTGTGGCCAACTCGCCGAAGTTCAGGTCTGGCGGCGTCTCCAGCGGAATAGTCTCAAGCTGAAGGCCATACTTTTCCTCTAAGAGACTGCGAAGACTGCTGCCGAGCCTTTTCTGCAATTCCAGAACCACGTCGATAAGCCTCAGAAATCCTTGATTTTCAAGGGCGATTCTACCACCTGCGGTGGGGCCAACTGCCTTCGGCTGGCCCGCACCTAGAACGAAGGCGCGGGGATGGGGCACGGGACATGTGTGAGCAGGTCTGAAAGATACCGTAAGATGGAGAGTAGATTGCCGTTAGATTTCCGCCAGCCGGCAGCGCGAGAATGGAACGCAACGTCCCGCCCATGACCAATTCTGCTTCCAGCCCAGCCCGCTATTACCTGACCACGCCCATCTACTACGTGAATGCGCGGCCGCACCTGGGCCACGCCTACTCGACCATCGTGTGCGACGCCATTGCGCGGCGCAAGAGGGCGCTGGGTATCGACACCTGGTTCCTGACCGGCACCGACGAGCACGGGCAGAAGATCGAGCGCTCCGCCGCGCTGGCCGGGCGCACGCCTATGGAGTTCGCCACGGCGATTGCGGGTGAGTGGCGCGGCCTGTGGGACCGGCTGGGGCTCACCTACGACGACTTTATCCGCACCACCGAAGAGCGCCACAAGCGCGGCGTGCAGCGCCTCTTCGCCACGCTGCGCGACAAGGGCTTCATCTACAAAGGCTTCTATACCGGCCAGTATTGCGTCTCCGACGAGGCCTACGTGGACGGCCCTCCCGGCACGCCCTGCCCGGACTGCGGCAGCATGACCGAGACGGTGAGCGAGGAGAATTATTTCTTCAAGCTCTCAGCCTTCGAGCGCAAGCTGCTGGAGTTCTACGAGGCGAACCCCGGATTCTTGGGGCCGGAGTCGACGCGGCGCGAGGTCATTTCATTTGTTCGCGGCGGGCTGAAGGATCTGTCCGTGAGCCGGACCAGTTTTTCCTGGGGCATTCCGG
>JBKQRH010000097.1:0-6064 GCA_052326045.1 Occallatibacter sp. | reverse complement strand
CTGCTGGCTACTCTCGAAAACACCGACCTTGCCGCGGCGGCCCTGGACAATAAGGGCTCCTACATGGCGGCGGAGGCGGCGTATGCAACGGCGACCAAAGCGCAGGTGCCGGAAGACACGCTGAAGGCCGAGTCGGACGTGGCGCAGGCCAAGGCCAATCTCGACCTGAACCTGAGCATCGTGAAGAGCCGCAAGCAGCTCTTCGCCGAGGGTGCGATTCCGGGACGCGATCTTGATACGGCGCAGGCTGCGCTGGTGGCGGCCCAAGCGGCGTACGACGCGGCGGCCAGGCACCTGGGGTTGGTGCGCAGCGTGAGCCGAGAGGCGGCGTTGAAGTCGGCACAGGGGCAACTGACCTCGGCGGAGGGCAAGTACAAGGGTGCAGCGGCCCAGGAGAGTTATTCGGAGATTCGCAGCCCTATCAACGGAGTGGTGACCGACAGGCCGTTGTTCGCCGGCGAAACCGCAGCCGCGGGCGCGCCGGTGGTCACGGTGATGGACACGTCGAACCTGCTGGCCAAGACGCACCTGGCGCAGAGTCTGGCGCAACGGATGAAACTGGGTGACCCGGCATCGGTGCAGGTGCCCGGCGTGGCTGAGCCCGTTGAAGCCAAGGTGTCGCTCATCAGTCCCGCCCTCGATCCGGGTAGCACCACTGTCGAGGTCTGGCTCCGGATCGACAACAAGGCCGGAAAGCTGAAGGTGGGGACGCCGGTGAAGGTCTCCATCACGGGCAGAACCGATGCACAGGTATGGAAGGTGCCCGCCAAGTCGATCCTGACCGCGCAGGATGGAAGCAAATCCGTGATGGTGGTGGGCGCGGACGGAGCGGCGCATCGCAAGCCGGTCACCCTCGGTTTGCAGGACGCCGAAGCCGTGCAGATCACCGGGGGCCTTGTGCCAAGCGACCTGGTGATTACCGGCGGAGCCTACGGGCTGGATGACGGCGCAAAGGTCAAAGTCGGACCGGCAACGGATGACGAGCCGAAGCCGGCAGCCGGCAAGGGCGGGGGAAACGACTGATGCACGGCGGAAACCCCGGCACGGAAGAAGGCGCGATGGCGCGCCAGAAGCCCTTCTGGCTGGTCCGCTCCACGCGTACCATCTTCTTCTTTGTGGCCATTCTCACCCTGGCCGGCATTTACTTCGCTTTTCAGGTGCCGATCTCGGTCTTCCCGGCGACGAACTTTCCCCGCGTGGTCATCGGCGTGGACAACGGCGTGATGCCTGTGGAACAGATGCAGGTGACCATCACCAAGCCCATCGAAGACGCGGTGAACTCAGTGCCGGGCTTGCAGACCGTGCGCTCCACCACCAGCCGCGGCTCGGCCGAGATCAGCCTCTTCTTCGACTGGAACCAGGACATGATCCTTTCGCTGCAACTGGTGGATGCGGCGCTGGGCAAGGTTGAACAGACATTGCCGGCCACTGCCAGGATTACAACCAACCGGCTTACTTTTGCGACTTTTCCGATTCTCGGCTACAGCCTTACGTCGGATACTGTGCCGCAGACGCGGCTGTGGGAGATTGCCACCTACGACCTGAAGCCGCCGTTGAACCGCGTTTCCGGCGTGAGCACTGTCACCGTGCAGGGCGGCCAGGTGCCGGAGTTTCATGTGGTTCCGAACCTGGCCCTGCTCCAGGCTTCGGGCGTCACCATTCTGGATCTGGTCAACGCCATCAAGGCTTCGAACATCGTAGACTCGCCTGGCCTCTACGAGGCCAACCACCAGTTGATCCTGGGACTGGTGGGCGCGCAGGTTCACGATGCCGACGGATTGCGGCAACTGGTGGTGAAGACCACGGCTGCGGGCGCGCCGGTGCATGTGGCCGACGTGGCTACGGTCGAGCAGGGGACCATGCCGGTCTACACCAACGTGACCGCCAACGGGAAGAAGGCGGTGCTGCTGAACATCGCCCGCCAGCCCTCCAGCAATACGGTTGCCGTCGCCGACGCGGTGACCGCGCAGGTGGCGGAACTCAAGCACAAGCTGCCGCCGGGCGTGCATCTGGAGCCTTTTTACGATCAGTCGAAGATCGTGCGCGACAGCATCGCCAGCGTGCGCGATGCCATCGCCATCGGACTGGTTCTGGCGTGCATCGTTCTGTTTCTGTTTTTGCGCGACTGGACCTCCTCTCTCATCGCCGGCTTGGTCATTCCGGTCACCGTAGCGATTACCGTGCTGGTGCTGTGGATGATCGGGCAGAGCTTTAACCTGATGACGCTGGGCGGCCTGGCCGCGGCCATCGGCCTGGTGATCGACGACGCCATCGTTGTGGTGGAGAATATTGTGCTGCACCGCGATGCCGGCGAGCGCCGCGCCGATGCGGTGCGCAGGGCATTGCATGAAATCACCACGCCGCTGATCGGTTCCACCATCACCCCGGTGGTCGTCTTTCTGCCGCTGGTCTCGGTCACCGGCGTCACCGGCAGCTTCTTCCGGGCACTGGCCATCACCATGACCGCGGCGCTGCTCACGTCGCTGGTGTTGGCTCTTACCTGGACCCCGGGGCTAAGCCTGGTGCTGCTGGGCGAGCGGAGCAATGCGGAGGAGCGGCGCGAACACAAGGCCGGGCGGCTGATGGGCGGATTGATCCGGATTCACCGCCGGCTGCTGGACTGGTCTCTGGCTAATCCGCTCCTGCTGGGTGGAACCTGCCTGCTGCTAGTGGTGGCCACCTGGGCGGGCTACAAGGCGCTGGGTTCCGACCTGTTGCCGGGAATGGACGAGGGCGGCTTCATTCTGGACTACTTCATGCCGCCGGGAAGTGCGCTCAGCGAGACCAACCGGGTTCTGGATCATGTGGAGCGCATCCTGCGCGAAACTCCCGAGGTGGAGAGTACTTCACGTCGCACTGGATTGCAGATGGGGCTGGCCGCTGTGACTGAGGCCAACACCGGTGACTTTACCGTGAAGCTCAAAGCTAAACGCAGCCGCGCCATCGACGACGTGATCGCCGATGTGCGTGCGCAGGTTAAAGCCACCGAGCCCGAGCTGGACATCGAGTTTACCCAGGTACTTCAGGACATGATCGGCGATTTGTCCAATGCGCCGGAGCCGATCCAGATCAAGATCTTCTCGAACGACCCGGCGCTACTGGAGCAACTAGGTCCCAGGGTGGGCGACGCCATCGGCAAGATCGCGGGCGTGGTCGATGTGCAGAACGGCATCGAGAACACCATCAGCGGGCCGGCTACCAACTTCCAGATCAATCCCGTCGTTGCGGCCCGGCTGAGCTTCACTCCGACTGAGGTCACCGAAGACGCCACCGCGATTCTGGATGGAGTGACCACGACCGATCCGCTGATCTCGAACGGCCGCCCCTACACCATTCGCGTGCGCCTGGGCGACGAGAACCGGGCATCGCTCGAAACTATCCAGAACACGGTCTTCAACAGCAGCTCGGGCCACACGGCAACCCTGGGCTCGCTGGCCTCGGTTGAGCAGTTGCCGCCGCAGAATGAGATTAGGCGCGAGAACCTGCAACGGCTGGTGGTGGTTACCGGCCGCCTGGAAGGGTCGGACCTGGGCAGCGCAATGGCCAGGGTCCGCCAGACCGTTGAAGGCCTGCATCTGCCCGCCTCGGTGCGCGTCGAGTACGGCGGCACCTACGAGGAGCAGCAAAAATCGTTTCGCGACCTGCTGCGGGTGCTGTTGTTAGCGTTGGCGCTGGTATTCGGCGTGCTGCTGGCCGAGTTCCGCAACTTTCCCGCGCCCATCGCCATTCTTAGCTCTTCGGTACTCTCCATCTCCGGCGTAATCCTGGCGCTGCTGGTTACCGGAACCACCTTTAATGTGGCCTCGTTCATGGGCCTCATCATGGTCATCGGCATCGTGGCCAAGAATGGCATTCTGCTGCTTGACGCCGACGAGAAGTTCCGCGCCGAGGGCGCCTGCCCACGAGAAGCTATGCTGCACGCGGCCCGGCGGCGGCTGCGGCCCATCGTCATGACCGCCATTGCCGCGGTCTGCGGAATGCTGCCGTTGGCTTTCGCGCTGGGCGCCGGCTCGCAGATGCTGCAACCGCTGGCCATCGCGGTGATCGGCGGGCTGGGTATTTCCATGGTGCTCAGTTTGGTGGTCACGCCGCTGGTGTACTTCCTGCTGACCCGTGACCGGGAAACGCTGCCAGAGGGAACGGCCTAGCCTCACAAGAATTGGGTGCCCCACCCTCGCCGCGTCGTTGTTTTTGCGGCTAGGGTGGAAAAGCACAAATCTCAATCGGGCTCTCGTTTATACAGGCGCGCAACGACGCGCCGCAGGTGGCAGAATAGACACATGCCGCAGACCGAACCCCTCTTTCTCACTCCTCCCCAGGCCCGCGTTCTGGGTGCGCTGGTTGAAAAAGAAGTGACTACGCCGGATTATTATCCGCTTTCGCTGAATGCGCTGATCAACGCCTGCAATCAGCGCTCGAACCGCGAGCCGGTGATGGATCTGGACGAGGAAGCGGTGCGGCAGGCTCTGCACGGCCTGGAAGACCTGCGGCTGGCCGGGCGTGCGCGCGGGGCAGACGGGCGCGTGACCAAGTACGAGCACTGGCTGGGCGAGGCCTTCAACTTCAGCCGCGCGGAGACGGCGCTGCTGTGCGTGCTGCTGCTGCGCGGGCCGCAGACGCCGGGCGAGTTGCGCGGGCGGACCGAGCGGCTGCATCGCTTCGACGAGATCGGCGAAGTACTCGCCGCGCTGCAAAAGCTGATGGAGCGTGAACCGCCGCTCGTAGCCGTCTTGCCGCGTCAGCCGGGGACCAAGGAGTCCCGCTATGCGCATCTGCTTTCGGGGCCAGTGGAGTCGGCGGCGTTTGCGGCTGAGTCGGCGCTTGTGAGACGCGAGGCTGGCGAGGACTCAGGGCAGGAAGAACGGATTGCGCGGTTGGAGGCGGCTGTGGCGGAATTGCGCCAGGAAATCGCCGCGCTGCGGCACTCTCTTTAAAACCGGCAGCTCGGAGCCTCACAGTGACCGGGAAACCAGCAACCTGTAGGTCGCCGCTTGCACCAAACCGGCGCCTTCCAGGCCACGGCTTCCGGGATCGCCGTTTCCCGGATGCACAGCCCCAGGAAAACTCCGCTCAAACAAATTTTTCATCCGGAACAGGAATCCTTCGTCCCACGCCATGAATCAAAGAAGTCAGGCTCATTCCCCCCAAGGAGCCTCCCCCATGATGTTGTCTGCTGTTGAAGTCCACAACTTGAAGCATGCCATCGGAGTCGCTGGCGTGTTGCCGGTGGTGCTCAGCCGCTGGAGCCCTCGCTCCTTTTCCAACCGCGAAGTGGCCCCGGCCGATCTCGAAAAAGTCTTCGAGGCCGTTCGCTGGACCGCCTCCTCCAATAACGAGCAACCCTGGCGCTTCCTCGTCGGCACCCGTAACTCGTTGACTTATAAGAAAATATTCTCCACTCTCATCGAATTCAACCAGGACTGGGCGGGCGCGGCGCCGGTGCTGATTTTGGGCGTGGCCAGCACCAAATTCACCCATGACGGCTCCCCTAACGCCCACGCACTCTATGACTTGGGCGCAGCCGCCGCTACCCTCGCCCTGCAAGCCGCGTCGCTTGGCCTCTCCACCCACTCCATGGCCGGTTACGACCAGGATGCCGCACGCCAAATCCTTAAAATTCCAGCGAGTTACGTCCTCGGCGCTGTCATCGCACTCGGCTACCAGGGCGAACCGGATGCCCTGGTCCAAGCGCAACTGCTCGCTATGGAAATTGCGCCGCGTTCTCGCAAGCCATTGAAAGAATTCGTCTTATCAGCCTGGGACGAGCCCGCAAACCTGGGCTAAACCGCGCGGGCGCCGTTTGCGCGCCGCCTTTCCGCCGGGCGCCTGCCATGCGACCTTTATCTCCACCCCAACGCGCAAACTTCGCGCTCAGGGGACCCCGGTCCGGCGCAGGGGTGGGATACTTCAAATCTCATATGTAACATTTGTGAATCGCTAGAGCCTGTTATGAACTATAGGGCGGACAGCGTTGCGAGTGAAAATCCGGCCAGACGAAGCCGGGGTCCCCAGCGACAGGTCTTCGTCGCTGGGGTGGGAAGCCGAGCCCGAAGGCTGTGGCGGG